>JACZSJ010000003.1 GCA_022574295.1 Pseudomonadota bacterium
GGATAGTGGTGTGTCAATTTGACTATAACCAATATTCAACCATGGGAATCCGGTGAAAATACTGGCGCGAATCAATTCTGCCAAAATCCATAGTACTGGTATGGCAATGATAAAAGTAACAATGCCTTTGTTCCCAAAAAAACGTTGATACACATAAGTTACCAAGGCAGGGTATAGCGAAAGGAATGCGACTAATGCAAGGGTAATAATTATCGCACCGGCCAGATTAATGCCACCAAATATATTTATGCTGATGTGTAGCCAGTTCACGCCTATAGCAAACATACCAAAGCCAAAGGCGTATCCAAATAGTCCTGCATCTCTGGGGGTGCTGTTCAGCACGGTATAAAAAAGATACGCTAGTGACAGGATAGCGATAGCAGAATAATCATAGGGTGAAAAGGCCAAAGGTAAAAGTGCGCCTGACAGGAAACAGGTGGTGACTTTCAGGAGCAATCGTTTTCGCGTGTCAGTATGCAAATGGTTGCTTAGTTATAAATGTTGAAAATAATTTATTCAGGCGGCACTGAATCAGTGTCAGATAAATATTGTTCAATCTGGTTCATGCGCATCAAATGAATTCTTCTTTTATCCGAGCGCAACACCTTAACATTAAAACCCTCAAGCTCAATACTTTCACCACGCTTTGGCACATGACCAAATGCCTTTAGAGCTAGCCCGCCTATAGTATCGAATTCATCATCACTTAGTTGTGTGTTAAAAAAATCATTAAATTCCTCGATCGGTGTCAAGGCCTTGACAGTATAGCGATTACGTCCGTGTGGTTTGATCTGATCTTCATTATCTATGTCATGTTCGTCTTCAATTTCACCCACGATCTCCTCGATTACATCTTCCATGGTGACGAGACCAGCGACACCGGAATATTCATCAATAACAATTACCATGTGATTACGGTTTGATCTGAATTCTCTTAACAGAACATTCAGACGTTTACTTTCGGGGACATAAATCGCTCTGCGCATCATGTCTTTAATATTAAATTCACTGTTATCATGATCTGAAAAATAATTTAATAAATCTTTGGCCAGAAGAATACCTGAAATTTCATCGGTGTCACCACCTATCACGGGGAATCTTGAGTGGCCTGATTCAATAACTGTTGCCAGAATATCTTCAGGATCCGCATCATTTTTGACCACGATCATTTGTACACGTGGAATCATAATGTCTCGAACCTGCATTTCAGATACTTGCATCGCCCCTTCAATCATCGTCAATGCATCATGATCCAGCAGGTTCCTGGTTTCTGATTCGCGCAATAGTTCGATCAAGTCATGCCTGTCTGCAGGTTTGCTTGAAAAGATGGCTGTGATTTTCTGCAGGTAGTTTGACCAACGACTGTCAGATTTACTTTTACTCATGGGTTATCCATGTTTGAGTTGTTTGATCCGAGTGCTGAGATACGGGTTTTTGTAATTCAGTTTTTCAAGAATATTTATTTCTAGGCTTTCCATACGATCAGCCTCTTCAGGATCGATATGATCAAAACCAGTTAGATGCAAAACACCGTGTATCACCATATGTGCCCAATGTGAATGACTACTCTTGTTTTGTTCTTTTGCCTCGCGTGCTATCACAGGGGCACAAATAACGATGTCACCAAGCAAATCCGGTGCAATTCCTGAAATCCCTTCATTTCTAAAAGATAGCACATTTGTGGGGCCTTTGGATTTTCTCCATTGTTCGTTAAGTTGAGTCCCTTCCGCCTCATCGACGATGCGTATGGTTAATTCAGCATTTTCTTTCAGATTTTCTAATGCTGTTTCCGTCCAATATCTGAATTGTTTCTCGTCAGGTAAATCAGACATTTCTTTTATTGCGTATTGCACGTCTACTTCAATGGTCATTAGCGTTGATTGTTTTGCTCATGTCTTTCGTAAGCATTCAATATTTTAGCGACAAGCGGATGTCGAACGATATCTCTCGACTTGAAGAAGGTAAAACTAATGTCGTCTTCCTCTTTGAGGACATCTATTATATGGCGCAGGCCTGAATCCTTACCACGAGGCAGATCAATTTGGGTAATATCACCGGTGATAACAGCAGTTGATGCAAAACCAATGCGGGTAAGAAACATTTTCATCTGTTCAATCGTTGTGTTCTGGGCTTCATCCAGAATCACAAAAGACTCATTGAGTGTCCGTCCGCGCATAAAGGCAAGAGGCGCAACTTCAATGACATTACGTTCTATATATTTGGCTACTCTCTCGAAGCCCAACATTTCATATAGGGCATCGTAGAGCGGTCGTAGATATGGGTCGATCTTCTGAGTAAGATCTCCAGGCAAAAAACCGAGTTTTTCACCGGCCTCAACCGCAGGACGTACCAGAACAATACGACGTACACGATCCTGTTCCAGGGCAGCAACAGCGCAGGCAACTGCAAGATAGGTTTTACCGGTACCTGCCGGACCAATGCCAAAACTCACATCATGGTTGGTAATATTTCTTAAATAGTGCCGTTGGTTTGGGCTTCTTCCTCTGATGACACCATGCTCTGTTTTAATGTTTGACTCAGAATCTTCATCTTCATCAACTTCCTGGTCGATGCTTGTGTCTTGTAAGTGAAGATGTACTTTCTCAGGTGACAGCGTTTCCGTTGCTGTCATCTCGTAGAGTGATTGCAAGATATGTTCTGTAATATTAACAGATTTTTTTGTACCGATAATGTGAAAAGCATTTCCCCGGCTATTAATCTCAACACCCATCCTTCTTTCAATATGCCGCAGATTTTTGTCTAATGGGCCACAAAGATTTGCCAGGCGGTTGTTGTCTGCCGGTTCCAGATGAAGATCTGTTGATCTTGTATGTAAGGTATCAGGTGAAGCGTTCAAGTAGTTTAAAGAGCTGATTGTTGTAAAGGTTGTTCAGACGTACGGTCGGGTGTTTGTTGCAATTCGGCTCGTAAAGAATTTGGCAGTGCTTTTGTAATTAGCACGTCAGTAAATTCACCGATGAGTGATTTTGGCCCAACAAAATTCACAGTACGATTATTTTCAGTTTTCCCTCGTAGTTCATAGACATTCTTTTTGGAAAACCCTTCGACTAAAATCCGTTCTGTTTTGCCGACCATGCTACGACCAATTTCCATTGCCATCGCATTGATCCTGGTTTGCAGGATACTCAAACGTTCTTTTTTTGTTTCCATTGGAACATCATCATTGAAAGAAGATGCTGGGGTTCCTGGGCGCTTGCTGTAAATAAAGCTGAATGAATGATCAAAGCCAATTTCGGCGATCAAATTCATGGTTGCCTCAAAATCATCGTCAGTTTCGCCAGGAAAACCAATAATAAAATCTGAAGATAAACTGATATCGGGCCTGATTTTGCGCAATTTTCGTATTTTGGATTTATATTCCAGTGTGGTGTGTCCTCTTTTCATCAGACCAAGTACACGATCCGAGCCACTTTGAACAGGTAAGTGTAGATGGTTTACCAGCTCAGGTACCTTTGCATAGGCCTCAATCAATCTATTCGAGAATTCAACAGGATGAGATGTCGTATAGCGAATACGCTCTATGCCTTCAATTACTGCAACATATTCGATCAGCAGCGCAAGATCCGCAGTTCCGCCCTGATGCATCTCACCTCTGTAGGCATTTACATTCTGGCCTAACAAATTAATTTCCCGGACGCCTTGCTCTGCAAGTTCAACTACCTCATTGATAACATCGTCGAATGTTCGGCTAATTTCTTCACCACGTGTATAAGGTACAACACAGAACGTACAATATTTGCTGCATCCTTCCATAATGGAAACAAAAGCAGTCGGACCTTCTGCACGCGCCGCAGGTAAACAATCAAATTTTTCTATCTCGGGGAAGGAGATATCTATGACCGGATTTTTATTTTTCATTACATCTTCAACCATCTCCGGAAGACGATGTAATGTTTGTGGACCAAATATTATGTCGACATAGGGGGCACGTTCAAAAATATCAGCACCTTCCTGGCTTGCGACGCAGCCACCCACGCCGATCAACAAATCTGGGTTATTATCTTTATATGGTCGCCAGCGACCTAGTTGAGAAAAGACTTTTTCCTGGGCTTTTTCACGAATCGAGCAGGTGTTGAGCAGAATGATATCCGCTTCCTCGGGCTTGTCTGTCTTGATCATGCCATGAGATTCAGCAAGGACATCAAACATCTTGGCCGAATCATACTCGTTCATCTGACAACCCATTGTCTGGATAAATAATTTACGACTCATATACAGTTTCGTGAAAATATATTCATGAATAGAGGGGGGTGAACTAAACTACACTGTCTTGTACTGCATTTCCAGCATAATTATTACTTATTTAACAATAGCTTGGAAGGTTTTAGAAGGAAATGTAAGCTATTGGCAACCATTATTTGTGTGCAGTTTGGGTTTTTTTGGCATTTACCAATGTCTGGAAGGTCAGATGTAAAAGTTGTCTTTGAATGCTGGACGTTTATTTAGATTATAATTTGTCGAGGAAAAATCCGTGGCGAAGTAAGGAAATAGAAGTTATATCATGATGATAGCATAAGCTGTTTTGCACCCAGAATATCTCAATACTGAAAAATAACTGAGCTCATTTATTTTGGAATATTTCACAAAAGCATTCGTTGTCGCGGTCAAATCAATCCTGGCATTTGATCATGAGCTTTATTTCGTCGTTTTCACTTCACTGAAGATTTCATTTGCATCTGTAATTATTGCATCCATATTTTGTGTTCCTCTGGGATTGTTAATTTCATCGAGAAAGTTCAAAGGCAAGGTATTGTTACAAAGTATTTTAAACACATTGATGGCATTACCAACTGTAGTGGTTGGTTTATTGCTCTACGGTATTCTGGGAAGGAATGGACCGCTTGGTGGTTTCGGTTTGTTATATACACCTTCAGCGATGATTATTGGTCAGTGTATCCTGATAGCACCTGTCGTATTAAATCTAGTCGTGGTCGCTGCAAGTAGTGCAGATCCTAGAATTAAACTTGCCAGCATGGCGCTGGGTGCTGATCGTTATCAGCGTGGTGTTATTTTTGTGGGAGAAATCAGGTTTGCCCTGATGGCTGCGATTGTAATGGCCTTTGGCAGAGCCATTGGTGAGGTCGGTATTGCCATGATGGTTGGTGGAAATATTGAGGGTTATACGCGAACCATGACGACAGCCATCGCGCTTGAAACCAGTAAAGGTGATTTTGAATTTGCCATGGCACTGGGAATTCTTCTACTAATTATTGCTTTTATAGTTAATTTTTTCCTGCAAAGACTGCAGCGATTTTCAAAATGAATTCAGCATACGAATTAATTGATGTTAAATATGAATATGATGGCCTGGTGGCATTGAACATTGATCAATGCCAGATACATGCAAATAAAACAACTGCACTTTTGGGCCCGAATGGTGCTGGGAAAAGCACCTTGCTGAATATTCTGGCCTTTGTTTTTAAAGCCTCCTCCGGCAAAGTCAGGTTTTTTGGAAAACGTTGTGAGCATGAATCAACTTCGGCCATACGAAGGCGGATAGCTTATGTCCAACAAAACCCTTATTTATTCAATGATACAGTAATGAAGAATGTTGAACTTGGATTGAAATTAAGAGGTGTTAATAAAAAAGACAGATATCAAAGCACCATGATGATGTTTGAAAGGTTAGGACTTGGAGATCTGGCATCCCGCAGGGCACATGAATTATCAGGCGGGGAAATACAAAAAGTTGCGATTGCCAGGGCGATGGTGTTAGAAGCAGAGGTTCTTCTGCTTGATGAACCATTCACGTATCTGGATAAGCGGTTTGTGAAGGATTTTGAGAATTTAATCCTTGATAATCGCCGAACTGGCAACCAAACAGTCATCTTCAGTACGCATGATCAATTACGTGCCCAAGTATTGGCAGATGATATATTTAGCATGCTTGCAGGCCGTTATGTGCCATCTTCAATTGTAAATTTGTATTCGGGCAAACTGCTTCCTGACAAAAATATATTTGAAACGGCAGAATTGAAGATAAATGTCCCTGAGAATTTAACAGATGGCGAACACATTGCGATTGAATCAACGCAGATCGTGTTATCCAAAGAACAGCTTTCATCGAGTATGCGTAATAGTTTTCATGGCAAAATCAGGTCGTTACATGAGGACAATGGGCAGATACAGGTGACCATTGAGGCAGGAGAGGTATTTCAAATTATCATCACGAAGGCAGCGCTTGATGAAATGAAAATCAATGTTGGTGAAGCGGTTTGGTTAAGTTTTAAGTCTTCTGCAATCAGTGTATTCTGATGCTTGAAATCAGACACAGGCAAGCATATGGAACAGGAGATTCAGCAAATACAAAACTATAGTTGATATTCTTAACGAGTTGGCCGTGAATTATGGGTTCCAGGTATTCGGTGCAATCATCATTCTGCTAATTGGTTGGCAGATTTCCAGGTGGGTTGCCGGGATCGTTCTGAATCTATGTCAGTGAGCAAAGCTGGATATTACGCTGGCAAAATTCTTTGCGGGCATTGCCAAATCACTTGTTATTATTTTTGTGGTCATTGTTGCCCTGGGAAAATTCGGCATAACCATTACACCTCTTGTTGCTGCATTGGGTGCAGTTGCCTTTGGTAGTGCTTTGGCATTACAGGGCCCGCTTTCGAATTATGGTTCTGGACTTACCATAATTCTGACTAGGCCATTTGTCGTTGGTGATACGATAAAAAATCAGAATGTTATTGGAATTGTTGAGGAGATCAAACTTGCTTATACATGGCTGATTACTGAGGATGGAGAGCGCATTACGATCTCCAATAACAGGATAATTGGTGAGATATTACATAACAGCTATGCAAATTTGATTGTTGAAGCATCAATAGGTATTTCTTATGAGAGTGATACCGAGGAGGTAGTTGCAATAATCCTGAAGATACTTGAAGGTTCAACTACTGTTGTCAAAGTCCCGGAACCACAGGTCGGTATTGAGCGGTTTGGTGAGTCAGCTATTATTATTGGTGTTCGCTACTGGGTTTCGACGAAGCAGTATTACCATGTCATGTATAGAGTGAACTAGGCAATCTACTCTGTATTGAAAGAGGCGAACATCGTCATTCCATTTCCAAGGCAGGATATTCGTCTTGTCGATGGTAAGGTATGATAAAATATTATATGGGTATTTTGGAAACTGGCTTACAAGAGAGGAAAGCATGGGCGAAGATGATAAAACAATAGCCAAGACGCTATGGTCAGAGACATTAATTGATATGCTAATCGCGTCATTGAAGGCAAATAAAGCTGATGTACAAATTAAAGGGTTGCTTAAAGAATGCAAACAGAAAGGATTTAAAGCAAGCTATCTGACGGAGAAGGTCAGAAAAGAATTGGACCAAGCTGCTGCTTCGAGAATAAAAAGATTAATGTAATACAAAAGATGTCCCTGATCAGCGGTTGTTTTTTTTAGTTACTTATGAACCACCGACCCCAGCGTTATGAGCTTGAACCGAGAATATTGACTATTAACTAAAACAGTCACTTATGGTACACCTTCTGTATTAAGACCCTGTTCAATAGGGGTTCACTTATGGTTCACCCCCTGCCTCAGTCTGGCACAAAATAAGCACAACTGTGCGTTTGCTATTCAGCGAAAGCGGACACTGGCTTTTATAATCAGGAATTCTTTTTTACTCGGTTATACGAAGGAAATATATTTTTAACGACCACCGACAGGTAAAGTCAGTGTCGGTCCTTTAGCCTCAGATTGCCCGGCTTGCAAACTAAAAAGTTGTTGTATAAGCAAAAAAGATGATTTTGTTTGCAGATCGTCATCAGCGATATAAAACCAGTAGCCGCGATAAGGGACAGAAATATATGCATTTTCCGGGAGCTCTTTACTTGAATAAATAACGAAGTGCTTCCCCGCAGGCGTATTATCCCAGTTAAATTCATTACCCTCTTTAGTTTTTGTCACTGTAACCAGACCTGTCTCCTTTTGCTCATCAGGAACTTTGATATTTTGAGATAAATAGAAAAGCACACTCATAACAGAACGCACACGCAAACTGATAACGTTGGGATATTTGTTCAGAAAATCTGATGAGATGATGACCTTATGATCAATAGCTGTTATTCCCAATAGTAACTGAAGCTCCTTACCTTCATTTTCAAGATCTATATTTTCCGGCCGATTTTCAGGGAAAAATTGCATGATCAATTCAGGTTGTTTCTTATCAACATGCTCAACTTTATCTACCTGAATATTTAGTCCAATTTCCATCATTCCTTCTCTTTGCAAGTGTCGAAAAATTTCCAGGGCACGTACAAAATCTTCATAGTTTTTTGGCTCAAGATCTGGTGTAGGACCTGAAGCACTGGGTACATTATAAAGGCCATTCATACGTTCTATCGTTATGCCAAACACACGTTCAATGTTCCAGCCAGACTGGGTCATAACCAATACGGCTTCAAGTGATATTGATGAAAGAACACTTTTTAAGAAGTCTTCACCCCGAAGAGGTGTATAAGAAATAGTTGGGCTTTGAGAATATTCAATTCCTATGCCTGGTTGAATAACGTTACCCCCAGGTCCCAGATCAATACTCGAATTAACATGAGCTGAAGTTGATATTCTTGGAGATACAGTAATGCTGCTAATCTCAAGAAATGCAGGTTGTTCACGGTACCTCAATCGAACAAGGTTAATTAACATTTGTTCGCTTAGCGTTTCAGAAATGGATTTATTGTAGGCCGGGTGGGTTTTTTCCAAGGTCTTGGGGCCAAAGCTAGATTGACAACCCGTTGAGATAAACACAATTAAAGAATAGACAAAATAACTTTTATAAATTTTAAAATATTTTCCCATAAATTGACCGCCAAATAATCATGCACTAAATGCACTGGTTATTTAATTTGTTTTATTTTCAATCAAAATTATATAAGACTACATGCTAATTGTATCGCTAGATTTAGCATTTTGAACTTTACTACCCGGTGAAAGCGTATATTGATTAAAGATATTAAGGTAATGTATGGTGGCTATGGGTGGACTTGAACCACCGACCCCAGCGTTATGAGTGCTGTGCTCTAACCAGCTGAGCTACATAGCCATATTGTGAAACTCGCGGAAGCGGGATTTTCCTGTTAGTACAGAGTTTTGTCAAGGGGCCTGTTATCGTGTGCCATATACAACGATGGTCTTGCCCGATGCCGTAATTAGATGATTTTCCTCAAGACTTTTAAGTACCCGCCCGACCATTTCCCTTGAGCAGCCTACGATACGCCCAAGTTCCTGACGTGTTATTTTAATTTGCATACCATCTGGATGGGTCATGGCATCAGGTTCTTTGCACAGATCTAACAATGTCCTTGCGACTCGTCCCTGAACATCTGTAAAGGCCAGATCACTAACCTTACGGCTGGTCTTCCTTAATCTGAATGCAAGCTGTGAGGCAATATCGAACAACAATTTAGGGAAAAGATCTTGAAGTGATTTCAGGCGCTCGTAGCTGATTTTTGCTATTTCACATTTTGTTTTGGCGCGGACAATTGCACTGCGTTTATGTTCTTCATCAAATAGACCTATCTCCCCAAAATAATCTCCAGGGTTGAGATATGCCAGGACAATTTCTTTCCCCTTAACATCTTCTACAATAACGGTGACAGAACCCTTAATGATATAGTAAAGATCTGTACTTGGGTCACCTTCTCTAATAATGATACTTTTTTTGGGATATTCTTTTTGGTGACAATGTTCAAGAAAGTGTTCAGTTGTCCTGTCTATTGTTTGATAGATATTAGTACTCATAAACACTTTTCCCAATTCAATGATACATGGTCTTAGAGTTCCCCTTCAAAAGGGTTCTTGGTGAATGGTGAACTATGTTACTCTTTTTCTAGTAAATCAACCAGTTGGAGAGGTAAATGGAGACACAAATTAAATGGGTAGGCAATGCGGCATTCATTGGCAGGGCATCAAGTGGACACACTGTTATTATGGATGGCCCAGCAGAAGGAGGAGGCCGAAATCTTGGTCCAAGACCAATGGAAATGCTGATACTCGGTATGGGAGCTTGCAGTACCTATGATGTTGTTTCAATTTTAAAGAAGTCACGCCAGGATATAACTGATTGTGAAATAAAGATAACATCAAAGCGTGCAGAAAGTGACCCAAAGGTATTTACAGATATTCAACTCCACTTTGTTGTGAGTGGCCACAATCTTAAGCAAAAACAGGTTGAGCGTGCCATCAAGCTTTCAGCAGAGAAATATTGCTCTGCCTCAATTATGCTGGGTGCAACAGCGAATATCACACACGATTTTGAAATAATTAATGTAGATTAATCGGAATGAAGAGGATCATCATATATTTCGACACTAACCAGGTCGCCATCTTTAGCTTTCGATAACAACTTCACATCAGTAAGAGATTGACCCCATATATTGGTTTGTGCAGCCAGACGGATTTCATTTCCCTGTGAAACAGGGGTAGGGCCAAAACCAATGGCAATACAACTTCCTTCTACCCAAAAGGCAAGCTCACCTGCTTCAATAATATCCTTTGCATCGAATTCTTTTGATGCGCTGATCGGTGTGTCAAAATAGACTTCGTCACCCCAAGTATTCACAATGGAAGTGAAAGGTACATGCTTTAGTATTTCTTTTGCTGTTGGTGTATCCAGTAATTCAGCTATCAGTGAAATTGGCCCAATTCTTAAAATTAGTTTTTCCATTCAATTGTTTATTTATCAGTTTGGCTACTGGTCCTGACGCAATTTCACGTAGTAACATCACTTTGCTGTTGGTGTTTGTTTTTCTATATATATGTTTTAGGTGTGTTCGTACAGTCGAGACGCAGATGTTCAATGCGTTGGCGGTACTCTTTAACTCCGGATACTCCATAAGCATAGTCATGACTCTGATTTCGGCAGGTGTTAGTTTATATGTTTCTCCTAGAACTTTTCCTATAGATGCTCCTTTAAGGTTTTTGTTAACCATTTTTTGTTTTGAGTTTATTGCAAATTCAATTGTTGTTTTGAGGTCAGATTCTCTGAGCGGCTTGTTAATGAAGCCCGCGGGATTGACTATCTTTGCTCTTCTTAAGGTTTTGCTGTCTGAATATGCGGTAACAAATACGATTGGAATATTCATATGCTTGCTGATTGCCAGGGCAGCATCAATTCCGTCCGCGCCTTCACCAAGCCTGATATCCATTAATACAAGATCGGGTTCCATATCTCTGGCCATATGAATGGCTTCTTTGGCTGATGAGGCAATACCGGGGACATTGTAACCAAAATTGTTGAGATGAAGCTGCATGATAGAAGCCGTTGTACGATCATCATCAACGATTAAAATATTTTTTTTGGACATCCGTAAGTATTAGTAGCAATCAAATGTTCATGCATTCTACTATATGAAATTGATCAGATGTTATTCACCCACCCTATTTGGGGTAGGTTTTGATCAAAATAATTGACCAATCAGCTTAAATATAGATGAATTAAATATTTTTTGGGTGTTCAGCCCGTTGTATATAAAATTTAAATAAATCTGTCGCTTCATCTATATTCAACAACTTGTGATTGGTCCTGGCACAATACGCCTCAAAATCAATCACTGAGTGCGGATCAGTCGCCTCAACATAAAGTATTTCGCCTGGTTGCATCTTGTTCAGTAATACTTTGGTCTTCAATATCGGTAAAGGGCAATTTAGACCTTTGGCATCTAAGGTTTGATCTTCTTTAATGGTCATTGCCGAATTGTCGTTATTCATTGGATTTACGGTTTTTATGCGATAGCGCTTAGTTTACTTCGCCCTTATAAATATTTCTGCATCATGTTGCAAAATATATGTTATATTATAACATAACAAAATAATAAATATCTAATAAACAACCACATAGCATGCGAAAAACGAATGTAATTACGCCTTTCAAGAAATTGAGCCACGTGCATCAGCAATGTGCTGATTCGGCATTATCCGTGGCGGAGGAGACTTGCAATTCGCGTGGTGTGCGTTTAACCAAATTGCGTAGGAGGGTGTTGGAACTTGTTTGGAGTAGTCATGAACCAATCAAGGCTTACGACATATTGGACATACTGCGTAATGAACGTAGCGGATCAGCACCACCAACGGTTTATCGTGCATTAGAATTTTTACAGGATGAGGGAATGGTTCATAAGATTGAATCATTAAATTCGTATGTCGGTTGTGGCGCACCTGCCCATAATCATGCCAGTCAGTTTCTGATTTGCCATTCATGCGGTGCGGTTGCAGAAATGGATGATATAGATATCAGGAATTTGATCGCCGATAAAGCTGCCGATATGGGTTTTAAAATTGATAAGGAAATAATCGAAGTGAAAGGAATTTGTTCCCAATGCAGTGGTGAATATAGCAGTGACAAAAAATGTTGAGTACTCAGGGATGCTTAGAATATTATTGTATATAGCTTTATTTGCAAGTCAGTTACTACAGGATTGTTATGCAGATAATGTCGATATAAAGAATATATTTGTAAGTATCCTTCCGCAAAAATATTTTGTTAAGAGAATTGGCGGTGAGTATGTAAATGTTTCAGTGATGGTAGGTGCTGGACAGAACCCTGCGACATACGAGCCATCACCTAAACAAATGGTACTGTTAAATGAATCACGATTATATTTCCGGATTGGTGTTCCCTTTGAAAATATATGGATTGATGTCGTTAGAGAATTAAACCCGAAGATAAAAATAGTTGAGTGTTGTACAGAACTGACATCAATCGTGCTTGAAGAACACGCTCACGGTCATCACGATGGAGCAGCGAATGTGGCTGATCCACACATCTGGACAAGTCCTGTCAATGCGAAATATATTTCGCTTAAGATCAAAGAGGCACTGATTGAAATTCTTCCAGCTCACAAAATGGAATTAGAAGATAATTATTCAAAATTAATAAAAGACCTGACCAGGCTTGATCAGGACATCAGATTACGTCTGGCGCACCTGGATAATCGCTATATTGTTGTTTCCCACCCGTCCTGGGGTTATTACGCAGATGCATATGGTTTAATCCAGATGCCGATTGAATCAGATGGTAAGGAAGTCCGCGCGAAGTCCTTAGTAAAATTGATTGAGTTTTCGCGGTCAAAACATATAAACAGGATATTTGTACAAAAACAATTTAATCAAAGTTCTGCAATAATACTTGCAAACGAAATTGATGCGCAAGTCATCGAACTGGATCCACTCGCTGAAGACTATATTGCCAATCTTTATCATGTGACGGATGCCATCAGCTATCATGGGTATAAATAGGAAAGTTGGTGATGAACCCAATTATTGAGATTGACAATGTCAGTTTTTCCTACAGTCATGTCCCCGTTGTGCGTGATATAAATCTTGTTATCCATGAGGGCGAATTTCTGGGTGTGATAGGTCCCAATGCCGGCGGGAAAAGTACACTACTTAAATTAATTCTTGGCTTGCTCAGGCCTGATGCAGGTGAAATTACTGTGTTTGGCAAGAGTCCTGACAAAGGGCGTTCTCGAATAGGTTATGTCCCCCAATATCCAGCATTCTCCAGGGATTTCCCGATCAATGTTTGTGATGTAGTACTTTTAGGCCGACTTGGAGAAACGCGTTGGTATGGAGGATATACACAGGAAGACAGGGAGATCGCAATGGATGCGCTTAAAGCGGTTGAGATCGACAATATTTGGAATCAGAGTATTGATTCTCTTTCAGGTGGACAGTTACAACGAATGTTGATTGCTCGGGCACTCGCTTCTAAACCAGAGATTCTTATCCTTGACGAACCCACTGCGAATATAGACGTACGTGCTGAAGAGGATATCTTTGCGTTACTGAAACAATACAATGATCACATGACAATCATTGTTGTGTCACATGATATAGGCTTTATTTCAGGCTATGTTGGTCGAGTCGCATGTCTGAACCAGACACTGCTTTGCCATACTACAAGTGAAATTAACGGTAAGACCATTGAAGAATTGTATGGTGCTCCCGTCAGGATGATTCAACATGCACACTAGTGGACATGAATCTTATGACTGAATTTTTATCTGCATTGGCAAATTATACATTTATGCAGCATGCACTTATGGCTTGTATATTGTCCAGTATCGGCTGTGGAATCATAGGTACATATGTTGTTGTTAAAAGAATAGGTTTTCTTGCGGGTGGTATCGCGCATACAGTTTTGGCTGGCATGGGCATCGCATATTTCATGGGAGGCTCCCCACTATTAGGAGCAGTTATCGCTGCTCTGTTTGCAGCTGTATTCATTAGCTTTATCAAGCTGCGCTGGAAACAACAGGAAGATATTCTGGTGGCAGCTTTCTGGTCGGTCGGAATGGCTATAGGTATATTGTTTATATCAAGAACGCCAGGTTACAGCGTTGATTTGATGAGCTTTCTATTCGGGAATATATTGCTTGTGTCAAAATCAGACCTGATATTAATGATGATGCTCGATATCGTAACAGTAGGCATAGTCTTTTTATTTTATAAGCAGTTCATGGTGGCAGTATTTGATGAAGAGTTTGCGCGTCTTCGCGGTATAAGGATTGAAGTCTACTACACTTTACTGATGTGTATGGTCGCATTAACTGTTGTGTTGCTTATTCAAATCGTCGGGCTTATTTTAGTGATAGCGCTATTAATATTTCCAGCCGCATGTGCAGCACAGTTTTTTCATTCAATATTTAAAATGATGTTGGCCGCAACAGCAATATGTCTACTTGCGACTGTAAGTGGTTTAGCGATTGCTTATCAGCCAGATTTGCCGGCGGGGGCCACAATCATAGTCACTGCCGGTGTATTCTATGCAGTAGCTATAGCAAGCAGCAGATTATTGAAACAATTGCAAAAAAAATCTGTTGCAAACTAAGCCCTGCGTTTCTGGACGGCTTCGGCAAGCTTTCCGATCAGGATTTCTGACTCTTCCCAGCCCAGGCAGGCATCGGTGACGCTTTGACCGTATACAAGTTCCTGACCTTCGATAATATCCTGACGGCCTGCCACCAGATGACTTTCAATCATGATACCCATTATTCGACGATCACCGGCTGCAATTTGATTAGCTACGTCCGTACCCACATCCAATTGTACTTCATATTGCTTGTTGCTATTTGCATGGCTGAAATCGATCATGATATTGGGTAATAACCCTGCTTTTTCTAATTCTTCAGCGACTTTATCAATACTTGCCGAGTCATAATTAGGCTCCTTGCCACCACGAAGAATAATATGGCAGTCTGAATTTCCTGTAGTAGAAAAAATCCCTGAATTACCTTCCTTGCGTACGGAAAGAAAATGATGGGGGCGAACTGCGGCACCAATCGCGTCAACAGCTACTTTTGTTGTTCCATCCGTGCCGTTTTTAAAACCAACAGGACATGACAGACCAGAGGCCAGTTCACGGTGTACCTGACTTTCGGTTGTCCGTGCACCAATCGCACCCCAACTGATCAAATCAGTCACATATTGAGGTGTGATTAAATCAAGATATTCTGTTCCAGCAGGAACGCCTGATACATTAAGATCATGTAGAAGATTGCGGGCCAAACGTAGACCCTGGTTGATCTCAAAACTCCCATCCAGATTAGGATCATTAATCAGACCCTTCCAACCAACGGTTGTTCTTGGTTTTTCAAAATAAACACGCATGATAATTAACAGATCATTTGAGTATTTTTTGATCAGGAGTTTTAATCTTGAGGCATATTCGGTTGCTGATTTTACATCATGGATAGAACAAGGCCCGGTGATGACCACAAGACGGTCGTCATCCCCGGATAAAATATCATGAACGGCCTGTCGCGTATTATAAGTTGTTTGTGCGGCTTGTTTCGTGACGGGAATTTCTTCCAGGAGCACAGCAGGAGGTATGAGAGTTTTTATTTCATTGATGCGAAGGTCGTCTGTTTGGTATTTCATTTTTAAATCTACTTTTATTGTATAAAAATTATTTCTAGTTACTCTTGAATTAATGTTGTTTCAACCTGGTGGCCAGCCAAAGGATCTTCCGGCAAGGAGATGAATATGTAAATGAAAAACTGATTGACCGGCATCTTCACCATTATTAACGACCAGTCGGAATGCCCCCCCAAAACCTTCTTGCTTTGCAATCTTGCTCGCTGTTGTTAGTAAATGGCCAAGTAATGATTGATCTTCTTCTGCGACATCTGAGAGCATGGCGATTGGTTTTTTGGGTATCACCAGAATATGTACAGGTGCCTGCGGATTGACGTCGCGAAATGCCAGACATAGCTCATCTTCATAAACAATATCAGCAGGTATATCCCGGTTAATAATTTTGCTAAAAAGTGTGTCAGACATCAATTATCCTGTTAAATCCATAAGGGAAGTGGCGATTATAGGCATCTTGTTGCAAGTAACAAACATAATCGTAAAATGCGCGGTTTCGAAGGTCATGTAATCGGGATATTATGGAGTGGAATAGACTATACCTTAACGATAGCAGGGTATTATCTTCCAGAGTGAATGATGATTTGGATGAGTCAGGGTCAATGGAAGCTCAGACAACAAGTTGTGCCCATCAAGAATATCATACAGGGGAATTATTTTTAAATTTCAGAATCGAAGTTGGAATAACACTAAAGACATGACAGGATTAAAACTATGATTAACGACCATAACATTGTATTCAAACTAATATTTCTGTCATCTTTATGTTTGATCAATACAGCCTGTGATGAAAGTCTCTATCCTGTTGATGTATCCGAAAAGTTTTGGAGAGCAATTAAGGACAAGGACGTAAGAGTGATACGGAAATATTCAACAGAAGACAGCTTAACGGGAGAAGAACTGAGTGAGAATATTTTGCCGCTTGATGAGATTGTATTAGGGAAAACGATTATCGATGGCGACAGTGCATGGGTTGATACGACGGTGACAATCTCCGGTGACAGACCTTTAACACTCCCATTGCGGACTGTACTGATTAGAGAAAATAAACAATGGAAGGTAGATTATGATGAAACAATAAAACTGGTGTCAAAGGAAAGTTCAGTCTCCAGAATTATCAGCAGCATAAGAAGTATGAGGGAGGATCTGACAGCAGAGCTCAGTCAGTCCATGGAAGACATACAAAAAGCAATCCCGGAAGTGAAAGAAGAGATCGAAAAAATAGAAGAGTCATTATTGGAATATGTTCCGGAGTTAAAAAAACAAATAGAGGAATTTGTAAAAGACCTTAGAGATGCCATTGAAGGATTGAGCGAGGGGTCAGGAGAGTCAACGGAAACTACCGAGACTTAGTCTTATCATAGTTATTAACTTGGGGCTATTTACTTTATGCAGAGGGTCAACTACTCTCTAGGCATCATGAATTTATGACGCGGTCGAGGGGGTCAATGGCATGAGGATTCTCAGGTTAGTTTCATTGTTTGTTATGGTTATGATCACATCAAATGGTTGGGCTGTAGAGCCCATCGATGATCAACAAGCCATGTTCTATTATCAGATACCCTTTGGTGGAATAAAAAAGGCAGATAACTTACACAAATTCGGCTTTCGCATTGATCGTGTCACTGTTGACAGATTGACTGGGCAATACAGTGATTCACTCACTTTTAATGATCTAATGAAAAGACCAGCTTCATTGGATATACAGATGGGCCATCAAGGTATCGCAGCATTCAAGATGCATGGATATGATTATTTGCCCCAATTAATTAGTCAGGTTGATGATCAAGGTGGTCAGGATGGTGGGGAGAATGGCGAAGCAGATGGCCAAGAAAATGGTGAGGCCAGTAAGGCAGAAAAAAACGAAGATGATAAATATGTAAAACTTCCGGAATTAAACCAAACATCTTTTGGTCTATTGCTTGGAGTAGGTATCCTTATTATCGCAATAACTCTATAACTGGGTTTGGTGGGTAGAACAGAACTAGATGCCCATATTACTTAGAGTGACCATAATGTCATTGATGATGGCTGTTGCACGCGGGTGTTCTGTTTCAAAGTGGTTAACAGATTCCTTAAGGCCAGCCAGTAGCTCTGACTGTTTTTTGTTTTGCATCTCTGTTTCAAGACCTGATTCGATGTCCTGAAGGAGTATCTCAAGTTTTTCTTTAGGATTATCTTCGTCTGCACTCAGATTTTTTATCTCGGCGCGTAGTTTCTCGATATCATCTCGTATTTTTTTTTCAGGCATTGCAATCGTCTTTGTTATGAACCATTAGTAACATTATAGCTAGTCATGTGGCATTGGGAATCAATTTTTAACTCTTTTAAATGGTGGGCCCGGTAGGACTTGAACCTACGACCAATGGATTATGAGTCCACTGCTCTAACCAACTGAGCTACAGGCCCGAATGGAGTTGCACCGCTATTCTTGTTCCGAATCTTTACGAATCAAGTCTATGAATCAAGGAAGGTGTTTAGCTGTTCTGATCTTGAAGGATGTCTGAGTTTCCTTAGTGCTTTGGCTTCGATCTGGCGAATGCGTTCACGAGTCACATCAAACTGTTTGCCCACCTCTTCCAGAGTATGATCCGTATTCATGTCAATCCCAAAGCGCATGCGCAACACTTTTGCCTCTCTAGGTGTCAGGCCGGCCAGTGCTTCCTTGGTTGAACGGCGTAAGCCTTCAAACCCAGCAGAGTCACTCGGGGCCAGGATATTAGCATCTTCAATAAAATCACCGAGATGTGAATCTTCATCATCACCAATAGGTGTTTCCATCGAAATAGGTTCTTTGGCAATCTTCAGTACCTTGCGCACCTTTTCCTCGGGCATTTCCATTCTTTCTGCAAGTTCTTCCGGTGTTGGTTCTCTACCCATTTCCTGAAGAATCTGTCTTGAAATACGATTCAGCTTGTTGATCGTTTCGATCATATGCACCGGTATTCGTATGGTGCGTGCCTGATCAGCAATCGAACGGGTAATCGCCTGGCGTATCCACCAGGTTGCATAGGTTGAGAATTTATAGCCTCTTCGATATTCAAATTTATCAACTGCTTTCATCAAACCTATATTCCCTTCCTGAATCAGATCGAGGAATAGTAACCCACGATTGGTATATTTTTTTGCAATAGAAATAACCAGACGCAGGTTAGCTTCAACCATTTCTTTCTTGGCTCGACGAGCCTGTGCCTCACCAATAGAAATACCCCGGTTTATTTCTTTCATATCAGTGATGGTTAAATCTGATTCACTAAACAGCACAGACAGTTTCTTCTGAATCTTTAATATTGCATCCTGATTTTCCTTAATTGCCTGTGCATAGGGTTTTTTTGAACGGGCAATATTTTTTACCCAGGCGGTATTAATTTCATTCCCAGGGAAAGATTCTATAAATTCCTTGCGAGGCATTTCACAATCGTTGACACAAATTCTCAAAATTTCTCGTTCCGAAGATCGGATAACACCGATAATTTCCTGTTCATTCCTGATTAAAATATCAAAGAATTTTGGAGCAAGTTTTAAATCCAGAAAGAATTTATTCAGTTCATCCTGAAGTTCTTTTGTCTTTTTATGAGCTCTGCCATATTTCTTCAGGGCCTTAATGGTCTTTACGTAATGTTTGGCGAGTGGCTCGACTGTTACTCGTACTTCTTCAATCGATAATACATACTCTTCCTCTTCATCGTCATCTGAGTCTTCAGTCTCTTCCCTCTGAGTAGGCTGTGGTGGAACCCTGCCACTATCCGGGTAATAGGAGTGATCATGGAAACCAACAACCAAATCACTGAGCTTATATTCTTCATTTTCAACAGCAGCATAGGCCTTTAAAAAAATATTGATTGTTCCCGGGAATGCGCAGAGTCCCGATAACACCTGAATGATGCCTTGTTCAATACGCTTGGCGATCTTGATTTCGCCTTCGCGGGTCAATAAATCAACAGTTCCCATTTCACGCATATACATGCGGACAGGGTCAGTGGTACGGCCAAATTCACTTTCAACACTGGCAAGTTCAGCAGCAGCTTCTGCAGCAGCCTCTTCATCAGGACCCTCGGTGCTGTCGGTCATGATGATGTCCAGATCGGGCGGGGACTCGTATACTTTTATCCCCATATCATTAATCATATTAATGATGTCTTCGATCTGTTCTGGTTCGACAATGCCTTCTGGCAGGTGGTCGTTTACCTCGGCATAAGTCAGATAGCCCTGTTCCTTACCTTTGGCAATCAACACTTTCAGCTGGGACTGTTCTTTATTGTTTGGGGCGGGTTGTTTCTCTAATTCTTCCATCGTCTGTCTAAGCCGTAGACCGTGGCCGTGTAGGCTCTTGATCTCTCTTGGTTAATAAAACGTTAAGTGATTGTTTATGAAGGGGAAAGCGTTCTCCCCAAACGGTCAATTATAGCACAATTTCTGGCACATGCCAGTTCGATTTACTCTTCTGAATTGGTGGCGGGGGTGGGATTGAGCATACTGCGGGCCTCGTCAGGATTTTTAATATCTAGTTTCTGTAAGTTTATTTTGCGCAGTTGCTTCTGGTAGTCGTGTTTTATTTTATCAATGACCTCAAATAATTCTACCTTAAGAGCTTCAGGCTCAGTGAGTAAACAATCTTCGATTGATAGTTTATTCAGACGTTCTTCATATTTACTGTCGCGCCAATGTTCTAATATACCGGCACAGGAAATTTCCGGTTTTTGATGGATGAAGGTAAGTAATTCTCGAAGAAATCCCACGCCCTTTGTTTCGATATCGCTTAAGGTACTTGGCTCAATGGTCATGCCTAATTCCGGGTTATGTAACAGTAATCTGATGGCATCGGCAACATGGCTTTTGAGCTTTTTGTTGGTTTGTGATGCTGAAACCAGATGTTGAGCTTTCGTAGATTTTACCGTTGGTTTCTTTTGATCAATCAGCTTACGAAGGCTGTCGATGCTAATACCTGTCAATTTGAAGATATCGTTGAGAAGTAATTCTTGTAATGCGCCGGCAGGAAGTACACCGACCAGTGGCATAATACCTTCTGCCAATTGGGCCAGACCCTCACGACTATCCAGGTTTGTTTCCCGTTTGAATTTATCGATCAGGTAATTTGACAGTGGCACATAATTATTCATATCCTCAAATTTTTCCCGACCATGTCTATGTACATAAGTATCCGGATCGTCACCCTCAGGCATAAACATGAAATGAATCTGACGGCCTTCTTTCAGCAAGGGCAGGGCAATTTCCATTGAACGCCATGCGGCTTTTTGACCGGCATTATCACCGTCAAAACAAATAATGATTTGTGGGCAGACACGAAAAAGTCTTTCCAGATGATTTTCTGTGACTGCCGTACCAAGCGAAGCAACGACATTTCTTATTCCATGTTGGGCTAAGGCCAGTACATCCATATAGCCCTCAACGATATAGATACGTTCCATATCTTTAAGTTGATGACGTGCCTGAAACAGGCCATACAACTCGCGGCCTTTATGAAATATCGGTGTCTCTGGCGAGTTGAGATACTTCGGCAGGCTGTCATCAAAGACCCTGCCACCAAAGCCAATTGCCCGTCCTCGTTGATCTCGGATGGGGAAAATTATCCTGTCCCGAAATCGATCATAGTGATCACCGTTATCTTTTTCCAATATCATGCCGATTTGTGTGAGTCGCTGTTTTGCGGCATCGGAGGTACCCAGGGTATTGAGCAGGATGTCCCAGCCCGGAGGTGCAAACCCTAATTCAAATTCTTTGGCGAGTTCACCGGAGAGACCTCTTTGTTTAAGATAATCCACTGCGCGATGGGCTTCAGGAGACTCACGTAATTGTCGACAGAAGTGCCGAACAACCAGTTCCATCAATTCGTAAAGTTCAGAGTTATCTTTGGTTTTACTAAAATCGCCTTGTTCTCGTGGCACTTCAACGCCAGCGCGTGAGGCAAGTTCTTCTACAGCCTCGATAAAATCCAGTCCGCTATAATCCATCAGAAAGCTGATGGCAGTACCATGTGCCCCACAACCGAAACAGTGATAGAACTGTTTGTTCTGACTGACGGTAAATGAAGGGGTTTTTTCATCATGGAACGGACAGCACGCCTTAAAGTCTCTACCTGCCTTTTTCAGAGCGACAGAGCTATCAACGATATCGACAATATCGATACGTGTGAGTAAATCATCAATAAAATGTTGTGGGATCAGGCCGACCATAATCAGAAATGAGTATACCAATAAATCTCACTGTGAATTGACTCGGGGATTTGTTCTGAGGTTTTCCTGGAATTTGCCAGGGATCGGGATAGACCATGGGTGACACTGTTGAACTGCCTCGAGATGTGCGAGACAGGGGGTATCGTTTTTTGAAACTTAGCCGAGCTGTTGTTTGACCAGAGCGCTGACCTGCCCCATATCTGCACGGCCTTGAAGACGAGGTTTCAGAATGCTCATCACCTTGCCCATGTCTTTTACAGATTCTGCTCCACTTTCAGTAATTGATTCAGCGATCAATTGCTTGATTTCGTCTTCGTTAAGTTGTGTCGGAAGATACTCCTGGATAATTTCAAGTTCGAATTTTTCTTTTTTCACCAGGTCATCGCGACCAGCCTGTTCAAACTGCTGTATTGAATCACGAATTTGTTTTGTCATCTTATCCATAATGGCAAGTACCATCGCGTCATCCAGTTCAATCCTCTCGTCGACTTCTTTTTGTTTGAAAGCAGCCATGATTAGACGCAGGACACCCAGACGATCCTTATCTTTGCTGCGCATGGCCGCTTTGACATCGTCATTGATTCGTTGTTTGGTTACACTCACAGTCAGGGATCAAGTAGATTTACTTGGGGACAGGATAAAACAGAATTCAGTAAAGACGGACACGTCTGTTTAATTCTTTCATGACCTTTTTCTGATGGCGTTTAACAGCTGCAGCAGCTTTGCGTTTTCTGACCTGTGTTGGTTTTTCATAAAACTCACGTTTGTGTACTTCGGCCAGGATCCCGGCTTTTTCGCAGGTACGCTTGAAGCGACGCATCGCGATCTCAAAAGGTTCGTTGTCTCTAACTCTTACTGATGGCATATAATTACCGTTCCTTAAAAATGGTTTTCGAAAGTCATTTCTGCTGATTAAATAATTTGACCAGCTCGACCAGAAAAGCCGGTAATACTAGTGTCTGGCAGAAGAAATGCAATGATTATTAGCCTTTTGGGCTTATTTTGAGGTAAAAATACATAAAATGCGTGTGATCGAATGAAAATATTAGGATTAGAAACCTCCTGCGACGAAACTGGGGTCGCATTATATGACACAGAACAGGGCCTGCTTGCCCATGCCCTGCACAGTCAGATCTCACTTCACGAAATCTATGGTGGAGTGGTGCCTGAGCTTGCCTCCAGAGATCATGTACGCAGGATTATTCCACTGATCAGGAAAGTATTCACTGATGCGAAAGTGTCGGGCAGAGATCTGGATGGTGTTGCCTACACTGCAGGGCCAGGATTGATTGGTGCATTGCTCGTCGGTGTCTCAACAGGCCGAAGCCTTGCCTATGGCTGGAATATCCCTGCGGTGGCCGTGAATCATATGGAAGGTCATTTGTTAGCGCCCATGCTGGAAGACAATCCTCCGGAATTCCCTTTTATTGCCTTACTTGTCTCCGGTGGTCATACGATGTTGGTCAAGGTTGAAGCCGTTGGCAGCTATGAAATACTGGGTGAATCTCTGGATGATGCCGCCGGTGAGGCGTTTGACAAAACCGCTAAATTACTGGGTCTGGGCTATCCCGGAGGGCCACCATTATCGGCACTGGCAGAATCTGGAAACCCCGATAGATTCCGCTTTCCAAGACCCATGACCGATCGGCCTGGACTGGATTTCAGCTTCAGTGGACTGAAGACTTTTGCCGTGAATACTTACAAAAAGGAAGGTGATGATGAGCAAACCAGAGCAGATATCGCCTGTGCCTTTGTGGAAGCGGTAGTTGATACCCTAGCGATCAAATGTAAGCGATCTCTACAGCAAACCGGGATTAAGACATTGGTCGCCGCAGGAGGCGTGAGTGCGAATACACAATTAAGGGAAAGATTGAAAAAAGTTTGCCGTGATGAAGGCGGGCAGGTTTTTTATCCGAGACCTGAGTTCTGTACAGATAATGGTGCCATGATCGCCTATGCTGGCGCACTACGGTTGCAGGCAGGAGCTGAGGAAGCTTTGGGGTTTGAGGGGAGACCGCGGTGGTCGTTGGGTGAGCTGTGAGTTAAGTCCTGGCCAATTTTAAAAAATGACTGGATCCCTGCATGGATGCGAAGGAGCAATGAACTCGCTGCTTAAAAGTGACGTGCATGGACGCACTAATCCCGCGAATTCAGGATGCACAGGAGCGGCGAAATAAGATGTTAATAGAGGCAATGCCATGAATAAAGACGAACACCATTCCCCATATATTAATCACATTTCCTGGGGTCATATGGAAGTCGATGGTGTGGGAGAAGGTAAAGATTTCAAGCTTTGGCCTGGAGGTGGTCGGCAATGGGACTGGCGGGAAACCGGTACACACCATGTGCCAGGAATTCAACCCGCTGATGTTGAAGAGTTACTCAATAATGGCAGTCAGGCAATTGTGCTGAGCCGGGGGATGTGGCTGGCGCTGCAAACATGTCAGGAGACGATAGATCTGCTTGATGAGAGAAATATTACAGTACATATCGCCGAAACCAAGGCAGCAGCAAAAATTTATAACAATTTAGTTTCGGGCGGAGAGGCTGTGGGCGGGTTGTTCCATTCGACGTGCTAAGTATAAAAGTGGACAGATTTATTTTCGAATACCTTCAATCGCAAAGATCAATTCCAGCTCTGCTGATGCAGGACCCAGGTTTTTGGTGATTCCATAATCAGCCAATGCAATCCGTGTTGTTCCTTCAAAGCCAACACGGTAGCCCCCCCAGGGATCATCGCCCTCGCCAATATATTTCACATTGATGATGATAGGCTTGGTGACGCCATGCAGTGTAAAATTACCTTTTAATATCCCTGCACCTTCTTCATTCATCGTAAAAGAGGTACTGACAAATCTAGATTGCGGATATTTTTCGACATCAAGAAATTCATCACCTCGTAAATGCTTATCTCTTTCAGCATGATTGGAATCAATACTTTTAGTATTGATGATGATTTCAATTTTCGATGCTTCGGGATTGTTCCTGTCATAACTAAAATGACCATCAAAATCGTTAAATCGCCCCCACAACCAGCTATAGCCAAGATGTGCAATTTTAAACTGTATAGAGGCATGCATGCCTTTTTTATCAATGACATATTCATCTGCCACACTGTTTGTTGATACAAAGACTAACGCTAATAGTGCGGTACAAAATAATTTCACTTAACACTCTCCTGCTGTTTCACTGGTTTTAATATTCGAACAAGGGTCACATCCTTGTCGATAAAATGGTGCTTAAATGTAGCACAAACATGTAATACAAAAAGGAACGCCATCACATAAGCGGCTACCTCATGAATTTCTCCTGCAATATCCGCCTGATATTTACTGAAATTAATAAACGCTGGAATATCAAACCAGCCGAATATTTCAATACTCGCGCCCCTGGCTGTAGAGATGAAATAACCGCTAAAGCAAATCACGATTAATAAAATATAGAACAAAGAGTGGGTAGCTTTTGCCACTTGTATTTCCCACATTTTATAGGTTCGTAATGGCGCTGGTGGGTTATTACAAAATACCCAAATTAGTCGAATGAACAACAATGCAAGAATGAGCATGCCAATACTTTTATGCCACCATGGTGCAGCATTATACCATTTACTATAATAATCAAGATCAACCATAATCTCGCCGAGGACAAATAAGCCAACGATAAGAACAGCCATTAGCCAATGTAACAATATTGTGACGATGCCATAACTATTGCTGGTATTTTTAATATTCATAAGTTTGTTTATAGACTGTCAAAACTGCCTGAAATTCCAAATTCGAAGAATTTCTATTCATAGTGATAGGGGCCGAGGCCGACCACGATTTCCGAGATAACTTCAGAGTAAAGTTATTTAAGCTTTTTCTTTAGCTCTTCCAGTTCCTGATCAGTTTTGTGCATGTGATCCAGCACAGCGTCCAGTGCATTCTGAATGGGATCGGGCATATCTTTGCTTTCAGCGTAGGCGGCAAAACCAATTTTTTTGGCCATGGCTTCACGTTGTGCAGACTTGTCTTCATCATCACGTTTTACAATCACATGGCCGGGGACACCGACGACCGTTGAACCTGGTGGTGTATCATTAACAACGACGGCATTGCAACCCACACGTGATCCTTGGCCGATGGTGATTGGACCGAGTATTTTTGCCCCTGCACCGATAACCACATCATCTTCCAATGTTGGATGACGCTTGCCTTTGCTCCAGGTGGTACCGCCAAGGGTCACACCATGATAGATAGAACAGTTATCTCCAATCTCTGAGGTCTCACCGATGACGATGCCCATGCCGTGATCAATAAAGAACCGTTGGCCGATTATCGCAGCAGGGTGAATCTCAATGCCTGTTAAAAATCTTGCAATATGCGCAGTCATGCGGGCGGGCAAATATAATTTCTTTTGCCAGAGCCAATGGTTGAAGCGATGGAACAAGATGGCCTGGAAACCAGGGCAGGTGAAAATTGTCTCCAGTGTGGAACGAGCCGCCGGGTCACGTTCAAAGACAACCTGGATTTCTTCTTTTATTGTATCAAACATAACTTTATTTACTGGGTTAACTTTCCTGGTTTAATTTACTGATGCGTTGATATTGCTCTTCCAGTTTTCCGATAGCGACATTATTTTCTTCCAGTCGTTCACGTTCTTTTTCAACGACATTCCCTGGTGCGCGGTCAACGAAGTTTTTATTCTCCAGCTTTTTGGCAATGTTGTCGCTGTTCTTTCTCAGTTTTTCCAGTTCTTTTTCCAGTCTGGCAAGTTCTGCCTGTGGGTCGATCAGATCAGCCAGAGGGACCAACAGGGTCATCTTTCCCGCCAGTGCCATAGCAGCATCATCTGGGGCTTCATCAATTGTCATGATAGATTCAACGCGCCCGATTTCTTTCAAATAAAGTGTGTTCTGGTTCAACCAGGTTTGCTCTAGTTCTGACCCGCCTTTGACCTTGACCGCCAATGACTTGCGTGGATCAATGTCCCGCTCAGCGCGAATGCGACGCACACCAGTGATAAATGTTTTTACCCATTCGAGTTCATCTTCAGCATCTTTATCAATTTTTGATTCGTCAGGCTCAGGGTATGGCTGCAGCATAATACTGTCACCCGACTTGCCCGCCAAAGGCGCGACACGTTGCCAGCATTCCTCAGTGATAAATGGAATGATGGGGTGGTTTAGCCGCAATATTGTTTCCAGTACACGTACCAGTGTTCGTCGGGTTCCTCGTTGCGCCTGTTCTGATGTATTTTTGTCAAATAATATGGGTTTGGATAACTCCAGATACCAGTCACAGTAGTCTTCCCAGACAAACGCATATAGTTCATGAGCCAGTAAATCGAGACG
This sequence comes from Pseudomonadota bacterium, assembly GCA_022574295.1. Classification (GTDB taxonomy): domain Bacteria; phylum Pseudomonadota; class Gammaproteobacteria; order Eutrophobiales; family Eutrophobiaceae; genus SMWN01. The sequence continues at coordinate 27,431 of JACZSJ010000003.1, forward strand.
TGAACCCTGAATATGTTTTTCGACTCGAGCTTCAAGGTGTTGAAGTTTTGAAATGATCCAGCGGTCGGCCAGTGATAGTTCAACATCATCATTGTCGAGTCCGGTATCCTTATTTTCCGTCTGCATCAATACATAACGTGTTGCATTCCACAATTTATTGCAGAAGTTGCGATAGCCTTCAATACGACCAGGGCCAAAAACAATATCACGTCCGGTGGTGGCAAGTGATGCAAGGGTAAAGCGCAGGGCGTCGCACCCAAAAGCCGGGATACCGTCGGGGAAATTTTTCCGGGTCATCTTTTCAATGCGTTCTGACAAATGCGATTGCATTACGTCCTCAGTACGTTTATTGACCAGTGCTTCAAGGTCGATGCCATCAATGACATCAATCGGATCGAGGACATTGCCTTTGGATTTGGACATCTTCTGGCCTTCAGAATCACGCACCAGACCATGTACGTAGACTTCGCGAAAAGGGACATCCCCCATAAATTTGATGCCCAGCATAATCATGCGTGCAACCCAGAAGAAAATAATATCAAAGCCGGTCACCAGTACCGTGGTTGGGTAATATTTTTCCAGTTCTGGCGTTTTTTCAGGCCAACCCAATGTTGAAAATGGCCACAATGCGGAAGAGAACCAGGTATCGAGTACATCCTCATCCTGGGTTAATGGAAAATCGTCCGGCAGTTTGTTTTTCTTTCTAACATCATCGACATCATAACCGACATAAACATTACCAACTTCGTCATACCATGCGGGGATCCGATGTCCCCACCAGATTTGTCGGGAGATACACCAGTCTTCAATATTGTTCATCCAGTCAAAATAGGTGTTTTTCCAGTTATCCGGGGTGAATTTAATATCACCATTTTTGACTGCTTCAATCGCCGGTTTTGCCAGGGGAGCTACTTTTACATACCACTGTTCAGTGAGATACGGTTCGATGATGGCACCCGAACGATCACCGCGCGGCACCACCAGTTTGTGGTTCTCGATTTTTTCAATAAAACCGGCGGCTTCAAGGTCGGCAACAATTTGTTTGCGAGCTTCGAAGCGATCCAGACCCATGTATTTTTCAGGGACAACATTATGAATATCTTCGCTGTTGTCACGAATTTCAGCATTGTCTGTAAAAATATTGATTAGTCCACCGTTCGGCAGGTCGACAATGTCGGTTATATCTTTATGACGACTCCAGACCTGATAATCGTTGAAATCGTGCGCCGGTGTTATTTTTACACAGCCGGTGCCGAATTCCGGATCTACGTGTTCATCCGCAATCACCGGGATTTTACGACCAGTGAGTGGTAATTCCAGAAACTCACCCAGCAGGTATGAATAACGATCATCTGCAGGATGAACGGCAACTGCGCAATCACCCAGCATGGTTTCAGGTCGGGTGGTTGCTACCACAACATGTCCAGCACCATTACTGCGTGGGTAGCGCATATACCACATGTAGCCATTTTCTTCTTTGGACAAAACTTCCAGATCGGAAACCGCGGTGTGTAAAACAGGATCCCAGTTCACCAGGCGTTTGCCACGATAGATCAGACCTTCATCATGGAGACGTACGAATACTTCAATGACTGCGGCTGAGAGCCCTTCATCCATGGTAAAACGTTCACGCGACCAGTCCAGCGATACACCCATGCGTCGTAATTGCTGGGTGATGGTGTTGCCGGATTCTTCTTTCCAATGCCAGACGCAGTCAGTGAATTTTTTGCGGCCGTAATCGTGGCGGGTTTTGCCTTCAGCGTTAATCAGGCGCTCGACGACCATTTGAGTGGCGATGCCGGCGTGGTCGGTACCTGCTTGCCATAGGGTGTCATCACCTTTCATGCGGTGGTAACGGATCATCGTGTCCATGATGGTGTCCTGAAAAGCATGCCCCATGTGTAAACGACCGGTGACATTTGGCGGTGGCAGCATAATGCAGTAGGGCGAACCACTGCCTTCAGGACAGAAATAGCCTGCCTCTTCCCAAGTTTGATACCACTGGGTTTCTATGGCTTGCGGGTTATAGGTTTTTTCCATATTCATTTAATTCTGGCTTACTTTAATCTCTGGCTGTTGTTTCTAGCCGAGGGGGGAAGCCTTGAAGGACGGGCATTATGCCGTGTTTACTTGAGAAATAAAGTTGTCACATTACATTTTTCAACGAATTTAAATAAAATTATCGTTACGCTAAATTACTCAAACGGTTTGTCAGGAGTATCACTATGGGATGCGGGTTTCTCAGTTTGAGTTGTTACGCTTTTTAATTGTTCTTTAAGTTCGTTGATGATACTGTCTTTGATGGTGTCCTTGAGTATGTCTACCAGAGAATCAAGTTCTTTCGACAGGTTTCGATCGACCTTATCAACCAACTCGCTCAGTCTGTCTGCGGGGAAATCCTCAATTCTATTTTCATGGTCGCTGGTCGATTCTGTTGATGTTTCGGGCTGTGCATATCGTTTTGCTTCAGCAGCATCGACAACGTCATTAAGTACGGGTATCCCAGGGTAAAGTTTGGGGGGGGAATTTGTTTCTAGAATCAGCTCTTCGAGCTCATTGATTGATTCGGCGATACCTGATTCTGAGCCTGGCGAGTGAGAAATTTCAGGACTTTCTAAGGAAGACGACTCGCCTGATTGATTGTCCTTACCCATCGTTGGATTATATATCATGCTTGTTTAAAACGTGACCCTGGTCGCGATATTCTGCATATCGCTTGCGAGCCTGTTGTCGCTCACTTTCATTTCCGGCAACAATTTCAAGAATCCTCTCTATCTTGCCTGAATCATGTGGGATTTGATCGGCAAGGTTAATCATGATTGGTGTGTGCTCCGGTATCTGATTGCCCATGTTGCCCCCTGTGCCGATGACAATAGGCACGTTTTCAGCGCCGTTATCTGAAACAAGACAATGGGGCAAAAAACTGATGTCTTTAAACGTCCAGAGTAAATCATCAAATGCTGTTGCCGCTGTTTCCGAACGAGTATTGATAAAAATATTGTTTCCCTGTTTCCAGACTTTCTGGATCAGCGCGCAAGCGAAGAGTTCTCGTTTCCCGCCTTCGGGGAGCACGTAAAAATCTACCTGAGACATTTTACCAGGGCCATCATGATGCTTAACTACACCGATCAATCAGGTATTGGACCAGCATGGGTACAGGCCTGCCAGTTGCCCCTTTGTTTTTTCCGGTTAGCCAGGCCGTTCCGGCGATATCGAGATGTGCCCAGTGAAACTTTTTTGTGAATCGTGACAGGAAGCAGGCGGCGGTAATCGTCCCCGCTTCACGACCGCCGATATTCGCCATGTCCGCAAATGGGCTATCGATCTGGCTCTGATATTCATCCCAAAGTGGCAATCGCCAGGCCCGATCCCCGGTATTTTCACCCGCATCGAGTATCTCCCTGGCCAGGGGGTCATGGTTACTGAGTAAACCTGAGGCATGTTTACCCAGCGCAACCACACAGGCACCGGTGAGTGTTGCGATATCAATCACCGCAGCAGGATCAAATCGTTCGCTGTAGGTCAGTGCGTCACACAAGATTAAACGGCCCTCGGCATCTGTATTTAACACTTCAATGGTCTGACCAGACATGCTGGTGTAGATATCTCCCGGTCTCGTGGCTTCTCCTCCCGGCATGTTTTCAACCGTGGGTACCACGCCGATAACATGAATGGGCAGCCTCATTTCAGCGATAGCCGTGATTGTCCCGAAGACGCTGGCTGCGCCACACATATCAAATTTCATTTCATCCATGGCAGCGGATGGCTTGATTGAAATACCACCCGTATCGAAGGTGACGCCTTTGCCCACCAGAACCACAGGTTTTTCATCTTTTTTGCCACCTTTATATTCCATGGTAATGAGTTTTGCCGGTTGGCGACTGCCTTGAGAGACGGACAGCAAAGATTCCATGCCCAGTTTCTTCATGGCTGCTTCATCAAGCACTGTTACCTTGATAGATTTTTGTGCTCTGCCCAGTTTCTTTGCCTGATCTGCCAGATATGATGGGGTGCAGATATTGGGTGGCATGTTGGCCAGATCGCGCGCCAGTGAGACACCATTGGCAATAGCAGTCCCATCTTTAATCGCGCTTTCTCCAGCAGAAAAATCCTTACGTTCAGGGATCATGAGCACAAGCTTGCGCAGTTTGTTCTTTGGCTTTTTGTTTTTGCTTTTCAGTTGATTGAATTCATATAAAGTACTTTGACTTATCTCAACAAATTGTCTTATTTTCCAGTATTCATCCTTGGAGTCATCCCCGGTTTTTATATTTAACTCGGTAAGACAACTAACGGCTTCTGTTGCCCCGGTTGTTTTTAATTTGTTGATACTATTTTTGACGATCTTGCGATAATGACTAGGGCTTAAATCTTTTTCCTTTCCACAGCCGATCAGCAAGATTCTGCTAGATGAGATCCCTGGAATATCATGTAGTAAAAGTGACTGGCCAATTTTCCCATTGATGTCGCCACGTTTGAGGATATTACTAAGGTGTTTTTTGCTTGCTGAGTCGATGGCCTTGGCTGCCGTCGAAAGACGACGAGTTTCAAATAGTCCAACAACAAGACAGGCTGATCGTTGTTTTTCCGGGTTACCGCATTTGATTGTAAAATCCATAGTCTTCCTTTTGCCAGTTCGGTTGAATTTAATATATGGCCAGTATGTTAGGATTGGGAGCCAATTTATCCATTCTATACCAATTGGCACGAAAACACTTTTATACTAATTTTTGACATTAAGCTTTGATATTTTAAGGGCGGTTTTGATGGGACAGGAAAATTGATTATCAGGCGATATATCCATCGTGAAATCTTGCAGCGCCTGTTCTGGATAGCCGGTCTGTTGTTCCTGATTTACTCGAGTAACAAGTTTGTGTCTTATCTGGCCGATGCCGCCGCAGGTAAAATTTCCAGTGCCCTCGTCTTTGAGTTGCTCTGGTTAAAATTGGTATCTGTATTGCCAAAATTACTTCCAGTGACATTATTTCTTGCTGTGATTCTCACGTATTCCCGCCTGGTCGGTGATAATGAAATGGCGATCATGTTCTCCACCGGAATAAGCAAACTGAAGCAATTAAAAATCGTATGCCTCTTTGTTGTGCCTGTTTGTATCATTGTTGCCAGCTTGTCTTTTTTTATTTCTCCCTGGGCCGAAGGCAGAATTTATGAATTGAAAATTCAGGCCAGGCAAGATGCGGATATTACTGGAATTGCGGCAGGGCAGTTCAGGGAATTTAGCAAGGGGGACAGGGTCGTGTATGTAGAGGGACTCTCCGATGACAAAACAGTCATGGAGAATATTTTTCTACAGGTAAGGCAACATGGAAAATTGGGTGTACTAACTGCGGACAGGGCTGTGTTTGAGATGGATGAAGCTTCAGGAAATCGCTACATAAAATTTGAAGATGGGCACCGTTATGTCGGAGTTCCTGGCGGACTTGATTACAGAATCACAGAGTATAAGACCTACGCGATATTGTTAGAGGCCAGTGAGGCGGTAATCAGTGCCGGTAAAAAGCTGGAGTCTATCCCGACAGCCATTTTATTTTTCTCGGATATTGCGCAACATAAGGCTGAACTACAATGGAGAATATCATCAGTTCTTTCATGCTTGCTACTGTCGTTGCTTGCAGTTTTGATCAGCCAATTACCCATTGGTGAAAAACGCTATTCACTGATATTTGTTTCAATGCTGGTTTATTTTATTTACAGCAATCTTCTTGGTGTATCTAAAACACTATTGAAACGAGATGAAATTCCATCAATCGTAGGCTTATGGTGGGTGCACGCCTTATTAATAATAACTTTGTTGGTTCTCTATTATTTGCCTCAAATCAAACAACGATTGAAACAGAACAAGGGCATACAAGTATTGAAGGCTACTCAATGAAAATACTTGATCACTATATTGCGCTGACGCTGATAAAGACGACTTTGTTGGCACTGTTTTCTCTGGTGATTTTGTTTTCTTTTTTTTCGCTGGTTGATCAACTGGATTCAACGGGCAAAGGTAATTATGGGGTTTGGCAGGCCCTGTATTATGTATTTCTGACCATACCAAGATTGTCTTCTGAATTGTTTCCAATCGCTGCAGTGATAGGGAGCATGACGACACTGGGCATGTTCGCCAGACACAGTGAGCTTGCAGTAATTAGAACTTCGGGAATTTCACAATTAAGATTTGCCTGGCCGCTGTGCAAGGGTGCCGCAATTCTCATTTTTATTTCCCTGTTAGTGGGTGAAGTTCTTTCTCCCTATACAGAAGAAACAGCTCAACATATGCGTTCAGTGGCGTTATCGGAACAAATCACCTTAAAAACGAAGTATGGATTCTGGACCAGAGACGGTCAGAGTTTTATCAATATCCGTAAGATATTGCCCGGTGACAGAGTAGAGGGCATTTATATCTATGAGTTTGATGATGCTGACAAATTGCGAACAAGTACTTTTGCCAAGCGTGCTGAATACAAGGATGAGCAATGGGTTCTTGAAGATATCAGGCAGACAGAAATCACTGATCATGGTGTCAATGTCAGACAAATGAATTTTGCGACCTGGGAGGCATTGTTAAACCCTGATGTGATCAATCTGATCATTATCAAACCACAATTCCTGTCGTTTATGGGCCTTTACAATTACATCAGTTATCTCAAGGTCAATGGCCAAAGCAGTGTCATTTACGAGCAGGCACTTTGGTTAAAAATAATTAATCCATTCTCTATCATCGTCATGGTGCTCATTGCTGTTCCATTAGTGAAAAGTTATTCAAGAATGACAGCGGTCGGGCAACGTGTTTTCCTGGGTTGTCTGATTGGTATTATCTTTCACATCATCAACCAGATCTCCGGTCATTTGGGGGTTGTCTATAACTTACACCCTGCGCTTAGTGTAACCTTGCCTACCTTATTGATGTTGGCAGTGATTGGATGGTTGCTTCACAAATCAACATAATGAGACCTTTGCACGAAGCAACTTTTTCGCCATAGCCTGCGTTAATAAAGAGTCTCAAAATGCTCATTTACACTATGTAAATTGCGCTTTTTATTATGGGCATCCTGCCCTCCACCCTTCGGGTCAGCAGAGCTGTTCCAATTTGTTCCCGACAAATTGGTCAACTATTTTTGCCTTGCTCTGACAAAAAATTCACATCGTGCAAAGGTCTCATACTTATGAAATGCGTAATGCGTAATGCGTTATCGTTTATCGATTGTTTATTAATCGCGTATGGGAGAACCTGTCGTGAAAGGTAAGTTTTTTCTTGTCGAAGAAGGCCCAGATAAATCCAGATCCGAAGCAAATAAACGAAAGAATTGCCAGACAAAATCGTATGCTGGCATTACCCCATTTCAATGGACCATTCCCCTGTTTTATTAATTTAATATGCCAGGCGCGCATTCCCAGTGTTTGGCCACCGTTCACCCAATGCCAGACAAAATATAAATAAGCGATGAGCAATAAATAAAAGTCGTACGCAATATTATTGCTTTCGATAGATTCAAAGTCCGTAAAGTAAACCAGAACCATAGTTGCTAAAAAAAACAGAGAAAACAGCAACAAACTATCATAAAAAATAGCTGCCAGACGCTTAGGCATGCTGGATTGTTTGTTATAAAGGTCCGTTTTTTCTGGCATATGGAACAAAAAAGGTTGTTAGGTGACTAAATTTCAGTGAATGGTCATTTTTTATGTGCTTATTTGCCTGGTTTGTCTACACTAGCTCCAGGATTATCGTTTTGGGATCTTATGGGGATCGAGGTCAGTTGTCAGCATGATGTGATAGGGGATATTACATGAGTGAAAGCAACGTAGTCGGAGAAAAATCAATAGTTCAGAAATCAGTAGTTCTGGATCCAATAATATTGGCCTTGTTGTTGCTGTCGTTTTTGGCGATACCCAGGGTTGCGTGGTCAGACAGGGTCAGCTTTAAACCCCCAGGTAAATTGATCGATGTGAATGGACGAAAAATGCACATCTATTGTATCGGTAACAAAAGTCCTACCATTATTCTGGATTCAGGCACAGGGGGGTTTTCTCTGGAATGGAAAGATATTCAGCATTCCCTGTCCCAATATGTACGGGTCTGTGCCTATGATCGTGCAGGTTATGGCTGGAGTGACATGGGCCCCTTACCCAGAACGACAAAAAGGATCACGCATGAGTTACACACCTTATTACAAAATGCGGGTATCCATGGGCCCTATATCATGGTCGGGCATTCCTTTGGCGGATTTACAGCACAGTATTTTGCCAGGTATTTTAATCATGAGATCGCAGGCATTGTTCTGATAGACTCATCACATGAGGAACAGGTCTATCGACTTCCTGAAAACGGCAAAGATGTAGTCAGACGTTCCTTGCATCAGGACAGGAGTAACATGGTGACAAGGTCTGTGTTGCACGAACATTTCCCAAAAGAAGTCGCTGCAGTTGCACAACAATTAATGACCCGGTGGACAGCATTGCTGACATGGCGTGAGGAAATGGCAAATTACGCGCTTAGCTCAAGAGAACTCAGGGATGTTCATGATAGGCCAATACTGGAAATTCCCATCGTTGTGTTAACGCGTGGCAAGCGCGTTTGGCCAAATACACCTTACGGTGATGCCATGGAAACGGTCTGGAAGGAATTGCAGGATGAATTGAGTTCTTTGAATGGAAACTCGACGCACATTATTGCTGAAAATAGTGGGCACGTAATTCATCTGGATGAACCCGAACTGGTGGTAGATGCTATCCATGATGTCCTTGATTTTGTTGAGAAGGAACTTGACGGGCAAGGCGGTTAATTTTCACCAATCTGACCTATGTAAATTGGCGCTCCCTACGAGATTACTCCATACATCCATGTATTCCGCCCTTCGGGCCAGCTTCACGTTGTTACGCTGTTCAAATTCGCTCCCGGCGAATTTGTCAAACTCGTGAGTTCGAGGCTAGCCAATAGAAAACACCAAATTAAAAAAGAATATTATGATATCCCTTTTCAATTTGGCGCTCCCTACGAGACTCGAACTCGTGTTTCCGGCGTGAGAGGCCAGCGTCCTCGGCCACTAGACGAAGGGAGCGAGTGGATCTAAATACATTAATAACCCAACAATAACAGAATGCAATAATATCAGGTATTGGTGTTACTATGCGATCTGCTGGTCAGTACTCAACTTACATCTATTCAAATTCCATTAACAATTTATCCCATTAGTTTCAGGAACAACTCAGAAAATTTATACTATGGAGTCACCGAATCCAAAAGCAGTCGTTACCCAGCTTGTCCGTAAGCCACAGATCATTCCATCTTCAGAGCATGGAATCTGCCGGGCTGACATTAGCGAGAATGCACTGAAAGTATTATACCGCCTGAAAAATGCTGGATATGGGGCATATCTGGTTGGTGGCGGTGTCAGGGATCTGTTATTAGGACTCAAGCCCAAAGATTTTGATCTTGCAACTGACGCACATCCTGAACAAATCAGGGAGTTATTCAGAAATTGCAGACTGATTGGCCGGCGATTTAGACTCGCGCATGTGCATTTCGGCAGGGAAATTATCGAAGTGTCCACATTCCGAGCATCGCATAATGATGCAACCGCCGGTGAGGGCCATGAAGAGGACGGCAGAATCATCAGGGACAATGTCTATGGGAAACTTGATGACGATGTGTGGCGACGTGATTTTACTGTCAATGCCCTCTACTACAACATCGAGGATGATTCGGTTGTCGATTATGTTGGGGGAATCCAGGACATTCGGGATCGACAACTGAGACTATTAGGTATTCCTGAAGACCGTTATCGGGAAGATCCAGTCAGGATGTTAAGAGCGGTAAGATTTGCCATCAAACTTGGTTTTGAAATCCATCCCATTTCCAGGCAGCCTATTCGTGATTTGGCACCGCTGCTGGAGGATATTCCCGCAGCACGTTTGTTTGAAGAATTTTTGAAATTATTTATGAGTGGACACTCTGCAGAGACATATAGCTTACTGCGTGAATATGGTTTATTCGCAATCTTGTTTCCGCAAACAGAAGAAATGCTTTGTCATGGCAATGAATATATTCATAAGTTGCTGACATCTGCCTTTAAAAATACTGATAAGAGACTGGCAGAAGATAAACCGGTCACACCTGCATTTTTGCTGGCGGCATTATTGTGGGTGCCCGTCAGAAATCTGGCGAATGACCATGAGAGTAATGGATTGTCAGAGATGGACGCCATTCATCTGGCAAGTGATGCAGTCATTTCACATCAGATAAGAAGTACTTCCATGCCCAGAAGATTTACTCATATGGCGCGGGAAATATGGGCGCTTCAAACTCGCTTGAAAAATCGTCGTGGCAAACGTCCGTTACGGTTACTGACACATCAACGTTTTCGTGCAGCGTATGATTTTCTGTTATTACGTGAAGAAGCAGGTGAGGATCTGCAGGAGTTGGCAGAGTGGTGGACGAAGTTTCAACAGGAACACATGGAGGTACTATTAGCCGCAAAAAAGGAACATCTAAAAAAACGGCTCAGACGTAGGCCAAAACGTTCTCGATAATTGTACCCATGATACCTGGAAATGCATTTTCCATAGCATGCCCGTTTTCATCTATGGCGGCGTTGCTAGATAACATGTTCCAGACGTTATCAACCGACTACATCCATGTAGTCGTCCTCTTTGCAGGGGACAGCCATGCGGCATCGTCGCGCCTTGCCCTGAATGAAAATGGACGCACTCTGAACGCTGCATTTCCAGGTATCATGGGTATAGAACTATAAATCAGAATCTTTTTAAAGATAATCTATTCAGAGATGATTAAAGTATACATAGGGCTGGGTAGTAATCTTGATGACCCTCAAGCCCAACTGAAAAAGGCAACCGTTGCATTAGGAACGATTCCTTCAAGCAGTGTTGTGAAGACTTCTTCTTTTTACAAAAGCAAGCCTGTTGGTCCTCAGGATCAACCTGACTATATCAATGCCGTGGTTGAGCTTGCTACAGGATTATCTGCACCTGTTTTGCTGGATTATTTGCAAGGGATTGAAAATGAACATGGTCGCCAGAGAGAGCAAAGGTGGGGGGCGAGGACGCTAGATCTGGATATCCTGTTATTTGGTGAAGAAGTTATCCATGATGATCGTTTGGTAGTGCCCCATGTAGAAATGCATAAGCGGGGATTTGTACTGTTTCCACTGGAAGAAATTGCACCGGATTGTGTGATTCCAGATATTGGGTCAGTTCATGCATTGTTACAGCAAGTTAACACCGATGATATGGTAAAACTGGCTTAAGATATGAACAGACAACACCATCCCGATTACATCGTTGTTGAAGGCCCGATAGGTGTTGGAAAAACATCATTGGCGAAGCGTCTGGCAACAACATTTAAAACAGACCTGATGCTTGAGTTGCCTGAGGAGAATCCTTTCCTTGAGCGTTTCTATGCAGATCCGAAAACAGCAGCATTTCCAACACAACTTTACTTTCTTTTCCAGCGTACCAGGCAACTGGAAATGTTCCGCCAGGCCGATTTATTCAAACCTGTCCAGATTGCAGATTTTTTAATTGATAGAGACAAACTTTTTGCCGAAGTTACCCTGAGTCAGGATGAATTTGATCTGTATCAGCAGGTGTACAACCGTCTGGCAGTAGAGGCGCCCATACCTGATCTGGTGATTTATCTGCAGGCACCTGTTCACATATTGCTGAATAGAATTTCAGAGCGTGGGATACACTACGAAAGACGACTCAGTGAGGACTATCTGAAAAAAATCGCCAATGCCTACATTGATTTCTTTTATCATTACAACAAATCTCCATTGCTCATTGTGAATACAGCCGATTTTGATCTGGTAAATAATACCGACAATTACACCATGCTTCTGGAACAGATATGTCACCTAAAAACAGGTAAGCAATATTTCAACCCCAAAGAAGTCGCATGACAAAAATAAGCACAACAAGACTGGACGAAATGAAGGCGTCTGGAGAAAAAATTGTTTCCTTGACCGCTTACGATGCAAGTTTTGCAACTGTGCTTGATGAAGCAGGTATTGAAATTATACTGGTCGGTGACTCACTTGGTATGGTTTTGCACGGTGAGGACAGCACTCTGAATGTAACTATGGAAGATATGATCTATCACACCAGGCAGGTCGTGACCGGCACCAGGCATGCCATGATTGTTGTAGACATGCCGTACAAAAGCTACCTCAATCCTGCGCAGGCCTTAAGCAATGCGAAGCGTTTGCTTAATGAAGGCGGCGCGGATGTTGTCAAACTGGAGAGAGGTGAACAGAATATTTGTGAGATAGTTCGACATATTGTTTCTCATGATATCCCTGTGTGCGGTCATCTGGGGTTAACCCCGCAATCCATTGAAGAGTTAGGTGGATATAAAGTACAAGGCCGGGATCCTGCTGCTGCAAAACAGATAAAACTAGATGCGCTTGCCTTGCAAGAAGCAGGCGCTTCCATGCTGGTACTTGAATGTGTGCCATCATCATTGGCGGCGAGTATTACTTCCGAACTTGGTATTCCCGTGATTGGTATCGGTGCCGGTGCAGAATGTGACGGCCAGGTTCTGGTGATTTACGATATTCTGGGTATCTCTGGTCATCAGGCAAAATTCTCGAAGGACTTTCTCGGTGCTGCACACTCAATTCAAGATGCCGTTAAGACATATGTTTCTGCAGTAAAATCGGGTGACTTTCCAGCGATAGAACATCAATTCAGTTAATGCCAAGGGTAATATCAGGGGGTAATGCACCAGTAAATGTATCGGGTCACTCACAAAAAAGCACTTAGAAGTTGTGTGCGAAACTGGCACCAGGGAGGCCAGTCTGTGGCACTGGTGCCGACCATGGGTAACTTGCATGCGGGACATCTGCAACTGGTAAAACAGGCAAAGCAACTGGCCGACAAAGTCGTTGTTTCTATTTTTGTGAATCCAGGCCAATTTTCGGAAGGGGAAGATTTCGATACCTACCCGCGGACCATTGAAGAAGATCTAAGGAATTTGGAAGAAGTTAATCCGGACATGGTATTTAACCCTGACGTGGATGAAGTCTACCCCGGTGGGGTCGAGTATGAGACCCAGGTCCTTGTCCCCGGCTTGGACAATATTTTTTGTGGTGCATTTCGACCCGGACACTTCCAGGGGGTGGCGACGGTCGTCAGTAAACTACTGAATATGGTTCAACCTGATATTGCCGTGTTCGGCAAAAAAGACTATCAACAATTACTGGTGATCAAAAAACTGGTCAATGATTTATGTATCCCGGTAGAAATCTTCGGCGCAGAGACCGTCAGGGAAGAGAGTGGTTTGGCATTAAGTTCACGCAATCGCTATTTAAATCAGCAGGAAAAAGACCTTGCCGCTAAACTTTATCAAACGCTGTCAGGGATCGCGGAGGCAGTGCAGACAGGACGGGATGATTATCAACAACTTGAGGCCGATGCAGTCGAAACTCTTGAAAATAACGGGTTCAAAATTGACTATTTAAGTATCAGAAATGCAGCAGATCTGGGGGCGCCAGCAGGGGGTGAACTGGTCGTGCTTACAGCGGCGTGGCTCGGTGAGGCAAGGTTAATTGATAATATCCAGATCAAGCGTTGAACAGAGGGAAATTTTCCGCCATAATCCCCATTTATTACACATTATTATAAATATAACGCGTGGTTAGCATGCAACTTACTGTTCTTAAAGCAAAACTTCACCAGGCCAGTGTCACACATTCAGAGTTAGAGTACGATGGTTCCTGTGCCATCGATGGTGCCTTGTTAGATAAAGCCGGGATCCATGAGTATGAACAGATCGATATCTACAACATTACCAATGGCGAACGTTTCACGACCTACGCAATTCGCGCTGAAAATAATTCACGTATTATTTCTGTCAACGGTGCTGCTGCCCACAAGGCAAACCCGGGGGATAGAGTCATCATCTGCAGTTACGGAAGAATAGAAGAAAAAGAAATATCGAGCTACAAGCCGACGCTTATCTATCTGGATCAGGACAATAATATTACGCACATCGAGGACAGTATTCCTGTCCAGGCCGCCTAGAAAGTTACTATATTCAGGAAGATTTTTTCTATCGTTTTCTTTGTAATTTCCTGCAGTGTAGTTTCAACTGCCGTACGTCAGCTTAATTATTACCAATACCTTCTGTATGCGTCCTCATTCATTAAATCATTAACCACTAAATAATTATCCTGAGAGAAGTCAGGTAGGTGGTGATGTTATCTGTACTAACATGCTATAAAGTACACAACATTGATTATTGGATAAGGGATTTATATTCGTTTTTAAAAGACATGAATCATTCAACCGAAATCACAGCTGGCGTCATCATTATTGGTAATGAAGTTCTTTCGGGAAGAACTCAGGATACAAATCTTGCCTATATGGGGAAACAACTGGATGCGCTGGGTATCAGAATAATGGAATCCAGAGTGATTCCTGATATCGAACAAATCATTATTGATACAGTGAATCATTTCCGAGCAACCTATGCCTATGTTTTTACCACAGGAGGCATTGGTCCAACGCATGATGACATTACTTCCGCTGCAATTGCGAAGACATTTCAGGTGAAACTGGAGAAGAACGCAGAAGCGGTGAGCTTGCTTGAAAAGTACTATGAGCCCGGGGGTATCAACGAAGCCCGGATGAAGATGGCACACATCCCGGAAGGTGCGAGGCTGATTGATAATCCATTGAGTGGTGCACCGGGATTTCAAATGGAAAATGTTTTCATCATGGCCGGTGTCCCGGTCATTATGCGGCTCATGTTTGATGGAATTACAGACAGGCTCACAGGTGGTGATCCGATCATTACTGTCAATCTCGCGACCAACATCGGCGAAGGAGTATTTGCTGACGATCTTTCCAAATTACAGGATGAATACCCGGACATCAGTATCGGCAGTTATCCTTATTTCAAACAAAGGAAGCTAGGGGTGAATCTTGTCATGCGCAGTACAGATATTGAACGTCTGGCAGAACTGAAAGAAAAATTAGTCGCAATGATTACCGATCTAGGTGGCAAGATACTGGGTGCATAGAAGCAACGAAAACTAATAACAGTTTGATAACAAAAAATAACCATCCTCCCGAATGGTAGACTACAGATCAATACATAAGCATGAACCAGTTTGAGCAATTCTGGATTATTGCTGTCGATCTTTTCTGGGGGCTAC
Source organism: Pseudomonadota bacterium (assembly GCA_022574295.1). GTDB lineage: Bacteria > Pseudomonadota > Gammaproteobacteria > Eutrophobiales > Eutrophobiaceae > SMWN01. Next base: position 42,610 of record JACZSJ010000003.1, read on the forward strand.
CGCTTGTTATCTTTATTCTCGCTACCGGAATTTACTTTGCTACTATATCTCGTTTAAAACCATTAACTGGTTTCTTTCATGCCTTTGCTATTCTGTCAGGAAAATATGACAGAAAAGATGCACCAGGGGAACTATCGCATTTTCAGGCCTTAACCGTCGCCCTTTCCGGCACAATAGGCATGGGCAATATCGCTGGCGTCGCTATTGCTATTAGTTTGGGTGGTGCAGGCGCAATCTTCTGGATGTGGGTTGCTGGCCTATTTGGAATGATCATCAAGTTTTTTACCTGCACACTCTCCTGTTTATATCGCAAACAGGATGAAGATGGCGTTGTGCAAGGTGGTCCAATGTATTTCATAGAATGTGGCCTGGGCAAACGTTTTAAACCACTTGCGATACTCTTTGCAATGGCAGGTTTAATCGGCTGTCTGCCAATGTTTCAAGTGAACCAACTTGCTAGCATGTTACAAAATGAATTCTCGATAGCTCCATTTTATACTGGCATAGCTGCATTACTGTTTATAGGCATCATCATAATAGGTGACGTAAAACGTGTCGGCAAAGTGACGGCAAAGATTGTCCCTTTTATGTTTTTAGCTTACGTCATCAGCAGTCTTGTTGTCATAACAATTAATTTTGATGCTGTGCCAGGAATCTTACTCGATATCTTTTCTTCAGCGTTTGGGAAAGAAGCAGTTTATGGAGGGGCAACTGGTTTAGTCTTTAAACAAGTTCTCGTGACAGGAATCAAACGAGCAATTTTTTCTAATGAAGCAGGCGTAGGTACTGAAGCATTGGCACATGGTACTGCTCAAACTAAAGAACCTGTACGAGAAGGCCTGGTAGCAATGCTTGGACCATTCATTGATACACATATCGTATGTACCTGTACTGCATTAGTAATATTAAGTTCAGGGGTGTATACCGGAAATAGCGGTATTGTCATGACAGCTATGTCATTTAAGCAGTCATTACCTGGGTTCGGTGACATGATTGTTTATCTTGTATTTACACTATTTGCGCTTTCAACCATGATTACGTATTCCTATTACAGTTTGAAATGTGCACGTTATCTATTTGGAAAGAATATTGGCAATAAATATATTATTATTTACCTGATTATCATTCCTATGAGTGCAATATGGACTCAGACAACAATCATTAACATTATTGACACGATGTTTGCCTTGATGATCTTTCCTACCTTGCTTTCAACAATATTGCTCTCTGGAAAGGTAATAGATGAAATGCATCGTTATTTTGACAGTCACTGATTAGATTGTGTTGGTTACTGATAAATAATTACTAAATCAGAGAATGTGGTGCCGAGGGCGAGAATCGAACTCGCACTTCCGAAGAAACCGGATTTTGAATCCGGCGCGTCTACCAATTCCGCCACCCCGGCAATTTGTATTGATTGTATCTTATCTTAACTTATAGCCCTGATATAAACGCACGAATCCGGCGCGGTCACTGGAAAATGTGTTCCCGACATTTTCAACCGAATACCTCCATGTATTCGTCTCGGACGTCCTGTCCTTTGTGACACTTGTGCTTCCTGCACATCGTCTACCAATGCCACCCCGGCAACACCTGCTTGTCAGCAGGTGCGCAAGTATATGTAAACTTGGTACCGGTTAAAACCTTTTTGTTATTCCTAAGTGGACATAGGGAACAGGTTAGGAGTATTCAACTCATGTCCATATTAATCCCCTATTATTTTCTGCTACCATCGCGCCCCATGCGACGAGATGAATTTTTCTATCAATTACCTGAAGAATTGATTGCCCAGTTCCCGACCGAACACAGAGGCAGCAGCCGATTATTGGCGATGGAATGTCATTCTGGAAAAGTCTCAGATCTTGAATTTTCCATGTTACCTGAGTTGTTACAGGCAGGAGATTTATTGGTCTTTAATGATACCCGGGTGATCCCTGCAAGATTGTTTGGGACAAAAGAGACAGGCGGTAAGGTAGAAATCCTGCTGGAGAGGATTCTGGATGATCAAAGAATGCTTGCGCAGATCCGTGCGAGTAAATCACCCCGACCAGGAAGCGTGATTCACTTGCAGGGCGATATCAAGCTTGAACTTAGGGAACGACAGGATGATATGTTTGTGCTCGATGTCATAGGCGAGATGACTGTCCTGGAAGTGTTGCAGCAGGTAGGGCACATGCCATTGCCGCCTTATATTCAACGCGAAGATGAGGTTCAGGATGTGGAACGTTATCAAACGATTTACGCAAGAATACCAGGTGCCGTTGCTGCCCCCACTGCTGGTTTACATTTCACAGATGAATTAATGCATGAAATCAGGGGCAAGGGGATTGATTGCGTCTTTGTCACCTTACATGTCGGTGCCGGGACGTTCCAGCCCGTCAGGGTTGAAAATATCGAAGATCATCAGATGCATCGTGAATATCTGCAAGTATCAGAAGACGTCTGTGAGAAAATCAAGTTAACCCAGACAAAGGGCGGCCGTGTGATTGCTGTCGGTACCACCGCTGTCAGGTGTCTGGAGACGGCAGTGACATGTGGGGAATTAAAATCTTACCAGGGAGAAACGGATATTTTTATCTATCCCGGTTATGAATTTAAAGTAGTTGATGCCTTGATTACAAATTTTCATTTATCAGAATCTACTTTATTAATGCTGGTTTCTGCATTTGCAGGACGAAATAATATAATGAATGCCTATCAGCATGCGATAGATGAACGCTATCGTTTTTTTAGTTACGGTGATGCCATGTTTTTGACTAAAGAGGAAAAGATGTAGTGAAGTTTAATCTACTGGCGGATGATGAGCAGGCGCGACGGGCGAAAATAAGTTTTCCTCGTGGTGATATCGAGACGCCTGTTTTTATGCCTGTGGGTACCTATGGCACCGTCAAGGCGATGACGCCTGAGGAATTGCGGGAACTCGGCAGCGAGATAATTCTGGGGAATACCTTTCACCTGATGTTGCGGCCGGGGACGGAGATCATCAAACAACAAGGTGGCCTGCATCAATTTATGAATTGGCCCTGGCCAATCTTGACCGATTCCGGTGGGTTTCAGGTATTTAGTCTGGCCGAAAGACGAAAAATTACTGAGCAAGGCGTTCATTTCAGATCTCCTGTCAATGGCGATGCTGTTTTTCTTGGGCCTGAAGAAGCGATTCAGGTACAGCATGATCTGGGCTCGGATATCGTCATGATCTTTGATGAATGCACGCCTTTTCCGGCCACAGAAGAAAAGACACAAGCTTCCATGGAGTTATCACTACGTTGGGCAGAACGATCGAAAATTGCGCATGGAGATAATGAAGCAGCATTATTTGGTATTGTTCAGGGCGGGATGTTTCCTGAATTGCGAGAGGCATCAATAAAAGGCCTATTAGATATAAATTTTGATGGTTATGCCATCGGTGGACTCTCTGTCGGTGAGCCACGGGAAAAGATGCTGGAAATGCTTGCTGGTATCACCCCTCAATTGCCAACGGAGAAACCACGCTATCTTATGGGGGTCGGTACACCGGAAGATATTGTCGAGGCCGTTTGCCTCGGCATAGACATGTTCGACTGCGTGATGCCAACGCGTAATGCGAGGAATGGTTATTTGTTCACCACGACGGGTTCTGTGCGGCTCCGTAACGCAATAAACAGGGACAGTAGCAAGCCCGTGGATAAAGAATGTAGCTGTTATACCTGTCAGAATTACACCCGAGCTTATTTGTACCATCTCGATAAAACCAATGAGATCCTGGGTGCACGTCTGAACACGATTCATAACCTGCATTATTACCAAACACTGATGCAAGGTTTACGTACCGCGATCAGCGATCAGTCGTTAGGCAATTTTGTATCGGATTTTTACGCAAAACGCACCAAATCCACTCACACTATGGCATAATAGCCCGCTTTGATTTTCGGGTAGTTAATAAATAATTGGAAACACTGGAAATGCTGGATTTTTTTATTAGTAGTGCATGGGCGGCTGATGCACCTCAACAAGGTGGCATCATGAGTCTGTTGCCATTGTTTATTCTCTTTGCTGTCTTTTGGTTCTTTCTCATCAGACCGCAAATGAAGCAGGCGAAAGAGCACAAGACAATGGTTGCGTCACTCGCCAAAGGTGATGAAGTTGTTACCACTGGAGGCTTACTTGGTAAAATTAAGGAAGTTGGTGACAATTTTATCGTGCTTGAAATTGCCAAAGAGGTTCAGGTCAAAGTACAAAAACATTCGATCTCGGCAACCATGCCCAAGGGCACAATTAAAACACTTTAGACAAAAACCAGAATGGATAGCCAGAACAGGTAGCCAGAACAGGTAAATTGTATGAACCGTTATCCTTCATGGAAATATATTCTTATCCTCATTGTCATAATAGTGGGGATACTCTATGCCTTGCCAAATTTATATGGCAGTTCCCCCGCACTACAAATATCGGCCTCAAGTGCCACGGCAGAGGTCAGTGAACTGACTGAGTTGCAAGTAAACATTGCATTGGACGATGCGGACATCGAATCGGTGTCAATGGAACTGGGCGATGGCAGACTGACTATCAGGTTTGCAGATGAGGGGACCCAGTTGCGTGCGAAGGATATTTTGCAAACAGAGCTCGGTCGTTCCCATGTGATTGCGTTGAATCTTGCACCTGATACTCCGGATTGGTTAAGAAGTCTGGGTGCTGAGCCTATGTTTCTTGGTCTTGATCTCAGAGGTGGTGTTCACTTCCTGATGGAGGTGGACATGGAGGCTGCCGTTCAAGCATCAGAGGAACGTTATGTGTCAGATATACGTACTCTCCTTCGTGAAAACAAGGTGCGCTATAAAACCATTACCCGCAATGATGAGGGTGGTTTATTGATCCGGTACCGTGATGAAGTACAAAAAATCGATGGGGAAAGGCTGATCAGGGATAATTTTCGCGATCTGGATGTGGTTGACACCGCCAGCAAAACTGAAATCGAATCACCGGAAACCAGACTGATTTTAAATCCGGATGTTGTGAAAGAAACAGAGAAGAACGCCTTACAACAAAACATTACTATACTGAGAAAGCGCGTGAATGAATTGGGTGTTGCAGAGCCTGTGATCCAGCAACAGGGTTTGAAACGTATTGTCGTGCAATTGCCAGGCGTGCAGGATACTGCACGGGCAAAGGAAATTCTTGGCGCAACAGCGACGCTGGAATTCCGCCTGGTTGATGACGACCACTCAGTTCAGGATGCTATCAATGGCCCAGTCCCTGCGGGTTCACGTCTTTACGACAATAGAGATGGCGGCAAGATACTACTAAAGAAGCGTGTGATGTTAACCGGTGATTATATTATCGATGCAGCTTCCGGTATCGACCAACAATCCGGTGGGCCTGATGTTTCCATTACGCTGGATGGAAAAGGTGCCAAAGCAATGAGTAATGCAACACGCGATAATGTCGGCAGGCGCATGGCTGTTGTCTTTATTGAAACCAAAACGGAGACCGTGGAAGAAGACGGCGTCATGGTTAAGAAAAAGCTAAAGATCGAAGAAGTCATTAACGCTGCGACAATTCGCGAACAGTTGGGGAAACGGTTCCATATCACCGGCATAGGTTCCACGATGGAAGCACGTAACCTGGCCCTGTTATTAAGAGCTGGTGCGTTGGCAGCACCCATCGAAATTGTTGAAGAACGCACCGTTGGGCCAAGCCTCGGAAAAGACAATATTGCCAAAGGTTTTAACTCGGTGGCCATTGGTTTTATCCTGGTGCTGATCTTCATGGCGATTTACTATCGGGTGTATGGCTTGTTTGCTGATGTCGCATTGACCCTGAACCTGGTGCTGATTGTTTCCCTGTTATCTCTATTACAGGCCACGTTGACATTGCCAGGTATTGCCGGGATTGTGTTGACAGTAGGTATGGCCGTGGATGCCAATGTATTGATCTTTGAACGTATCCGTGAGGAAATTCGTAATGGAAATTCCCCACAAGCAAGTATACATGCAGGTTATGAAAAAGCGTTTTCAACAATAATGGATGCTAACATTACGACCCTGATTGCGGCACTGGTATTGTTCAGCTTTGGGGCAGGTCCAATTAAAGGTTTTGCGGTGACATTATCTTTAGGCATCATGTGCTCCATGTTCACCGCTATTATGATGACACGCGCATTGGTCAATCTGACATACGGCGGACGTAAGTTGGACAAACTAAGAATTTAATCGTTGCCAGTCTACTTATAGTAAAATTACCAGAATGAAACTTATTAAAGAAAAATTAAATATCGACTTTATGGGCAAGCGTAAACTTGCTGCGTTTTTTTCTATCAGCCTGATGGTTATCTCTATTGCTTCCCTCGCTGTTCAGGGCTTGAATTTCGGGATTGATTTCACTGGTGGGACATTAGTCGAAGTTGGGTATGCACAGCCAGTTGAACTTGAGAGCATTCGCAGCGCATTGGCTGCTTCAGAATTTGGTGAAGCAACAGTTCAGTCCTTTGGTAGTACCAGCGATGTGCTGATTCGTCTCGCACCGAAACAAGGTTCGAACACGGCGGATATCAGCGGTGCGATTCTTGAGTTATTGCGAGCCGGCGATCAGTCAGTAGAAATGCGACGCGTTGAATTTGTTGGACCACAGGTTGGAGAAGAACTGACGGAAGATGGTGGCCTGGCCATGTTATATGCCTTGTTAGGCATTCTTATTTATGTCGCCTTGCGTTTCCAGATGCGTTTTTCTGTCGGCGCAATCGCTGCACTGGTGCATGATGTCGTGATTACCATTGGAATATTTTCGATTTTGCAGCTGAATTTTGACTTGACTGTATTGGCCGCATTATTGGCGGTTATAGGTTATTCACTCAACGATACGATTGTAGTGTTTGACCGAATCCGTGAAAATTTTCATAAAATGCGCAAAGTGACTCCAGTTGAAGTCATGAATACCTCATTAAACCAGACCCTGAGTCGTACCATTATTACGTCCCTGACAACATTGCTTGTGTTGGCGGCCCTGTTCCTTGTCGGTGGTCAAATCATACATGGGTTTGCAACTGCATTGATTATCGGTGTGTTGATTGGTACCTATTCATCTATCTTTGTTGCAAGTCCGGTGACTTTGGCACTAGGTATTAGTAAAGAAGATCTAATGCCCGTTGAGAAAGAAGGCGTAGACCAGAAAAGCCACATTTAGCTGTAAATTTTTACATAGGGGCTGTGAAGATGAAGATCATTGCTGATCAACAAATTCCCCATGTAGCTCAAGCGTTTTCCCAATTCGCAGAAGTGACGCTTTGTGATGGTCGTGAAATCACCGCCGAAAGCATCCACGAAGCTGATGTTCTACTGGTTCGATCAGTCACCCCCGTCAATGTAAATTTGCTGCAGGGCAGTCATGTCAAATTTGTTGCCTCAGCTACCAGTGGTCAAGATCATATCGACAGTGATTACCTGCAGCGAAATAACATCGGTTTTGCCCATGCGAAAGGAAGTAATGCAAGGTCTGTTGCTGAATATGTTATGAGTAGTCTTTTTGTACTGGCAGATCAGCACGATTTTAAACTCAAAGAAAAAACAGTGGGCGTCATTGGCTGTGGTGAGGTGGGCTCACGCGTCATCGCCATGTTTGAGACAATGGGTGTTAGAACTATTATGAATGATCCACCACTCAAGGATGCCATTAGCAATAGTGCCAGCACTGGCGAGCAATACCGTGATCTCCGGGAGCTTCTCTCAGCAGATATTATTACCTTGCATGTGCCTATAACAGAAGGTGGCCCATATCCTACGTTAAAATTAGTCGATGCTGGTTTTCTGGATAAATTAAATGGCGATGTGATTTTATTAAATACGTCACGCGGCAGAGTCATTGATGAAGTGGCATTAAGGGTTCATTTGGAAAGTCATCACAATATGAAAGTTGTACTGGATGTTTGGGAAAATGAACCAGACATTGATACAGATTTGCTCACACATACTGCCATAGCGACACCCCATATCGCCGGTTACAGTATGGATGGAAAACTCAGGGCGACAGAGATGATTTTTCGATCCGTGTGTGAATTCTTTAAACTCAATGCCACATGGCAAGTGGTAACAGAGTTGCCCGATGGCAGTATGCCTGAATTAACTCTGAGTGCTGATATAGATGATGAAGATGCGATACAAATAGCGATATTGGCGAGTTATGATGTCAGGGGTGACAGTGCAGCGCTAAGATGCTTACCTGAAATTAATATTGAACAACGCGGTCGTTACTTTGATGAACTCAGGGAAAATTACCCTGTGAGAAGAGAATTTACAGCGATGATGATCAGGCTACCTGAGAGCAAGAAAGCATTGGCTGAAAAATTGAGACAATTAGGGTTTAACGTGAAATTGACGTCATGAAAACTGGATCAGAAAAGATCAGGCTTGGTTTTTTGGCATCCGGTCGCGGCAGTAACATGTTGGCTATTATTGATAATTGCAAAGCTGGGAAACTCGATGCTGAGCCTGTCGTGGTGATCAGCAATAATGCAGATGCAGGTGCACTTGTATATGCACGTAAAGCAGGAATCCCCGCATTTCATCTCAGTAGTAACAAACATGAAGATGAATCGGTACTCGATCAGGAAATGACGGACACCTTGAAATCACATAATATAGATTGGGTGATCCTGGCAGGTTATATGAAGATGATTGGATCGAAATTACTTGAAGAATTTCGGGGCAAGATACTTAACATTCATCCATCTTTATTACCCAGACACGGTGGTCAGGGGATGTATGGGCTTCACGTGCATGAAGCGGTACTTGCATCGGGGGAGTCTGAAACTGGTGTCACCATTCATATGGTGGATGGTGAATATGATCAGGGAAGGATCTTGGCGCAGGAAAAGGTTTCTGTCGAAGCGGATGATACGCCTGAATCACTAGCTGCTCGCGTATTGAAAGTTGAGCACGAGCTTTATTCGGAGACTTTGCAGGGGATTATTGAGGGCAGGATTAGTTTCTGATTCAGCCCGTCATTCCCGCATTCTCGTCATACTGGCGAATCAGGCTGTGTGAAAACTCTATCATAATAATGGAACTTTGAAGAGTGTCACTGATCAGATCTAAGAACGTCAGAACAGGATTATTACGATGAATCATAAACGAGGTCAATCCCGCCACCAGACGACATTGTTTCCTGAAGCACTGGATGATCTGATCCCAGCTGATCATCCCGTACGAGTAGTGGATGCCTTCGTGGATTCTCTGGATTTATTGGCATTGGGGTTTGGCAAGGTGGTGCCAGCAGCAACGGGTTGTCCGCCTTATCATCCGGGTGATTTGCTGAAGCTATACGTGTATGGCTATCTGAATCAGGTGCGCTCGAGTCGGCGTTTGGAGAAGGAGAGTCAACGTAATGTGGAAGTATTATGGTTGGTCAATCGCCTGAGTCCGGACTTCAAGACGATTGCGGACTTTCGCAAGGACAATCGTCAAGCCATCGTCGGCACGTGCCGGGCGTTTGTTGGTTTTTGCCGGGAGCAAGACCTGTTCGGGGCGGAGTTGGTGGCCATTGACGGCTCGAAGTTTCGAGCGGTAGCGAGCAAGAAAGCGGCCTATACCCCGAAACGAATAGAGCGGGAATTAACGAAGATAGATAAACGCGTAGAGGAATATCTGTCGGATCTGGATGAGTCCGATGCGGTGGAGCCAACGCTACCAAGGGAAGGCAAGACGACAGACGCTATCGCGGCACTACAGGGACAACGGGAAGCGTTGCAGGCGATGGCGGTAGAGATGCAGGAAAGTGGCGAGAAACAGCAGGTCACTACCGAACCCGATGCGCGGTTGATGCGCCAGGCAGGGGGTGGAAAGGAAGTGGCATACAACGTACAAACCGCAGTGGATGCCAAACACAAACTGATTGTCAGCCATGAGGTGACCAATGATGGCAATGATTTGAACCAACTGTATCCGATGGCCAGCGCTGCCCAGGCGGCGTTGGATGCTGAGCAGTTAACAGTGGTGGCGGACGTGGGTTATCAGAACGGCGAGCACGGGGCGGATTGTGAAGCAGCAGGGATCACTGCGGTGGTACCCAAACCGAAGCCGGTGAACCCGAAGGGCGACTTCTTCGATAAGAGCCAGTTTACTTACGAGGCGGAACAGGACCAGTACCGTTGTCCGGCAGGCGAAGTGTTGAAGGTGTATAAGACGGATCATAAAAAAAAGGTACGTCATTACAGCACATCTGCTTGTGAAGGTTGTGCACTGAAGTCGCAGTGTACGAAGAGTCGGCGGCGGACGGTCAATCGGCAATTTTATGCTGACTCGGCAGAGCGTATGCATCGACGAGCGGTTGAACAGCCAGCACTGATGCGACAGCGGGCTTGTTTGAGTGAACATCCCTTTGGGACGATAAAACGGATGATGGATAACGGGCAGTTTTTGATGCGTGGGCTTGAGAATGTCAGGGCGGAAATGGGCTTGAGTGTACTGAGTTATAACTTAAAGCGGGTAATAAACATTCTGAGTGTGGAGACCTTATGCGCAAGATTGGCGACATAGGCCAATTCATTTTTATATGAATAGATAATCTGGAGAACAGGCCTTGATGACACCAACTTTAGAAGTTTTCACACAGCCTGGAATGCCAGTATCCAGTAATTAATATCATCATTCTTTTTAGTTTCTATTTCGCCTTTAACCGGCAAGTACCTTTCTCTTGCGTGCCCAAGAGAAAGGTACGAAAGAGAAGGGCACCCGGATGTCTTACCCTTCGGGTTCCTGAATTTACCTTAATGACTAACGCGCCGTCCACAGGACTCGTCCCTGATCCGGTGGACTAAAATGTACATCCTGTACATTTTTCGCTACTCATCAAAATAAATTCAGTAAGACATCAACGGGGCAGTAAGGGCAACCAAACTCTGGCAAAGTGGCATAATCATAAAGATCGGGCTATTCTAGGTTTTAACTGTGTTGAACTTTCTGATTCAATTTTCGTCTGCCGTTCTTAAACTCAATCGATTACTTGGGACGAGATTTGTCCCCGACCATCCAAGTAACGCATCGCCGCTTGGCAAAAGTCTCTACAATATATTTTCTCATCACAATACTGGTAACTATTTACATCGTGATTCTGAATTACAGAGAGTACGTTTTCTCATACAGAATCTGCAGGAATTGGAAAAATTTAGGCCGGATTTACTTCGTGTTTATGCTAAGAATCTTCGCAAGGCGGGTGGCTCTGACTCTTTTTACGGTGCACGATTTGAAATAGATATAACGGCATCACTTTTGAAAAAAGGTATTTCACTAAACAAAGGTGAAAGACCAGATCTTCGGATTAACGAATCTCAAGTATCAATTGAATGTACGAGTGTAAGATCGAGAACTGCCAAAGCAAACAAAGATTTAACATACAAGATTAACGCATCCGTATTCAAGAAATCCAAACTTGGATATGCAAATCGCTCAATGGCATTATTCATTGATATCACTAACATTTCTCATCTAACATCTTCGTTTAATCCAGACGAATTTCGTAAGGCGGCTATCAATTGTCAAGATGAGAGTCCATTTGGAGCGCTGGTTCTACTTGTCTCACTGATGAATCACGATCTAGATAGATTTCAGACGAATTATTTGCGAATTGATAATCCTAAAATTTCAACGGACCTTCTTACTTTTCTTAATAAATACTATTCACTTGGTAAACACAGCGTTACCGATTTTGATATTCCATTTGAAGGCTAATCAACAGGATTAGTATCGATTGATAGTGTGTTTTCTCCCCCTTATATCGTGCCGAGCAGGTGAATGATTTTAAGGGCATTTGAACAGGACGTTCAAATGAGCGTAACCAAGACAGGAGTCTTGTTTACGCGACCTTAAGAAATCATGAACTTGTGAGGGAATCCGCAGGATACGATATCGGGGTGCCCTTTTTCTTCGTACCTTCTTTTTGGGCATGCAAAAAGAAGGTACTCGCCGGTAAAAGGCGAAACCAAAACTTCATCGAAGATAAGATCTCTCACTTTCGTTCGAGATGACATTAGGTCGCCGTTTGGGCGAAACCAATAACTAAATGAATAATGAAGATTAAATTGACTGGGTTCTGGCATTCGCCAGAACGACGAAAATCAATGAGGCCGCTTGTAGGTGCGGGAACCTACAAAACAGCTACTGCTGATACAACCACTTCAAAATCTCATCCTGCACCTGTGTTCCAATCCCATTCTGGATACCAGGATAATTTTGTAAAGCAACCACCACATAATGTTTACCACTGACACTATGCACATATCCAGCCATCGCCCTTACATCATTGAGCAATCCTGTTTTAATCCTTATTTCACCCGCAGGGACAGCCCCATTTAAACGCTTACGCACAGTACCATCAATCCCGAGCATCGGTAACGATGCCATAAATTCCGGCTGATATGGGCTATGATATGCGTGCTCTAATAGAGCCCCCATTGTTGCAGCTGAAACTCTTGATTTACGTGATAAGCCAGAGCCATTATCCATAACGAATTCTGACGCAGGTATTCCAATAGAGATCAGCCATTTATGAATGGCTTGTCGTCCTAATATTTTACTACCTTTGCCTTCCTTGTTTTTATGATTTTGTTTTTCTTTACCTATGGTCAACAGCAATTGTCTCGCCATCACATTATTACTATATTTATTGATGTAGGTAATGATTTCAGTCAATGGTTTCGATGTCGCAACATAGAAAGGTTTTTCTCCATTGATTCTGGTTTTCCCGACCGTCCCAGTTATTGTGCCCCCCATGTTTTCCCATAATGATTTAAATACCCCATAAACATACTGATCATTTGGCATGATAGTACGTAATAAATTCTGGTGACCACAGGAACGTGGGTAATCTCCGGTAAATGTAATCAATGTTTGATGTCCATGTGTTGTTACATCATGTTTGATGTGACGATGCTTTCCTCGACATCTACCTTTGGTTAATTTCACTTTGTTGTTTATCTTCATTGTTGAGGCAGGAGGATCGGCATAAATATGCAAACCATCTTTTTGCGGAACAAAATTAAATTGATGCACGCGGAAATTGACCAAAGCTGCATCAGGAAAAACATTGTATGCTCGATATGGTTTATTATCGAAGTCCGCAGGAGAACCAGTTTCATCTTCAAACTCACCATTATCAATTAATAAATCACCCTGAATATGCTTTAAGCCTTTTGCCCGTAAGGTAAACAAAATATGCCAAAAAGCTTCTCTGACCAGAAACGGATCACCCCCACCCTGCATGATTAAATTACCATCAAGCGTGCCGTCAGAAAGTGTTCCATCAAGATAAAAATTGGTTTGCCAGGTATATGTTGGGCCGAGGAGTTCAAGACCGGCAAATGTAGTGATTATTTTAATGGTAGATGCTGGATTGCGAGGAACATCAGCATTCAGTGTTATCAACGGCTGTCGCTTATCAATTTCCTTAATGTATAAACTCAGCGATTTTTCCGGGATTTTGTAGTTCTTTAATATTTTCTGAACTGCACTCGGCAATTTATCCATGGCAGCATTTTCTGCACTGCTTGCAGAATGACTTGCTGTCATTAATGTTATGGCAAATACACTGGATAATATTAAATGGGAAAGCTTCATGTTATTAGATTGTTACACATGAAAGGCATTAAAGCCCAGTGCAGAAAAATTATTTTGTAATAATTTATATTCATATATCACACCTGCACACACGCCGGATGGTAATTCAATATCTACTATCTGAATGGACTTACTCAAGTAAGAAGTGCTGTCATGCTGGGGTATCCCAGCATCCAGTGATAAAGTGTCCGCGAAGCGGACTCATTCAATTAACTGGATTCTGGCTTTCGCCAGAATGACGGTTGGGAACGTGCTTAACATTCCCCTCCCCCCGAAAACAAATCTTAAGAAAATGCTTTTTCTAGTACCATATAAATCAAAACCGGGCATTGCCCGGCTTAGTTAAAGTTTAAAAGCAGATGTTAGCTATGCTTCTTCAACAACGGCATCAGAATCAGCAACAGGCCTGTCCATCAACTCTACGATTGCCATGGGAGCTTTATCTCCCGTTCTGTAACCACACTTCAAGATTCGCAAATAACCACCTGGACGTTCTCTATATCTTGGGCCCAACTCGTTAAACAGTTTGCTAACGATGTCTCTATCGCGAAGACGTGAGAAAGCCAGACGCCGTTTTGCTACCGAGTCAGTCTTTGCCATTGTGATCAGAGGCTCCGCGACTCTGCGCAATTCCTTCGCCTTGGGTAAGGTCGTCTTAATTATTTCATGTTTCATCAGTGACACCGCCATGTTTCTAAACATGGCTTTACGGTGTGAACTATTGCGATTTAACTGTCTTCCACTTTTACGATGTCGCATTGTACATTCTCTCTAATGCCCCAACAGGAGCCGTTTCCTTTGACACGGTCAAACCCTCTGGTGGCCAGTTTTCCAGGCGCATCCCCAATGAAAGACCTCGGGATGCCAGAACATCCTTGATCTCGGTGAGTGATTTCTTACCCAGATTAGGTGTTTTCAACAATTCAACTTCTGTCCGCTGTATTAAATCACCAATATAGTAAATGCTTTCTGCTTTCAAACAGTTTGCAGAGCGCACAGTCAATTCCAGATCATCGACCGGGCGCAGCAATATTGGATCGATTTCCGGTTCTTTGACCGTACTGGCTTCAACTGCCTCTTCTGCTTCCAGATCAACAAATACAGCCAGTTGACTGCGAAGGATCCCTGCCGCTTCACGCACCGCATCTTCAGGATCCATGGTGCCATTTGTATCAATCTCCAGTATCAGCTTATCCAGATTGGTACGTTGTTCTACACGCGCACTCTGCACATCATAAGCAACTCGACGAATTGGGCTAAATGAAGCATCCAGTTTCAATCGACCAATGGCCTGATCCTCGTCATCTCCTCCGACAACGACCGGTTTGTAACCCCGCCCTCTAACAACCTTGATCCTCATGCTTAACTCGCCTGCCTTGGTCAAATTTGCGATGACATGATCAGGATTTGCTATTTCAACATCATGATCCAGTGTGATATCACTGGCTCTGACAACACCTGCACCACTTTTTTTCAGTGTCAACATCGCTTCATCCTTGGCATGCATGGTAATTGCTAAACCTTTAAGATTTAGAAGAATATCAGTCACATCTTCCTGGACACCCTCAATTGTGGTGTATTCATGCAGTACGTTATCAATTTCAACTTCAGTTACAGCACAACCAGGCATTGAAGAGAGTAATACACGACGAAGTGCATTACCTAATGTATGGCCAAAGCCTTTATCAAGCGGTTCGATTGTGATCTTCGCGCTGAATTCACTGACCGGTTCAACGTCAACCCGACGTGGTTTCAAAATTTCACTAAATGCTGTCGACATAATATGTTCCTATCTTTTCACTTAACCTAATTGGCATTTAACTACTTGGAATAAAGCTCAACTACAAGCTGTTCATTTATATCCGGTGGTAATTCACTTCGATCCGGTACCGATTTAAAAATTCCTTCCATCTTTTTGGTGTCTACATCCAACCAATCAGGAAAACCTATTTGTTCCGCAATCGTTAGAGAATCCTGAATTCGAACCTGCTTCTTACTCTTTTCACGAATGGAAATAACATCTGATGACTCCACCTGATATGAAGGGATATTAACGCTATTGCCATTGACCAATATTGATTTATGGCTAACCAACTGACGCGATTCATTTCGAGTCACGCCAAAACCCATTCTGTAAACAACATTATCAAGGCGACATTCCAGGATACTCAACAGATTTTCACCCGTAGAACCCCTGCGTCTTGCTGCTTCTTTATAGTAAGAACGGAATTGTTTTTCCAGAATGCCATAGATACGACGAAGTTTTTGTTTTTCTCTCAACTGTATCGCGTAATCTGACAGTCTTCTCTGACGCGTCCCAGTGTCACCTGGAATTTTGTCTATCTTACATTTAGAATCAATGGGTCTGGCTCTGCTCTTCAGAAACAGATCAGTCCCTTCACGTCTGCTTAATTTACATTTTGGACCTAGATAACGTGCCATATTTTTACTCCATCCGCCTTATACACGACGTTTCTTTGGTGGACGACATCCATTATGCGGAACCGGCGTCACATCAGTAATATTGGTAATCTTCAAACCGACAGTATTCAATGCTCGCACTGCAGATTCTCTGCCAGGCCCTGGCCCCTTAATAAAAACTTCGAGGCTCTTCATGCCAAATTCCAGTGCCATTTCCCCTGCCTTTTGTGACGCAATCTGCGCTGCAAAGGGAGTGCTTTTACGTGAACCACGGAAGCCACTACCGCCTGCGGTAGCCCATGTGAGTGTGTTACCCTGACGATCAGTAATTGTGATGATTGTATTATTAAATGATGCGTGAATGTGAGCTACACCATCAACCACGGTTCTTTTAACTTTCTTTCGGCTCCTAGAGCTTGGTTTTGCCATATATTTTTAACCTGTAACTAACTATTTTTTAATAAGTTTACGTGGACCTTTACGTGTCCTTGCGTTCGTTTTCGTTCTTTGGCCCCTGACAGGGAGACCACGACGATGACGAATCCCGCGATAACAACCAAGATCCAACAATCGTTTAATATTCATTGAGACATCGCGTCTCAGATCACCTTCCAGTTCATACTTGGTTATTTCTGAACGGATCTTGTCAAGCTCGGCTTCAGTCAGCTCTCTGACTTTGGTATCTGCCTTGAGCCCCGTTGCATCACATATATCGTGGGAACGTGTACGACCAATTCCATAGACATAGGTCAATGCAATGTTCAAATGCTTGTTATCGGGTATATTTACACCAGCTATACGCGCCATTTATTGTTTTCTCCAGTTACTCTCTTAACGCTAAAATTAATCATTAACCCCATCTCATTAACCCTGGCGCTGCTTATGTCTAGGATCAGTACATATGACCCTGACGACACCTTTTCGGCGTACAATTTTGCAATTGCGACAGATTTTTTTAACGGATGCCCTTACTTTCATCTTTGTTCTCCAACCAAACTATTCCAGTTATCTCTTCCCGTGTCTCTTCAAATTCGCTTTCTTTAACAAGGAATCATATTGATGAGACATCAAATGAGCCTGTATCTGTGACATAAAGTCCATCACGACAACGACGATAATCAGCAGTGATGTCCCACCGAAATAGAAAGGAACATTATATTTCACAATCAAAAACTCGGGTAACAAACAAACCGAAGTGATATAAACAGCACCTGCTAAGGTTAATTTAGTTAACACGTTATCCAGATATGCTGCTGTCTGTTCTCCTGGCCTCATCCCCGGTATAAAAGCACCGGACTTCTTCAAATTGTCAGCCGTCTCTTTTGGATCGAATACAATCGCTGTATAAAAGAAACAGAAAAATATAATACCGGCCGCATACATCACAACATAAATCGGTTGCCCTGGTGACATCACGGTCGAGATATCCTGTAGCCACCTCAGCCCTTCACTCTGACCAAACCAACCAGCGATGGTTGACGGAAAAAGGATCAAACTGGAGGCAAATATCGGTGGAATCACACCAGCCATATTCAGTTTCAACGGCAAATGACTGGATTGACCAGCATATTGCTTGCGTCCAACCTGTTTCTTTGCATAGTTAATGGTAATTCTTCGTTGGCCTCTCTCAACAAAAACGACAAAACCTGTCACTACGATTGCCAATGCAAACAGGGAAAAAACAGCCAATAAATGCAATTCGCCCGTCCTGGCCAGTTCCATAGTACCAACAACCGCTGAAGGCAATCCTGCGACAATGCCTGCAAAGATGATCATGGAAATACCATTACCAACTCCGCGCTCAGTGATTTGTTCGCCCAGCCACATCAGAAACAAGGTTCCTGTGACAAGTGTAGCGATCGTTGTTATCTTGAATCCAATACCCGGATCCATGACCACGGCCAGACCAGCCGCTTGCTGACTTTCCAGCAAGGTCGCTACACCAAACGCCTGAAATGTTGCCAGGAAAACCGTTCCGTAACGTGTGTATTGCGTAATCTTACGCCTGCCCTGTTCTCCCTCTTTTTTTAGCTGTTTTAATCTTGGCTCCATCACAGTCAGCAGCTGCATAATAATAGAGGAAGAGATATACGGCATGATGCCCAAAGCAATGACCGACAGTCTTTGTAGGGCGCCACCTGAAAACATATTGAACATGTCCAGTATGGTCCCACTCTGCTGGTCAAACATTGCCGCCAGTGCATTCGGATTTATTCCTGGCACAGGAATAAATGAACACACTCTAAAAACAAACAAGGCCCCCAAAAGAAACAATAGCCGTCGACGCAATTCTTTCAGTTTTCCTAACCCGGCCAAACCTCCGGGAATTGCTGGGTTAGATGTTGCCATTTAGTCCTCTAGAATTTTTCCGCCAGCAGCTTCAATGGCCGCACGAGCGCCTTTTGTCACACCCAATCCTTTGACAGAGACTGCTTTCTCAATTTTTCCTGAAGCAATGACTTTCGCTCGCTTGATATTTTTTGAGACCAGATTAGCCGCCAACAAAACATTCAGATCAATAACTTTAGCATCGACACTCGCAAGTTCTTGTAAACGTATCTCTGCTGTCGTGGCTGATAATCGGGAATTAAATCCTATTTTTGGAAGACGACGTTGCAGCGGCATCTGCCCACCTTCAAATCCTACCTTATGATAGCCACCTTTTCTTGACTTCTGGCCTTTATGACCACGACCGCATGTCTTGCCAGAACCACAACCAATACCTCGGCCCACACGTTTTGCTGCGGGCTTGGACCCTGTCTGTGGTTTTAATGTATTCAGTCGCATTTTATGCTTCCTCAACAGCCAGTAAATAGCTTACTTTGTTTATCATGCCACGATTTTCCGGTGTATCCTGGACCGTAACGGTGTGCCCAATCCGGCGTAACCCCAGACCTTTCACACATGCCTTGTGGGCGACCAGACGCCTATTGGTACTACGCTTCAAGGTGACACTTATTTGTTTCTTTTTTGCCATGTCTAATCTAATCCAGTATTTCTTCAACTGATTTTCCACGTTTAGCAGCGATTGCATCCGGTGATGCGATCGATCTCAACGCATTGACAGTCGCGTGCACGACGTTTATCGGGTTTGTCGAACCAATCGACTTTGCCAGCACATTATGTACCCCCGCAACTTCAAAGACTGCACGCATGGGACCACCAGCAATGATTCCGGTACCCTCTGAAGCAGGCTGCATATAGACCTTTGCCGCACCATGGGTCCCCGTAATTGCATAATGTAAAGTCCCCTCATTCAAAGCGACTGGAGCCATATTTTTACGCGCATTCTCCATCGCTTTCTGAATAGCAATCGGTACCTCTTTAGCCTTACCTCGGCCAAAACCAACCTTGCCATTGCCATCACCAACAACGGTAAGTGCCGTAAAACCAAATTGTCTACCGCCTTTAACTACCTTGGCGACACGATTAACGTGAACCAGCTTTTCCAGCAGATCTTCGTTTCCTGTGATTGAATCAGTAACAGCCATTTATCAAACCTCTAGAATTGCAAACCCTGTTCACGTGCAGCATCAGCCAATGCCTTAACGCCTCCATGCAATTTAAACCCAGAACGGTCAA
>JACZSJ010000045.1 GCA_022574295.1 Pseudomonadota bacterium
ACAGAACGGAGAGGGCGATCTTGGACCGCGTGGTCACAGGTAAGCGCTCCTGCCAGAAGAACGGCTATCCGCTCGGTCCGTGGCTCTACATCGTCGGCGCCTACGGCTACAGCAGCCTGGGCGACCTGAGCGATGCCCTCTACGCGACGATCAAGAAGCTCTACGAGGCCAAGATCAGCCTCTCGTGGAACCTGCGCAAGCAGCTCAAGAACTGGGCTCGCAAGGCCAAGTACGCGACGATCCGCAGCGGCAGCACGGTCAAGAAGGCCGAAGAGGAAATGGAAAAATAATTCAGGAACTTGAAGCGATCTTCCGTGGTGCCGGATGGAATGTAATTAAAGTTATTTGGGGCGATAGCTGGGATCCTTTGCTTGCTGAGGATAAAGACGGCAAACTTGTTAAGCGAATGGGCGAAGTAGTTGACGGGCAGTATCAAAAATATACTGTTGAAGGAGGTGCATATATCCGCGAGCATTTTTTCGGAGTTGACGAAGATCTTCTTAAGATGGTTGAAAATATGACCGATGAGCAATTGAGTAAAATGCGCCGCGGCGGGCACGATCCTGAAAAAGTTTATGCTGCTTACAATGCTGCAGTTAACCATAAGGGATCACCGACGGTTATACTTGCCAAGACAATTAAAGGTTATGGTTTGGGCGAAAGCGGTGAGGGAAAGAATATTACTCATCAGCAGAAGAAATTAAATGAAGAGGAGATGAAAGAATTCCGAAGCAGGTTTGGCATTCCAATTTCGGATGAGCAGATCGCAAAGATGCCTTTCTTCAAACCTGATGAGAATGATGCCGAGATGAAATATCTTAAAGAAAGAAGGGAAGCATTAGGTGGATTTGTTCCATCACGAAAAACAGATATTCGTCCTATCAAAGCACCGCCCGAATCAATCTTTGAAGAGTTTTATGAAGGAACTGATGGAAGGGAAGTTTCATCAACTATGGTGTTTGTAAGAATTCTTACCAAGCTGTTAAAAGATAAAGAAATCGGCAAGTATATTGTTCCTATTGTTCCCGATGAAGCAAGAACATTTGGAATGGAATCACTTTTCCGGCAAATAGGAATTTACGCACACACCGGGCAGCTTTACGAACCAGTCGATCATGATCAGGTCATGTATTACCGCGAAGACATCAAAGGTCAGATCCTTGAGGAAGGAATCAATGAAGCCGGGGCTTATTCATCATGGATTGCAGCGGCAACTTCATATAAGAACCATGGCATACACATGATTCCTTTTTATATCTATTACTCCATGTTTGGCTTCCAACGCATTGGTGACCTGGCCTGGGCCGGTGCTGACATGCGTTCCAGAGGTTTTCTCCTGGGCGGAACCGCAGGAAGAACCACGCTGAACGGTGAGGGTTTGCAACATCAGGATGGACATAGTCATGTGCAGGCATCGACTATTCCAAATTGTGTTTCTTATGACCCTACTTATGCCTACGAGCTTGCAGTCATTATTCAGGATGGCCTGAAACGCATGTATCAGGATTTCGAAGACATCTTTTATTACATCACCGTGATGAATGAGAATTACCAGCATCCCCCCATGCCGGATATGGCCGAAGAAGGCATTCTGAAAGGCATGTATCTGCTCAAGGCAGGCGGCAAGAAAAAACTTAAGGTAAAACTACTTGGTGCGGGGACAATTCTGCGCGAGGTCATTGCCGCGGGTGAACTACTGAAGCAAGACTTTGGTGTCACTTCAGATGTCTGGAGTGTGACCAGCTTTAATGAATTACGTCGAGATGGACTGGATGTTCAACGATGGAATATGCTACATCCAAAGAAAAAGCCAAAGACGTCTTATGTTACGTCTTCTCTGCTCGGTGCTGATTGCCCTGTGATTGCATCAACAGATTATATGAAGATATATGCTGATCAGATAAGAGAGTTCATCCCGGGACGTTATGTCGTATTGGGGACTGATGGTTTTGGTCGCAGTGATACTCGTGCCAAATTAAGAAAATTTTTCGAAGTGGATCGTTTTTATATCACCGTCGCCGCCTTAAAAGCGCTGGCTGACGATGGCCTGATCCCCGTTTCAAAAGTTGCACAAGCAATCAAGAAATATGACATCGATCCTGAAAAACCAAATCCAGTAACCGTTTAACGTGGCTAACTCCAGAGAAATAACACTTCCGGATATTGGTGATTTCGATACCGTCGATGTGATCGAGATATCGGTGAAAGTCGGAGATAACGTTAATGTGGAAGACACTATTATCACACTGGAAAGTGATAAAGCCACCATGGATATCCCTTCCCCTGCTGCAGGCAGGGTCACCGATATTTTAGTTAACATTGGAGATTCAATCTCACAGGGGACACCGATTCTGTTAATGGATGAGACAGAAAGCAGTCATTCCCCAGCAGTGGAAGAAATCGTCGGTGAGACCTCTACTGAATCTGCTGACGAGGCCTCGGATTCACAAACACCGGCAGAACCCGTGCAGACAGCACCAAGAATGGCGCCCCATGTGATGGAGACCGCACAAATCGTTGGAGGCAGCCGTTCAGAAAAGGCCCATGCCAGCCCTTCAGTACGTCGATTTGCAAGAGAGCTTGGCGTTGACCTCGGACTCGTCTATGGCAAAGGAGCCAAGGGTCGCATCCTTAAAGAAGATATTAAAGCCTTCACCAAGAGTATGTTGTCCGGGAATAAATTAGGCAGTGGCGGTGGCTTTGCATTTCCTGAAATCCCGCCGGTTGATTTTTCCAGGTTCGGACAAACCGAAGTGCAGCCACTGAGTCGACTTAAACGACTTGGCGGACAGGCATTGCATCGCAGCTGGATCACTGTGCCTCATGTCACCCAATTTGACGAAGCCGATATTTCAGATCTTGAGACCTTCAGAAAATCAAAACTTGAGGCTGCAAAAGCTGAAGGGATTAAACTGACATTGATTACTTTCCTGGTAAAAGCTGCTGTTGTTGCACTACAGAAATTTCCTGAGTTTAATTCTTCAATTACTTCGGATGGCGAACATCTGGTATTGAAAAAATATTTTCATATCGGCGTTGCCGTTAATACTGATAATGGTCTGGTTGTGCCTGTCATTAGGGATGCTGACAAAAAAGGACTGTTTGAAATTGCAGATGAAATCAGCCAATTAAGCAACAAGGCACAGGAAGGAAAATTAACACCTGCTGAAATGCAAGGGGGCTGCTTTACTATATCCAGTCTTGGCGGTATTGGTGGCACAAACTTTACACCTATTGTGAATACACCTGAGGTTGCCATCCTGGGTGTCTCTCGCTCTGCCATGAAACCTGTTTATGAGAATGGGGAGTTTGTTCCCCGTTTGATGATGCCTTATGCACTGTCATATGATCATCGCGTCATCGATGGCGTTGCTGCTGCCAGGTTCACACAATTTCTCAGTACAATCCTGTCTGATATCCGACACATTCTCTTATAACGATCATGTCCGAGAACAAAGAAGTTCTGGTTCCTGATATTGGCGACTTTGAAGCCGTTGAGGTGATTGAAGTCCCTGTCAAAGATGGCGACAGGATTCAGCTTGAAGACACACTGATTACGCTAGAAAGTGACAAGGCAACGATTGATATCCCTTCTCCGTACAGCGGTACGGTTAAAAATGTATCCACCAAAATAGGTGATAAAGTCTCACAGGGTGATTTGATCTTGAGCCTGGAAATGGACAGTGAAACATCTGGGACAGAAAACTCCGTAAACGATACTGATAAAACAGAAGAAACCATCACTGAAATAAACCACGAATCACAAGCTGACACTTCAGCTATTGAAAGAGGTGATCACCATTGTGAAGTGGTTGTGCTCGGTGGTGGACCCGGTGGTTACACTGCAGCGTTTCGTGCTGCTGACCTGGGCAAACAAACCATACTTATTGAACGTTATGAAACACTGGGTGGCGTTTGTCTCAATGTGGGCTGCATCCCTTCGAAGGCACTGTTGCACATCGCTAAAGTCATTTCAGAAGTTGATGAATTAAAAGAACAAGGTATTGATCTCGGCACATCGAACATTGATATAAAATCTGTTCGAGAGTTTGCCACCAATATCGTTAATAAATTGACCACTGGTCTAAAGGCCATGGCCAAACAACGTAAAGTAGAAGTGGTGCATGGCACAGGTAAATTTATCTCTGTAAATATGATTGAAGTAAATGGCACCAGGGGTAAAACAACTATCTCCTTCGAGCATGCCATCATTGCGGCAGGTTCTCAGGCAACAACAATTCCCTCTTTCCCGGATGATCCACGCATCATGGATTCCACCGGGGCATTACTACTTGACGAAATCCCTGAAAGATTATTAGTCATCGGTGGCGGTGTGATTGGTCTGGAGATGGCCGCTGTCTATGAAGCCCTGGGTTCTAAAATTACCGTTGTAGAAATGCTGGATGCATTAATTTCTGAGTGTGACAAAGATATTATTCGACCCTTGCAAAAACGTATTACCAAACGCTATGAAAATATATACCTGAGTACGGCTGTCACAGAGATCAAGGCAACAAAAAATCATCTGAAGGTTTCTTACGATGGTAAAAAAGCACCAAAATCTGAAAATTTTGATGCAATATTATTATCCATTGGACGACGACCCAACGGATTAAAGATAGGTGCAGAAAATGCCGGGGTGAATGTCAGCGAACAGGGCTTCGTTCCTGTCGATGACCAACAAAGAACCAATATTCAGAATATATTTGCTATTGGTGACATCGTTGGTCAACCCATGCTGGCGCACAAAGCCACACATGAAGGCAAGATTGCCGCTGAAGTGATTGCAGGACATAAAGTTGGTTTCGATAATAGAGTCATCCCTTCCGTTGCCTATACTGATCCTGAAGTTGCCTGGGTCGGTATCACTGAGTCAGAGGCCAAAGAAAAGGGCATGGATTATGGTAAAGGGGTATTCCCCTGGGCTGCCAGCGGACGTTCTCTATCTTTAGGTCGAGATGATGGTCTGACAAAAGTGCTTTTTGATAAAGAAACCAACCGCATCATCGGCGCTGCAATCGTTGGACCCAATGCCGGAGACCTGATCGCCGAATGTGTTTTGGCCATTGAAATGGGTGCAGATGCAGAAGATATCGGTTTAACAATCCACCCGCATCCAACACTCTCGGAAACCATCGGCCTCGCTGCAGAGATGTTCGAAGGGACAATCACTGACTTATATATCCCTAAACGGAAAAAATAACGTACAAATATTTATTGCTAGCGTTCTTCCAGCATGATCAATTCAGAGGTTAAGACCTGCATACGTTCAACGGCGTTCTTGAGTAGTTCTCTCTGAAAATGTAACAATGCCGTTGGATGTTCGTTTTCCAGTTTATCAAAAGATGCTTTTGATATGAGATAAACATCTACATCTGTCTCTGCACGTATGCCGCCGGTGATACGTTGCTCTTCTTTCATCAGCGCGCGCCAGCCTAACAAAGCACCAGGACTGACTGTCGCAATACGGACATCTTTGTTCTTTGCCTGCTTAAATACATTTAACTCACCTTTACGAACAAGCACAAAACTATCGACCGCTTCGCCTTTGGCAAACAGATAATCCCCTGCCTTGATAGAATGTTCCTTTAGAAGCGTATTAAATTTTTCTACATCATCACTATCCAGATTCTGGAACAATTCAAAATCGAGTAGTGCTAATGGAGGTTGACCTTCTTTATAGCCTTCATGATGTTCATGTAACAATGCCTCCTCTGCGGCTTCCAGGGCAAGATCATGATCCGCATAAATATTTTCTTCACCGACTTCGGAAATTACCCCCATGTCCTGCAACATCTCACGGATGGACAATGCTGAGGACTGTTCAAATTCGATCAGGCCACTGAAATATACCTGCCGCTTATTGCTATGCAATCTTTCTATGATCGACAACAGAATCTTGACCCCGCTCAAATCAATATCTTTCACCCGAGAAAAATCAAATATAAATTTATCTGCTGATTCAAGATCGGTTTCAACATCATTAATTAATGCATCTGTGGTACCGAAGAACAATGAACCCTTAAGCTCATAGCTCAGCGTTCGTTTTCCAAATTCTTTTAAAATAGCTGTTTCTTTTGCTGAAGAACGCACACGTCTTGAAAATATTTCGTTGCCTCTTTCTCGTCGATGAATCACAGGTTGTTTGATCTGTTGTGTAATAAATAGAATTGCGGCGATTGCGCAACCAACACCCACAGCCACCATTAAATCTACCACCACAGTCATTGTTGTTACGATGATCATGATGATAAATTCACTGCGAACGTTGCGGCGTTTGATTAATCGCAGGGAATAATAATCGACCATGGTGACTGCCGTATAGAACAGGATGCCTGCCAAAGCTGCTAAAGGTATCCAGCCAGCCGGGGTTCCGAAGACCATCACCACTAGAAAAATAACCGTTGAATGCAACATGCCCGAACGTGACGTTCGCCCCCCTGCACGTATATTCACCAGCGTTCGCACGGTGGCACCAGCACCAGCAATACCACCACCGAGACCACTGAGAATATTACCAATGCCCTGACCTATCAGTTCCTTGCGTGAATCATGCCGTGTATGTGTCACGGAATCTGCAATCAATGAGGTTAACAATGAGTCAATCGCACCCAAAACTGCTAGTGCCAGGCCTGCTGTAAAGGCCATTTTAAAATCTGAGAAGCCCAGATTTTCTAACGCTCCGAACTGAAATATTGGCATCAGACGTTGCATTTGTTCCCAACTGGCAAATGGATTAGGGACTGTGCCAATCAACAAAGGATTATCTGTACTACTAAAAGGTGCGAATCCACCCGCCGCCAATGCAAAATAAATAAGGATCCCTGCCACAAGACCGACCAATGCACCTGGTACAGCTTGAGAAATTTTTCGACTGATCAAAATGGCGGCAACGGTCCCTCCAGCAATCGACATTGGCACCCAACCCACGGAAAAATCAAACTCAGACCAATCGCCACTGATCCCCAGAAAAGGTTTGATCTGACCAATGAAAATGATAATCGCGATGCCATTCATAAAGCCGGCAACCACGGGATAAGGCATATATTTCACTACCTTTCCGCCGCCACTTAGACCGATCAAGATTTGGACCGCGCCACCAATGACAATACCCAGGGCCATCAATATCGCGATGATGGGTAAATTTGCGCCATGGACTGCCACAATCTGGGCAATAAATGCCGTAGAGACGACCGTCATCGGTCCCGTTGGACCGGTTATTTGTGCAGGTGTGCCACCAAACTTTGCCGCAGCAAATCCAGTATAGATTGATCCCAACAAACCGACCAGAGCACCAGTCGATGCGTATTCCGCACCAAGCGGTGCAAAGGCTGCAACACCAAATGCAAGTGCCAATGGCAAGGCAACAATTGCCGCCGTCAGGCCGCCCCAAATATCACCCATTAATTCGGATTGTTTTGTCTCAGTCATGGAATTCCATAAAATAGATTAATTATTCTTGTTCTAATGTTATTAATACCATGATTTAGTATCCCCCACTAAATTTTTTTGCATGGACCAGATACGTTATAATTTTGCTCATGCAGCTCGCATTCAATCAATTTGAATCTCCTGAAGAATCTAATACAGACAAGAAAACCATTCTTATCCTGCACGGATTATTTGGATCAAAACGGAATTGGCAATCCATAGCCCGTCAACTCAGCGAGCACTTTCGGGTATTTACGCTGGACTTACGTAACCATGGAGAGTCAAAACACACAGATGCCATGCGCTATGAGGACATGGCCGATGATGTTTTCCAGTTCATCACTGACCATACTCTTGAAGAAATTTCGGTTGTCGGACACAGTATGGGGGGCAAGGTGGCGATGCACCTGGCACTGGAGAATCCGGAGAGAATCAGAAAACTCGTGATTATTGATATTGCACCAGTTCAGTACCAGCATGGTTTTGATGATCTAATCAACTCACTGAAGGCATTACCGTTGAATCAAATATCCAGTCGACAGGAAGCTGACGAATATTTGAAAACCAGCGTTCAACCGGAATCCTTACGACAGTTTTTACTACAAAATCTGAAGAATTCTGAAGATGGATTTCGTTGGCAAATCAATCTTGACGCCATTCAAGCTAATATTGATGCACTCATGGATTTTCCTGATGACCACAGGAATATGCAATACCAAAAATCAGTACTTTTTCTCAAAGGAGAAAAATCCGATTACATCAACCACCAATATGAGCGACAAATTTTCAAAATTTTTCCAAATGCCTTATTCATTACGGTTGCAGGTGCAGGTCATTGGTTACATGCAGAAAATCCGGGGTTTGTCGTGAACGAAATCAGGAAATTCATCAAATAACCCCGCTGCAGGCGGACAGGGTATCGATCATCACTCCCGCAAAACTTGTGCCAGCCTACGAGCCGGTAGCGGGAATGACAATACGCAGCAAGCTGCGTGTAATTAAACCCTTAAGAGATTAAATTCCCTTCACGCAGTATTGTTGAGCGGTTACAATGGCGCCCTTTTGTTTGCCCTGTCAGGCGTTTTTCCTGACAAGTCTAATGTTGCTGGAGTTTTATTGATGACTGAAAACACAACATCCAAAATTGTTCTTGCCTATTCCGGAGGTCTGGATACTTCCGTGATCCTGAAATGGTTACAGGAACAATATCAATGTGAGGTCGTTACCTTCACAGCAGATATCGGACAAGGTGATGAAGTCGAGCTGGCCCGTGAAAAAGCTGAAGCCCTGGGTATCCAGGAGATTTATATTGAAAATCTGACCGAGGAATTTGTCAGTGATTTCGTCTACCCCATGTTCCGTGCCAATACCATCTACGAAGGTGAGTATCTGTTAGGCACATCCATCGCACGGCCTCTGATCGCAAAACGTCTGGTAGAGATAGCCAAAGAAACCGGGGCAGATACCATCTCGCATGGCGCAACAGGTAAAGGTAATGATCAGGTGCGTTTTGAACTGGGTGCTTATGCATTGAGTCCTGACATCAAGGTGATTGCACCCTGGCGTATATGGGATCTTACTTCTCGTGAAAAGCTGCTGGCCTATGCCAAGAAAAATAATATCGTTGTCGAAAAGAAACCCGGTGGTGGCTCGCCCTATTCTATGGATGCGAATTTGTTACACATCTCCTATGAAGGTGGCATGCTGGAAGATCCCTGGAATGAACCTGAAGAAGATATGTGGCGTTGGAGTGTTTTGCCTGAACAAGCACCCGACAAAGCTGAAATTATTGAACTGGAATATAGCAAAGGTGATATTACTGCTATCAATGGCGAGTCCATGTCACCAGCGACTGTGCTTGCGGCTTTAAACAAGATAGGAGGCGCACATGGTATTGGGCGTGCCGATATTGTTGAGAACCGTTATGTCGGCATGAAATCCCGGGGTTGTTATGAAACACCGGGCGGCACCATTATGCTAAAAGCACATCGGGCAATTGAATCAATCACCCTGGATCGTGAAGTCGCACATTTGAAAGATGACTTAATGCCTCGCTATGCCAGTTTGATCTACAACGGTTACTGGTGGAGTCCGGAACGCGAAGTAATGCAAACACTAATTGATCAAACACAACTTCGGGTCAACGGCACCGTGCGTCTTAAATTATACAAGGCCAACGTGATGGTTACTGGCCGCAAGTCAGAATCAGACAGCCTGTTTGACGAAAACATCGCTACTTTTGAAGATGATGCGGGTGCTTATGACCAACGTGATGCTGAAGGATTCATTAAGCTGAATGCGCTGCGTTTAAGGATCCTGAACAGAAAAAAATAGCAAATTTCTACTTAGTCCAACATTCGCTCTGCTTGTTCACGACTGACTGCAGCGTAAGGTGACTGACGTACACGTCCGTGGGCATGCATTCTGAATTCAACAAAATCATCCTGCTTGTCGAAATGCATAAATGGATTGCCCTTGATCTGCTCTTCCATGGTTGCAGTCGGTGTTACCGAATAATTATGTCCTGGGCGAATCACTGTTGAGCCAGGTAAAGTTTCTTTCATGTGCCTCAGGGTATTAAACATCACTTCTGGATCACCGCCATTGAGATCACAACGCCCACAACCAAACACAAACATGGTGTCCCCGGTAATCAATTGATCATCGACAAGATAGCAAGTTGAACCCGGTGTATGTCCCGGTGTATGTAACACCTCTATTTCGGTATCCCCTAACTGAATATGATCACCACCATAATGCAATACAGGTTTTGTTAATTTACTTCCCCAAAACTCTGCTTCTGCATTTAATAAGTGCAACTCGGCATCAAATTCCTCAAGCACCTTATCGACGCCATTGATATGATCCTGGTGACTGTGAGTCAATAAAATATCTGTGATCGTTACATCCTGCTTTTCGGCCAGAGCAAATACCTTTTCAACGTTCCACGCCGGATCGACAATAGCAGCACGTTTGGATGCGGTATCTTCGATAAGATAAATAAAATTATCTATCGGCCCAAGTTCGAACGCATGAATTTTAAATTTTGTTTGTGTATTCAAAACAGTTTCTGCTATGTCAACTCCTGAATTTCTTTGCTATCCAGTAATCGACGCTAAAAAATTTACCCCCACCCGTGACAAACAGTGCGAACAGGATAATAAAATAGGTCACCGCCCATTCTATGCCGTTATTGGAAATAATAAAATTACCATGTTCCGTCAGCCAATCATAATTCCCATGTTCTTTTAGAATGTCTTTTGCGTGGCTGAGTCTTTCAATGGCTTCACCTGCATTGGCAGAGGCATATGGACTTGCTAAATCATGTACTGCCTGCCAACCATTTCCCCAGTGAACAGTCACGGCTGCGACAATCATTGTGGCCATCAAGGGTATAGATATCCATCGCGTCGCCAGTCCCAGGGCCAGCAGAATGGCACCAAAATATTCAGTGCCCCATGCCAGATAGGCCATCAATGCCGGAAACGGCAAGCCCAATCCCCATTCCGGATTTCCAAACCACTGAATCACCGAATCGAGAGAGCTATCACCGTCAA
Source organism: Pseudomonadota bacterium (assembly GCA_022574295.1). Classification (GTDB taxonomy): domain Bacteria; phylum Pseudomonadota; class Gammaproteobacteria; order Eutrophobiales; family Eutrophobiaceae; genus SMWN01. Next base: position 10,989 of record JACZSJ010000045.1, read on the forward strand.
ATGGATTCCATTTGTTATTACTGGCCATCCAGAATACAGGGACAATATATATTCTCAATAACAGTGGCCCGATAAAATCAATAGAGGTGCGTACCTTGTCAAAGAGTTCCTGCGCTTTATTTGCAATACATATGACTGTAGACATACTGCTCTCTCTTTTAAATTAATGAGTTTTCTTTTTATTGATACAGAACAGGCCTATGAGATCACACCAAGAAGAATATCTTTGTCGTGCATATCGTGCATAATTTCACGGCCGCCATTGATGACGACCTGTGGATCAGGGTGCTTGAGTTCCTCGGCAATCCTCTCCAATAACTGTAGACCCGTTTTGCCATCGTTATCTTGTATACATTCAATTAGACGTGCGGAAACCGTGTTTAACTCCAGAAATCCGACTTCGTCATCCTTGCGTCGGTATACCAGTAAGTACGTTGGTAACTCAGGGGGGCTGTCCGGCAAATAATCAGGACTGATTTGATGAACCGGGTACTGATAGGTTTGTGGCATGATAAGGGGATTCAATACCGGTACACCGGCCAACAAATCACCCTCAACATCGACCCCGTCCATCTCTATTTCCCTTGTATCGAGTGAAATGGCCAATTCCGCCCATTCATAAGTGGCCAATTCCAGCATAAAGTCTGGATCTTCCGGATGTCCGTGTCGCTCATCTTCAAGATATTGTATAAATTCCAGCGGCATTCTTGGGAACAAGGGCGTATGCGACTGATGATTGCAAATATAGTCACGCAACATTTCATGCCACCTGTCATCCGGGGTGATTTTGCGCAGGACAGGAAAACTATTGGCAATGAAACCTTCTATATTGTCATAAACAAGTTCCCGATAAATGCCTATACGCCTGTCTTCAACACCTTCCGGGGCAGGATTATTTTCCGGATCGCGCATGTGCTGAGTGAACACATGCTGAATTTCTCTGAAACTTTCACCCTTGTTTTTGTTTGATAGACTTATCATTGGTCTCGTATTTTATTTGGTAGTGCCTGATAGTTTCCACTTCCTTCAGTAAGGTCTCTAGTGGTGGAATATTAAAATCCCTTTCCAGTAATGTCGGGAACACACCAAAATGTTCATAGGCCACATCAAGTAATTTCCAGACCGGATCAATGACATCCGCGCCATGGGTATCGACTCGCAAATCTTCTGCCTCGACATAGTGTCCGGCGATATGCGCATAGGCGATACGATCTCCCGGTAATGCCTTGAGAAAGGCCTCAGCATCATAACTATGATTAATGCTGTTCACATAAATATTATTGATATCAATATGGAACAAACAGTCTGCTTCTTCCAGTACGGCATTAACAAAATCTATCTCCTCCATTTCCTTTCCCATGACGGCATAATAAGAAGCATTTTCCATCGCCATCCGCTGACCAATAATATCCTGTACGCGCTGAATTCTTTCAGCCACATAATGTACGGCTTCTTCGGTAAAAGGGATTGGCATCAGATCATAGAGATGGCCATCATCTGCACAATAGCTAAGGTGTTCACTGTAAATACGCATATCATGCGTTTCAAGTAATTGTTTAACACGATGAATGAACGGCTCATCCAGAGGAGCCTGTCCACCAATATTGAGAGACAGTCCATGACAGACCATCGGTATTTGTTCTGTGATTTTCCGGAATTGGCGTCCAAGACGACCACCAACATCGATCCAGTTCTCCGGCGCAACTTCCATAAAGTCTATTTGTGGGGGAATGTCATCTGCAAGCGAGCCAATAAAGGCTCGCCGCAGACCTAATCCTGCACCCTGTACAGGATATGTTTCAGACATGTGATGAAGTCTCAGGCTTACTTACTTTCTGCCTTTTTGTCTCCACATTTACCTTCACCACATTTACCTTCGGCTTTCTTTTCGTCAGAAGCGCCACCACCTTTCTTATCGCCGCACTTACCTTCGCCACATTTGCCTTCGGCCTTCTTATCACCACCTTCAGCAACCATGTATCCAGTACCATGATCTGTCATGGTAAAAGGATTCGCTGCTGCCTGTGTGATTGGGCTAGCCATTAACGAAACAGCAAAGGTTGTACCAAGAGCTGCAGCCATTGGTGTTAATTTTCTTTCTTTAGACATTTTGAGGAGTCCTCTCAAGTTGGTATAAAAATAATCCGATATTTATAAAGCAATCGGAGTCCTAATAAATTAGAACACGTAAGCGTGATCTAGCTTTTCGCAATTGAATTCTGTCAGAATTATTCAGACAGAAATTTTGTTCTATCAATAGACAAACTTATAGACCCACTTGATTAGGAAATGTTACAAAATATGCTATTTCCGACGGAAATATTTGTTATTTCCATATTTTTTGAAAGATTTCTGCAAGAATCCCGGTCATATAGTTGAGTGGTCAGGATTAATGGGTTTCCCCCTCATCTCCAGATTTGTTCCCATTGTCTCCACTGCCCATATTGACAGGGACGTCATGGGCCTTTACTTAATAAACTGGAGAATTTTTAATGCCTCTTGTCAAAAAAGACATCGTTTACGAATCCATCATCACTATCTATGCCGGGAAACTACTCGACTTCAGTATTACAGAGCAGGTTTTTCGCGTATGTCATAGGGCAAAAAACCCTATGATAGAGATAATTCTGATCGACCTTACCAGGACGTGTAAAATCATGGATTCTGGTCTTGCCATGCTGGATGTATTGGATAATCGTACAAAACATTTAGTACGAGCTATTAATTTCGTTAACTACACACCCATGATAAGAAAATTCCTAATGGATGAATATTTTAATTGTAGCAGTCGAGAATTGGTCCGATAAATAGTTCTCAGGTGATGATTAGATGAAGATGAGAAATCCATTTAGATTCTTCACTGAATTGATGCAGCAACCGATCTGGATTTCACTCTGGGTGGTTTTTCTAATGATTATAAATGTTGCGAGTATATTATTCTGGAATGAGCCTTTGGCAAAAGTCATTTTTGTGACATTCATGCTTTCGGCAATATTCATGATGGGACTTTATTCAAGGTTTGGATTTGAAAAAATTCTTGGTATGGGTCATGTTCTATGGATCCCTTTGCTTGTATATGTGTTGATGGAAGTTCAGGCGGCAAATGATGCCTTTAAAATATATCTAATTATTTTGTCAGTTACTTTTGTTGTTTCGTTGGTATTCGACATCGTCGATGTTTGGAAATACTTTACATGTCGGAAAAAAAACCTATTAACAGCTTCATAAAGGATACGCCAGAAGTGCACCTTTTAAGCCGCCCGTTAATATTCTCTCTGGATCGCTATTTACCTAACATTACCCTAAAAGAATATTGTGCCTGGCTATGTCTCACTCATTAACAAGTTAGCTGCATATAAAAAGATGGATACTCAAATTCAAAAAAAACTTCATATATATCAGGTAACAATAATATTTAGCGTGTTGTTTGCTTTGGTAGGGTTTTCTTACAATGTCTGGCGTATGGAAGTCTCTGAAGAGAACAGCAACATAAGAACAGCCTGTTTTGAGATGTTGTTGGAATTATCTTCTTTGGAACAGTTGATTTATATAGCACACTACGATGGTGACGTAAAAGAAGGTAGTCCTAGAAAAGGCTGGGTGAAGGTCGGACTAATAGCAGATCTGAGTGTACTTACAACTGATTCTGTGGAGAAACAAGCAGCTGCATTAAAAAAAGTATGGTCAGCATACTGGAGCACAATGATAGATAGTAAAGACTCAACAGATCAAATAGTAAGAGCTATTGATTCAGTAAGGTCTGAGATAAAGTTGTTATTGATTTCACTTGAATAACTTACAGATGTTTAAGCAATTTAAATTTATTAATTGTGAGAGGACACATGGAAGTCTCTATTTATTGATTATGGATTTTCCAATTTTGTTACATATGATAATTGGATTAAACCTATCAACTACATGATGGTGTACTGTGAGTGAATTAGAGCAACCATTTAATTGATAATAAGGTAATAAATATTATGGAACGAAATGAATCATGCAATACTCTCAAATAGTGTACTCCCTAGCGGGAAACTGTAGTTAAGTCCTTAGGCCCTTTGGAGGCATAAGCTGTGGGTTATTCGCATTCCTTGAAAAATATGCGGGAGTTCATATCGTTCCAACGGCCACGTTTCAATTCAGTAGACTGCCAGCAAAAAGGATTATTGGTTTTGTGCATTAATAACTCCATGAGGCTGCTAAGACTGTTCGTCCTGATATTCGGTCAACTGTTCGTGGTGGGATGCAGTAGCATGCTCACTCCGGATTTCGTGCAGTTGTATGGTACTGACGATAGCAGCCTGCGGTCTACAACAGGACATTCTTTTCAGCCGCCCGTCGTTATTGTGGCGGGCGTCGCTGGCAGTACGCTGACTGACCCATCCGGCAGGGAAGTCTGGTTCGGATCTATTAGCAGGATGGTTTTCAGCAACTATGTTGACATGGCTCTGGAGATAGACGCGGACACATTGCAGCCCAAGCCCTCTTCGTTACAGGCTACACGCTTGCCGGCTACAGTTCTTGGTCGTGATTTTTTCGGTTCGTTATTCGAGGTTCTGGAGAAGTACGGGAGATACAAACACACCAAACCTGGCACACCCTATATTCAGCAGGAGCATCGTTACTATACCTTCGCCTATGACTGGCGTTATGACAATATCGATACGGTGCACAAACTAGATGCATTCATCGAACAGATCCGAAGTGACTATGATATGCCAGATCTGAAAGTCGATATCGTTGCTCACAGCATGGGTGGTCTGATAGTCAGGTACTACATGCGTTACGGTACTGTAGATCTACTCGATGGCAATGACTTTCCGGTTACCCAGATTGGCGCAGGTAAAGTACGGCGTTTTATCCAGCTTGGGACACCGAATATGGGTTCGGTATTGATGTTACATCAATTAATTAGGGGCTATAAGCCGCTGTTTAGAAAAATACCGCCAGAGGTATTGGCAACCATGCCCAGTATCTATCAGTTGTTGCCGCATCCGCTGAACCAATGGTTGGTTTCCGCTACGGGAGAGCCACTGCAGCGCGATCTTTTCGATGTTGATATATGGCGCCGCTTCCAATGGGGGGTGTTCGATCCTGAAGTGATCGCACGGGTCAGGTCGCGTTATAAAGATGAAGCAGAGGGACAAAAGCGAGTCGAATTGCTGCAAAGTTATTTTGCCAAGCATATCGAACGGGCAAGGCGATTCGTCTGGTCTTTGTCGATTCGGTTCGACAATCCGCAATATTCGATAATCTCATTTGGCGGTAATTGTACACTTACTCCGGCGCGCATTGTGGTAGAGGAAATCGGAGGTATTTCACATGTACGTCTCACACCTGAGGAGATTGAAAATCCATTACAAGGTATAGATTATGAGCGCCTGATGCTGGAGCCTGGCGACGGAAGCGTTACCAAGCCATCAATGCTAGCGCGCGATTTTCTTGATCCTGCAGTCGCACGGCACAAGTACAGTTTTATCCCATTGGCCTATACTTTTTTCCTTTGTCACAATCATGGACAATTGGCTGGTAACGTCAATTTTCAGGATAATTTATTAAATATCCTGCTTGAGCAAACTCAGGATGAAGCACAGACCAAGACATCCGGTTAACAACTTTACCAATTGTTCATTAATGGAGTAGGCGGGGTTGTTGCCATCGAGTTTTTTAGGTCGATATTTGCCTATCATTGCTTTTACCTGACCAGTTGAAATCACCAGTGAAAGCAATGGGATGGACTCCTCCTCTCTTACACGGCATCGATGTGCCAAACTGGAAGTGTTACTAACCAGCGAATAAAAAGAAGGAGTCCACCATGAATAACCTTA
>JACZSJ010000109.1 GCA_022574295.1 Pseudomonadota bacterium
TGCTTATGATCTTGTAATGCCGAATGAAAAGCATCTGTATGAAGCGATGGAGTTGTTAACCGATCCATTTACTCGTGATCCTGAAAACGATCTTGATGCGATTAAAGGCACGACCTGGTCAGGCACTTTCTTTGGCTTAAAATTAAGTGACCCACTGGCAGTATTAGGGCAGACCGCTGCCAGTATGGGTATCTATACACCATTTTTAGTAACGGCCTTAATTCCGATTATTTTTACCCTGATCTTTGGACGATTCTTTTGTGGCTGGATATGTCCTGCGACATTTCTTTATGAACTCAATACCAATCTAGGTGTCTGGTTACACAAATCCGGTTTGCCCATAGGTCGGCAACGGTTTGATCGACGTCTTAAATATCTCGTTTTAATTATTGGACTCGTTCTATCAGCGTTTACAGGTTCTGTTTTAGTCGCAGCAATTTATCCCCCGGCGATCATTGGGCGTGAGATCTATTATGCGATTGCCCTGGGTGGTTTTGGAGTCGGGGCAGTATTTTTCATCCTAACATTACTTTTTGATTTACTGGTAGCAAGGCGCGGTTTTTGCCGCTACCTCTGTCCAGGTGGTGCATTGTATTCCTTGTTGGGTCGTTACCGCTTATTGCGAATTAAACGTGAAGTTAAAACATGTAATGACTGCAATAAATGCACGGCCATTTGTGAGTTTGAACTTGATCCGATGCGTGATGACTTTGGACAGGAATGTAATAACTGCACGGCATGTATCGCAATTTGTTCGACTGATGCACTGGCATTTACAATAAATTATAAAGATTTACCAAACCAGGGCCCCGGACACCTGGGACAGCAATATCGTGAAATAAAACTATCCCTCATTAAACAGAAAAAAGAAGCAGCATAATGCAGCGTAGAAAATTTTTACAACAGGTAAGCTACGGAACCGGAATTGCGGCAACAGGCTGTTTACCCTATGGTTTAGCGCGTTTACTTGCACCCGATGATGCCAGGGCAGCGACAGGTATGCAGCTCAAACCCCCCGGGGCTTTGGCGAATGATTTGTCTTTTGCACAAGCCTGTATCGGCTGTGGCTTATGCGGAGAAGTTTGTCCACCACGCTGTATTCAATTCAAAAAACGGGAAGGTGGTAATGAATTAAATTTTCCTTATATCAATCCTGAAGAAAAAGCCTGCACACTATGCGGACAATGTATGGAAGTTTGTCCTACTCAAGCATTAACGCCTGTCAGTAGAGATGAGGTTGATATGGGAATCGCTCAAATCGATCGTACGGCCTGTTATCCCTGGGTTGATAAGGGGATATGTGGTGCCTGTGTAGTTGTTTGTCCTCTTGGCGAAAAGGCAATCGGTTTTGACTTTGCTAATATATATAGACCAATTGTGACAAAAGAATGTGTTGGTTGTGGTTTATGTGTTGAAGTCTGTCCGCATCCCAGTTTACCGATCAAGATCGTTAAACAATACGCATGGTCTGTTACCTGGACATAATATTTAATCTGTTAATAAAGGAGATACATTAATGTTTAACACTACAATTAATATTTTATTCGCTTCCGCTTTGATGTTATTTGCCACACAAAATGTAATAGCGAATGAAGCGCTTGCAAAAAGCAGTAATTGCCTTGCCTGTCATTCCCTTGATAATAAAATTATTGGTCCTGCCTTTAAGGATATTTCCGCCAAATATAAAGGTGATGATGGTGCTGTAGCCGCATTGTCAGGCAAAGTAAAGAGTGGCGGTGCTGGTGTTTGGGGTGATATGCCGATGCCTCCCAATGCAGCAGTCAGTGATGCGGATATCGAGACACTGGTTAACTGGATATTATCTCTTTAAAAATGCACTTTCCCCGCGATTGCTGTGTCGGCTCCGTGCTCACAAAAACGCCGGGAGCGTTTTTGGGCAGCTTTGCTGCTCGAAGAGCAAAAATCAGGGACGGTTTTTGTCCAATCCTCATTCATATATTTGTTTATCTGCAGCTACTCGCCACATCCCTGTGGCTCGCCCTTCGGGCCAGCCTGCGGCTGTTCAAAATCGTTCCCGACGATTTTGTCTCTGCGCGGTGTTCTGATGCACATGGATGTGCGAATGCCGCGAAGACATGGATGTCTAAGAGCGGCCTTGCACTCACGAAAAAATTACTATTTTTAGAGGTGCCTTTTATATTCATGTTTGTTTGTTATTCGGTACAGGCACACCATGTGCTTGGCCGGCCATCGTATAGTCTGAGTGAAGATTCAAACACCCCTCCAAGCATGCAGGTTGAGACGCAGATTGGTGAATATTATGTTACCTACATGGCCTTCCCTGCATTTCCTTCTCCGAATGAACCAGGCCGTGTAAATTTATATGCCTCGCGTATTGATAATGGTGCCCCTTTTCAAGGGAAGGTAACTTTTAAGGTGCGCGATGATGTCTGGTTCAGTGATAAGGAAGAACTTCTGGGCGTACAAGATGTTGATGATAATGTGTTTCGACAGGGATTTGAGTTTAATAAGGCAGGGAATTACATCATACGTGCTGAATTTGAATCGGATGGTGTCCCCTACCAAATAGATTTTCCTTTACGAATTGGAGAGCCGAGTTCATTCGGTCCGTTGGGGATAGCCATTACCATAATTCTTTTTGTATTGTTTGGCGTCAACATCGTTCAGCGCAAAAAACTGGTGCAGGCAAAGATCAGAAGTGCCCATGAAAGTAGTTCCAGGGATGAAGTTCATCAGAGTAACACGCCATGACGATGACGCATCCCGGTCTGCCCCTGGAATGGAGCATCTTCATTATCATGAGTATGTTCCTGTTGGTCGGACGTCTTTTACTCATGACCCCACAAAACAAGGTGATGTCTTACAGTCTTAGTTTTGCAGAAATTCCTGTCATCTCCAGGATTGTCAAATTCTTAACGGATAGTGTCTGGCCATTGTTGTTATTAAAAATAATAATGGTGTGTGTGTTTTTGCTGATCATCATGGCCGGTTTGTTCGGCACACCTATTGCCGAACGAAATATTGCAACGATATTAACCTGGAATATATGGTGGGCCGCACTGATTATCTCGGTGTTCTTTATTGGCTCGGCATGGTGTGCCGTGTGTCCATGGGACACCTTGGCAAGCTGGTTGGTGCGTAGAAAACTTTGGCAACGGGCACATCCTAATAATAGTCTTAACCTGAAGGTCCCCCGTTACCTAAGCAATGTCTGGCCAGCAATTATTATGCTGATTTCCCTGACCTGGCTGGAACTGGGTTTCGGTGTGACTACCAATCCGTATATAACCAGTGTCCTGGCATTATTAATGGTTGTTATGGCAACTGTTTCACTCGCTATCTATGATGGCAAAGCTTTCTGCCGGTACTTCTGTCCGGTTGGACGTACGATTGGATTTTATTCACAGTTAGCACCAGTGGAGCTCAGGCCGATTGATCCTGATATCTGTGCTAAATGTACCACCCTTGATTGTTATCATGGGACGGAGACGGTTGAGGCTTGTCCGACCCATCTGGTGATGGGCAAGCTCAAGCAAAATACCTATTGTATTTCCTGTGGCAATTGTACACAGAGTTGTCCTGATCATAATATTGCCTGGCGATTACGTTCGCACGGTAAAGAAGCCATACAGGATGCCCGACCACATTGGGATGAAGCCTGGTTCATGCTTATCTTGTTAGCACTCACCGGATTTCATGGTATTACAATGATGCCGTTCTTTGAAAGCTGGCTAAGTAAAACCGCGTATTATTTGCAGGACTCAGGACAGTTATTATGGAGTTTCACGCTTCTGCTGTTTACCAGTTTGTTGCTGATATTACTTATTTATTTTGTATTTATTCTAATTATAAAAATTACCAGTGGAACAAAACTGGGAGTTAAGAAATTATTTTCAGAATTTGCTTTTGTTTCATTACCTTTAGCCTTTGCCTATCACCTGGCGCATAACCTCAATCATTTGCTACGTGAGAACTCTGATCTTAGCTCTCTAATAGCCAATCCATTCGGAATGAATGCGCAACCATTAACGATGATGGAGAAACATACACGCCATATGGAAATGCTGATTCCACAGGATTTATTATTTGCCTTGCAGGCAGGCTTGATGGTGTTTGGATTTTGGATTGGGCTTAAAATTATCCAGCATCGAAGTGATAATCTCTTAAAGACGTCAAACTGGCAACTTTCACCGATGGTGCTTTTTGTTATTGTGATCACGACTTTTCATGTTTTCTTATTAAGCCAACCAATGATCATGAGAATGTAATTATGGACAGGCGCAGTTTTTTTAAAACAATGGTGGATAAGGCTTCGAAAACAGCAATACAGACAGTGGATGCTCATGTGAACATGCGAGCCAGTCATTGGATAAGGCCACCTTATGCATTAGATGAACTGGAGTTCCTACTCGCATGTACGCGTTGTGATAAATGTATCGAAGCTTGTCCTCACGATACAATTTTTAAATTACCAAGTCGACTTGGTGCGCAAGTCATAGGAACGCCAGCCATGGATTTAATAAACAAGGCATGTTATCTCTGTAATGACTGGCCCTGTGTAGAGGCCTGCGAACCAAATGCATTAATATATCCAGAGCAGGAAAGTAATGAGGTGGAATCATTGCCTCACATTGCCCATGTGGAGATTAATACACAAACCTGTTTGCCTTATCTCGGACCGGAATGCG
>JACZSJ010000110.1 GCA_022574295.1 Pseudomonadota bacterium
CAGGAATTACCACTAGATCCAAGAGGAATGAACACAGAATAGTCTCCGATATGCTTGGTGATGGCCAGTTATGGCAAGCGGGCTCTGGACGCTGGCTGTGGGATTGGCAGCTATATAGATATATTGATAAGGCTCTATACCGTGATATTCTAATAATGTTGCATTATGCCACACTGAACAAAAGAATAAGTGAAGATGTATGAGTATAGTAATATAGCGTGGATAGGGAAGAGGGATAAATGTGTAGTTGTTTACACATGTTTACATAATATATGTTATGCGCATATTGCTATTCGTAGTGCCCTACCCTGCTACTATTGTTCATTGGGTTATTATGACTTTGTAATAATATGGCACTATGGGTGGTAAGATGTCTACTGTCCAATTTAAGATTATTTGGGCATATAGCCCAGTTTATCATGCTTACGAAGGTTATCTTCTGCCTATAGTGGTTGTGTTAATTTATGAATAAAGTCGGCAGTGAACAAAATCCTTTAAAGATTGCCATTATTGGGAGTGGTCCCAGTGGGTTTTATGCAACGGAAGCCCTATTTAGATCTGATGTTACTACTCAAGTGGATATGTATGACCGTCTACCAATCCCCTTCGGCCTTGTTAGAAGTGGAGTCGCACCGGATCATCCCAAGCTCAAGCAGGTAATTAAGGTCTATGACAAGATTGCCGAATCGCCGCATTTCAGATTTTTTGGTAATGTCGAAATTGGAAGTGACTTAACCGTCGATTCTTTGAAGCGTTTCTACCATTCAATTATTTTTACCTGTGGTGCGGAGTCCGATCGAAAGCTCGGAATACCTGGTGAAGAACTCTCCGGTAGCCATACCGCCACAGAATTTGTCGGTTGGTATAACGGTCATCCAGATTATCGCGGCTGTACATTTGATTTATCACAAGAAGTTGCAGTTATTTTTGGACAAGGAAATGTCGCTGCAGATGTTGCTCGAATTTTGGCCAAGACCAATGACGAGCTGAAAAATACCGATATTACAGCACAGGCACTGGACCAACTTTCGCAAAGTAATATCCGTGATATCTTTGTTATTGGAAGACGCGGTCCGGCACAGGCAAAATTCACGTCTAAAGAACTGAAAGAATTTGGCGGGCTGGAACAATGTGATACTTTAATCGATAAAAGCGAAATGATACTGAATCCAGAAAGTGAAATAGAACTTTCAGACAAAAACAATGACAGCAGTAAAAAAGTAGTCGATCTGTTTGAAGCCTATTCACAGTCAACCGGTACATCATCCAAAAAACGAAGCGTGCATTTTACTTTTCTCAAAAGTCCTGTCGAGCTTATAGGTAATGGCAAAGTAGAAAAAGTCAGGCTGGAAATTAATGCATTGGCAGGAAAACCATTTGAACAATCTGCTCGAGGCACAGGGAATTTTATTGAACTGGACACTGGATTAGTCTTTCGCAGCATTGGATACAGGGGAATACCCATGCCTGGTGTGCCCTTTGATGATAATCGAGGGGTTATTCCCAATCATGACGGCCGCATTGTCGAAGGCAATAATGTGCTGCCAAATTTGTATGTGGCCGGATGGATTAAACGTGGTCCGACAGGCATTATTGGAACTAACAGGGCCGATAGTGTTGCCACCGTTAAGTCATTGCTGGAAGATATTGACATGCTTGATCCTGGTGAGGAAAAATCAGGTTCCGAAGGCGCGGAAAATCTATTAAACGAAGCAAGTGTTCGCTATGTAAGTTTATCTGATTGGAAAAAAATAAATCACAGTGAAATTGAAAGAGGTTTGCCTAAAGGCAAACCGAGGGAAAAATACACATCCATCAATGAGATGCTGGATGTAATCGATTGAATTCTCTAAACCTTAATATCCTGGCGTTGACTGACAATAGCTGTACGTCGTCAAACCCTTTTGGACTAATTTCCTCCTAGCTCAAGAGACACATTAGCTCATCTGGGTTACCAGCTTTGATTGTCTATCGTAATGCAATTTTCGGCGCATGGACAAGGTGTTCAGCTTAATCTTTTTACGTTGTTCCAGTATTTCTCCTCCGCGACCATAATACACATCTGCCGGTGTCAGGTTATCCAGGGATTCATGGTAGCGCTCGTGATTGTAGTAATTCACAAAGCGTTGAAGGTGCTCCTGCAATTCACTGGGGAAATAGTAGTTGTTTAGTAATATCTTGTTTTTCATAGAACGATGCCAACGCTCAATCTTGCCCTGGGTCTGGGGATGATATGGTCTGCCCCGAGTGTGTGTCATACCCTTGGCTTCCAGATAATCCGACAGCTCACCCGAGATATAACAAGGGCCGTTGTCGCTCAACAAGCGCGGCTTGTGTCTCACCTGCACCTGATCCAGGCCGGTGAAGCTTAATGCATCGTCCAGAGTATCCGAGACATCACTGCTGCTCATGGATGTGCATAATCGCCAGGCGATGATGTAGCGTGAGAAGTCATCCAATATGGTCGATAGGTAATACCAACCCCAGCCAATGATCTTGAAGTAGGTAAAATCGGTTTGCCATAGTTCATTTACACGAGAGCTTGGGTGTTGGAATTTATCCGCGGCCTGCATCAGGATATAAGCCGGGCTGGTAATTAGATCCACAGCCTTCAACAAGCGATAAACCGTGGACTCTGAGACAAAGTAGGCCTTCTCATCGGTATAGCCGACAGCCAGTTCCCGTGATGACAACTCTGGTTTATCCAGTGCCAATTCGATAATGGATTCGCGGTGATGCTCAGGGATCTTATTCCAGGGGGTACCGGATGAGGGTTTTCTGTCTTCCAAGCCATCAACACCACCGTCCTGGTAGCGCTTTAGCCAGTTGTAGAACGTGGACTTGTGTATATCCAATCGCGCCAACGTCTGCCTTAGTGAGAGACTGGAGTTTTCGACCAAGTAGATGATTTCCGCTTTTTCAGACGCTGAATACCTCATATACCGTCCTCCCCATCCCCGAGCATGCTTTTTTTCAGCAACCGGTTTTCCATCAGCAGCTCGCCCAGTGTTTCTTTCAGGGCTGAGGAATCGGCGCGCAGTTGTTTGACTTCATCTGAGGTGGCTTCACGGACGGTATCACCTGCCAAACGCTTCTTGCCTGCCTCCATGAACTCCTTGGACCAACGATAGTACACATTGCTGTTCAGACCTTCCCGGCGGCACAGCTCGGCTATGGTGTCTTCACCACGCAGGCCTTCCAATACAATGCGGATTTTTTCTTCGGCGGAGTAGTGTCGGCGGGTGGCCCGACGAATATCTCGAATAGTCTTTTCGGCACTGCTTTTCTTTCTCATCATCACTTCCTCTTGGAGTTAACGATGAGCCAAAACTGTCTCTTAGGCAAACAGGGGATTATGTCCAACTAGGGCTGACGGGATACAAGTACCCAAAAGTTTACTATCGACAACCCAAACTGCGGATAAAATTAACGTACGGGTACAAAATCAAGGACAGGTCCTTGTATATAATTTGCCGTTATCGGTCTGCCTTGGAGGAAGTCTCTCAGTTCATTTTCAATCATCATCAATGGAGGAGGATGGCCTGCATTTTGTACTATCAGATGATGACTATTAGATAAACCCTGCGCAACTTCATCTCCATTTGAGATTGGTGTGCGTGCGTCCATCGACCCACTTACGATTAGTACTGGACGATCAGATGTTACTGGTGCTAGAAATTCTGGCCCAAGTTCGGGTACTTCCCATGCAAGTGCAAGCTCTGGGAAAAGGAAGTGGACAACCGGCCCAAGGGTAGTCGCATTATCTTCTATTTGAAGGCGATTAAGGCGCTGAGCGGATGCCCCGGAAGAGCCATCCATCATAATAAGCATTGCGGAAATAGACTGCCCCCTTGATTTTAATTGGTAAATCATTTTGGCTACTTCAAGGTATTCATCGTTGTACATATCGTAAACTAATTTCGGTACCTGTCCGATTGACCTATCTCGACCCAACAGTGAATACATTAGTAATTGAATTTCAAACTTTCCTATTTGCACATATTCATTTTCATTAGTCTGGTCATTCTCAATTCGTACCGATACAGGATTTCCATCAAGCCTATCGATCACTTCTCTTAACATTTCTCTAAGGTTAGGAATGTCTTTGCCGAGAGTCGGATGGGATTGAACCAATAAATTGATATCATCTAGATGTCTATCAAAATCGCTAGGTAAAGATAATGTGTGATCAGGTCCTTCGATTCCGGAAATTACTACTCTATCTATGGTATTTCCGTAATATTTTAGGATAGTTAGTGCATAATGACTGCCGTAGCTAGAGCCAACTAGAGAAATTTTGTTTATTCCTAATTTAGCCCGAAGCTTATTGACGTCATGAGCGCTTTCAATGGTTGTATATCCCTTCAGGTCAATACCCTGTACTTCCCAGTATTCTTTACATCGCTGTAATTCCCAGATGAAGACTGACAGCACCTCTTCGTATGGTAAAGATCGATCAATCGGTAAAAACACGCGTTCGGGACAAGACAAATCAGTTTCGCCGGTGCCCCGCTGATCAAATACTATGACATCTGATATCTCCCTTAGCATTGCAAAAAAAGCGTAGTTGCTACGAGCAGCCTGAATTCCGGAGCCCCCCGGTCCTGGGGCTAAGTAAAATATCGGCGACTCAGGGTTTTCGGACGTACTGCTGAGCCGGACGAAAT
>JACZSJ010000111.1 GCA_022574295.1 Pseudomonadota bacterium
TATAGTTGATGAGCTTTTCATACTGCTGGAAAGGACTGAGAGGATTTGATTGTATGCGCGAAGATAAACGCAAGTCTGAGTTCAAGAATAAAGTCCATAATTGGGCCAATAAGCTTGATGTGAAGATTAACTGGTTGGGGGTTCGTCCGATGCGAAACAAGTGGGCATCTTGTTCAACAAGCGGGAATATGAATTTCAATACTGAACTACTCAAGCTAGATCAGGATCTTTGGGACTACGTCATTGTTCATGAATTACTGCACTTCTTTGTTCCCAATCATGGAAGGCTATGGAAGAGTCTGATGACAGTGCATTTGGGTAATTATAAGGAATTTGAGGATCGGCTTTCTGATTCAGGATGAAGAATTCAATTTTTGTGACCGTCATTCATCAAATAGACATCTTCTACATAAGTGAAAGCACAATTGAAGCGCAAGCAGTTACTCACTGTTTATCAACGTCTGCTTGAAGCCTACGGAGCTCAAAACTGGTGGCCGGCGGATTCAAGCTTCGAAGTCATGGTGGGGGCAGTGTTGACGCAGAACACGGCCTGGAGCAATGTTGAGAAGGCCATTAAAAATCTTAAGCATGCAGATTATTTATCGCTTGATAAGATATTGGCATCATCCGATGATGATTTAGCGCAACTTATCAGGCCTTCCGGTTATTTTAATATCAAGGCCAAAAGACTAAAAAACCTGTGTCAGTGGCTAATGGAAAACGGTGGGGAATCCAGACTAGCGGAGTTTGATACAGCTACGCTGAGGTCTTCCTTATTGAATGTGAATGGCGTTGGGGCGGAAACTGCTGATGACATTCTGCTCTATGCCTTTGAACGGCCTGTCTTTGTGATAGACGCCTATACGCGGCGTTTATTTACCAAACTCAGTTTGATTGAGGGGAATGAACCATATGAACAACTGCGGCAGGTTTTTGAGATTGAGCTCGAAGCGGATGTCAGTTTGTTCAATCAATATCATGCCTTGATAGTCAGGCACGCCAAGGAAAAATGCCTTAAATCACTAGATTGCAGACATTGTCAGGTGGAAGGGTGCAAATTATAGGTGGCGTAGTAGCGGGCTTTAACTGACTCTTGCGGATTACCCAGCTCATATCATTCCGGGAAAAACAGAAAATTATTAACATAATCGACATAGTCACGACGAGTTACAGGACTACGGTGTTCCGATTCCGGATCAAATTGTGTAATGGGTGTCAGTTGCCGGTTGCGCAGGAAGTACGCTTGATAACCGTAGGCCTCTACCTGTCCGATTAATGATTCGATGGCTACCCCAGTGTGTCTTTCTTCAAGTTCGATCAGCATGATTGGGCGACAATGCATTAATGTCTTTTTGGCGCCTTTAAGTACGGTGTGCTCATAGCCCTCGACATCGATCTTGATGAATCCAACATTATCCAGTCCGTAGGAATCCAGTGTGCGTGTTTCAATTTGGACGACACCATGCTCGCCCTGGACTTTTTGTCTACTTAGGCTAGCTCCCAGATTAGCGTATGCCCTCCATCGTACACTCGTTGGCCCCTGTAATTTTGGTACCAGTAATTCTCCAGAACCTGATTGATCAGATAGCGCGATTTCATAGGATCTAGCGTTATCAGGTAATCCTCTGGTCAGCACGCGGAACATTTTTGGATTGGGTTCAAATGCGTGGACGAAAGGTACAAGTTTAGCCAGCAGATGTGTATAAACGCCCTTGTTGGCACCTATATCAATGGCCTGCTTGTCCCTGTTGACCAGAAATGGCAACAGATGTAATTCCGGTTCGCCCTTGCGCAGGTTTTTTCTGACCAGATGGCGCATATAATACTGCGGGGGGATCAAAAGATTTTTGATGATCTCTTCTGTTGAGGAAGGTGGGATCCATTTATCATTATCGTGGGTCATGTGGGGGACTATATTCCTTGATTTATCTAACCTGTTCAATGCTAATTATGAGGCACCAGATATTCTTCCCTCGGTTAATATCTGGGCTGTCAGTGTATACTCGAACCCCCAAATATATTAACATTCCCGCCCTTTGTGGCATGGACTTAAAGGTAAAATGGCGCAACGTAGACCGCTCGTCGTCGCAAACTGGAAAATGAATGGTTCGCTCACCAGCATTCGTCCTTTGCTGGAAGGTGTGTGTAATGGATTACAGGAGGGATGTGATATAGAAGTTGCGATCTGTCCACCCTATGTTTATTTGGCAGAAGCGGCAGAGAAGCTGAAAAATACGGATATTAAGCTGGGTTCACAGAATAGTTCGCATCTTGAATCTGGTGCCTTTACTGGAGAGATCTCGGCAGACATGCTGAAAGATTTTTCATGTGTATTTGCCATCGTCGGGCATTCAGAGCGCAGAGCGCTCTATGGTGAGACGGATAATTTGGTTGCAGAGAAATTTATGCGTGCGCAGGATGCGGCCCTGGTTCCAATACTTTGTGTCGGTGAGCAACTGCATGAAAGGGAATCCGGTGATACCGAAGCAGTGATTGAAAGACAGTTAAACGCCGTCATTGAACTGGTGGGGATAGCGGCTTTTAAAAATGCTGTAATTGCCTATGAGCCGATCTGGGCAATTGGCACAGGCAAAACTGCAACGCCTGAGCAAGCGCAGGAAGTACATGCATTTGTGAGATTATTATTGGCCAGACATGATGATGCAATGGCCGATGGTATCAGAATACTTTACGGGGGTAGTGTCAAAGCTGCCAACGCAACAGAAATTTTTAACATGGCAGATGTCGATGGTGGATTGATCGGAGGTGCCTCTCTGGACATCGATGAATTTCTCAATATTTGCCATGCAGCAAGAGGGTGTTGAATTAATGGAATCATTACAAGTAATTTTACATGTCGCACAGGTGGTCATCGCGTTTACTTTGATAGGTTTTATCCTCATCCAGCATGGTAAGGGTGCTGATGCGGGTGCGGCCTTCGGTAGCGGTGCTTCATCAACTGTATTCGGTAGTCAGGGATCGGGTAATTTTCTGACCAAGACGACAGCAGTTCTGGCGTTTTTGTTTTTAGCAAACAGTTTAACACTTGGCTATTTGGCAACGCAGATGGTTGTAGAACCGATCAGTATCATGGAAACTGTACCAGTAGTCGTGGAAGAAATAATGGAAATAGATATCCCAGCAGTGGATATTACCAACTCTGATGTAAACTCGTCTGATATTCCGGCGATTCCAGTAGAGTAAAAAAATACTCTCCACCTGATATTTTACGGTGAGCATTGATGAGAGTATCAACACCTCACTCTCATAATCATTTATGAGGGTTTAATCAACTAGCCGATGTGGTGGAATTGGTAGACACGCTATCTTGAGGGGGTAGTGCCGTAAGGCGTGCCGGTTCGACTCCGGCCATCGGCACCAATTTTCGCAATTCAAGGATCTGAGTATATACGAGTTATACTATACACAGAGACAATTAATCACGACAATCATCATCTCATTGTTGCATTGGTGGGTTTAATTATATTGCTTATTTATTACGGGCTTGCCTGGCTGAAAGTGGGTAAAGATCCTGAACAAGGCGTTATTTTTCCGCACTATGAGCCACCCTCTGGTTATTCTCCTGCCTCCTTGTGTTACGTTTTAAAAATGGGTTATGACAATACATGTTTTGCTGCGGCTATTATTAATCTGGCCGTGAAAGGGTTTCTTAAAATTGAAGAAGACGAAGATGATTATTCACTGGAACTCACAGGAGAAGAAAATATTGAAATGGCCCCTGGAGAAGCAGCTATCGTCAAAAAACTTTTTGAGAAAGATACCACATTCGATTTAATTGCTAATTCACCCATGATGAAGAAATTTATTGAAGTTCTTGGAGGTATCCCTTTCGAAACAGATGCTTCCGGTAAAGTAACTACAATAAAACTAACAAAAAAATCATCAGCGTATTAGCGGCGCGCTTTCTGCGCATAAATCATCACTGCAAATCAATTACGATAAAATATATTTTCTGACAAACACGGGCTATTTTGTCATCGGTCTTGTCATTACGCTTATTGTGCTCGTTGCAACTATCGTATCGCAACCTTCTTCCTTAGATCCCACTGCTATATTTATGCTCTTTTGGTTAACCGGTTGGACGTTTGCCGTGTTTTTCTTAGTCAAGCAGGTTTATCACCTCTGGTCTAATATGAACAGTGTCCTTTCTGTCTTTCCTGCTATTTTTATGTCCTTGTTCGCATTGCCTTTTATTGCTGGTGAGATATTTGGTTTATACATGTTCGCGCAAGCGACATCAATCAGCATGTGTTTCGTTTTATTGATTGCAGCAATCATCAATTGGATCTTTTATGAATTGCTAAAAGCACCCACGCTGGCTGGACGGAAACTATTAGATAAAATTGAAGGATTTACACAAAATTATTATATCAATACTTTTATTCAAAAAGGATATATTGTAATGGATCATCAAATTATTGATATCGAAACTTCTTATCCTTATAAACCAGTATATGAGTTTGATGATGGAAAAAGTTTAGTTTTATCAACAATGCCAGCAGCAGAAGCCAACATATATTATTTGAATATCATAAACATAGAAAAAAAGTTAATGGCAATGACATACGCTGTTATGGATGAAACTGGAGATATTCTTGGCGGGTTTTGTATTTCCAAACAAGGAAA
>JACZSJ010000112.1 GCA_022574295.1 Pseudomonadota bacterium
ACTTTTTTCATTTTCATGTCTAAAACATTGCTGTTATTGAAGACCTGTACAGAGCAACACTGATATTGATTTCTCACAATGTTAACGGGACAGCAGTGAACTTGTCTATAATAAGTGATTATAGTAGTGACTCACGAAGATTTAATTATAAATGACTTTATTTCTAGCCGACCTTGTTCTCATTGTTCATACATTATTTATTATTTTTGCCGTATTTGGCGGTTTGATCGTATTAAAATGGTATAAAGTCATGTGGCTCCATATTCCATGTGCGCTATGGGGTGCATTAATTGAATTTTTCGGCTGGATTTGCCCACTGACTTACCTTGAAAATTATCTTCGCGAGATTGGTAATGGAAATTATCATGAAAGTGGTTTTATACAGCATTACTTGCTGCCGATTATTTATCCCCCGGGATTAACAACAGATATTCAAATCCTGCTTGGCACTATTGTTATCGTAATAAATCTTATTGTTTATTGTATCGTCTGGTACTATCGCTACCAAAAATAATTATCTATCAAGCCACGTAATAAAGATCCCCATTACCATCTGATATCACATCGACATATGGTTTCCCCACTAAATAGCCATGTACGTAATCTACTTCAAATTCCGTAGAGAAAGCTAATGTTTCAGCATCTGCAACATTAACAGCTATTATTTTTGCACCATCATTTTTTATCTTTCTAATCAAATCTTGAAGAGGCCCTCTTGGTGAACCAAATGTTAAGTCTTTTATATTTAATTTTACATAGTCAAAAATGTGAATCTCACGTATTTCATAGTATATGTCAATCTGGGAAACACCAGATAAAATAAATTTAATACCAAATTCACGACCAATTTCTTTAATTACTTTATTACAAAGATCAGTATCCCTTATAAATTGAAGTGCCTCTATTTCGAAAAGCAGACAGCCTTTGGGTAAATCTTCTTCTATCAGTAGATTACGTAACCATGAAATAAACTCTGGATCAGCAATCGTGCTTAAAGTTATTTTTACAGTTAACTTGATATTAATTTGCTCGTTATTATTACTAGTGAAACCTACCAATTGATTAGTACTGTTCTTCAACACCCATTTGTCGACAATGCGCTTTGCAAAAGTGTTGTCCAGTATTTTGAATAATTTTTGCTGTGGAATTTTATTGCCTCTTATATCAACAAACTCAACCCTTACATCATAGATATCTTTAACATTGGCTTTATCATCGGACAAAATATATACCCAAGGTTGATAATTAGCCGAAATTCTTCCATCTACAACTGCTCTTTCAATATCAAAATCCTGTATCTGCTTAACATCATGTAGTTTGCCATTAAATGATTCAACTTCTTTTAAATTAATCTCACCATAATGGTAAATTTTCTTTACTTTATCAGATTTGGCTGACCTACATAGCGCTAGCGCAATTGATAATAACTCATAATCAGTTTTATCAAATTCACTTTCCTCAAAGTGTTGAGGGCTGATTACACCAACATTTACTAAACATGAATAATTTTTCACGCCAGTCACGTAGCTCTCTTTATCTAATTGTTCACAAATAGCATTAATATGTTTCTCACATGCATCTGTCTCAAGTATAATTGCGATATATTCCTCTCTATAGATGAATACATTAGAAGTAATATCGTTTGATGTTATATAATCATATATGCAATCGGTAACATATTTAATATATCTGTCCTGATAATTGATTCCTATTCCTTCACCGATTTGTTTGTATGATACTGGATTAAATAATAACAAATTATTCTTCGTATCTTTTTCATTTGTTATTAATTGTAGTTTTTTAATAAAATTTGATTTATTAAAAATAATACCTTTACTTGTAAGGGCGGAAATTTTTATTTTATCCTGCTTCTTCTTTGTTACACATTCATTGATTGATTTTGCTAACTTATTATCATTCATGCGCCCTTTAACAATATAATCATCAACGCCTATTTTAATTGATCTAATTGCTATCTCTTCACTCCCTTGAGCTGTCATAAGAATAGTTGCTGGCATTTCTTCTGGTTTAAATTTTTTAAACCAGTCTAACCCCGTGAAGTCAAGGCCAAAATCATAATCTAGAATTATTAAATCAATATTATCCCAATAATAATTCTCGTCAGGCATATCATTTGTTCTTGGATCAATTTCATCAAATGATGTATCTGGAAAGAAGCGTTGAAGCTTCCTGATTATTAGGTTTCTATAGTCTTCGTCGTCGTCGATGACTAATATCTGTTTAATTTCAATGGTCATAAAATAAAATGGATTAATAAATTTATTCTTCTTTCCGTAATTTGTTAAGCATTACGTGTATTCATCAATGATTATAGCCTGTATTAATAATACTATAGTGATTCAAATCTACGATCTTGTGCTGTTTCCTGGTATATACAAGGCCACTCCCCCTATTTTCATTACCTTTCGGGGCGTAATGCTTGTGACTACGGTAGCTTATTGCGTTTTAAGTCTCTTCATCTGCTATTCTGATAGGTAGTTTATGACTATATTTTTGATAAAATTACCATTCCGGATGGTACTACTGGGAACCATTGTTACTATGTCTATGATGAATGCCTTTGCAGAGGATGCCTACAAAGAAAAACGTCAACAGATGGTTGCTGTTATTCAGCAGTCGGTGGAGATGACTGAATCTTATATAGGGAAGTCATCCCTGGATAGTCGGGTGCTGGAGGCGATGATGGCAGTTCCCCGACATGAATTCGTCCCTCCAGATAGTCGATCATATGCATATGAGAATACAGCATTGTCCATCGGTCATAATCAAACTATTTCCCAGCCTTATATTGTTGCCCTGATGACCGATCTGGCTGCAGTGACTTCTGATTCAGTGGTGCTAGAGGTTGGCACAGGTTCCGGTTATCAGGCTGCTGTCTTGTCTGAACTGGTGAGCCAAGTTTATAGCATCGAGATCATAGAGGCCCTGGGTTTGGAAGCAAAATCACTTTTACAGGATCTGGGTTATGACAATGTCACGGTAAAGATTGGTGATGGCTACCATGGCTGGCCCGAACACGCTCCTTTTGATGCTATTTTAGTCACTGCGGCAGCGGGGCATGTCCCAAAGCAACTTATTCAACAATTAAAACCAGGTGGCCGATTGGTCATTCCGGTGGGTAAGCATAAGTATTCTCAGTCTCTTAGAGTTTTAACTAAAGGACTGGATGGTAAGATCGAACAGAGAGATGTTTTGCCTGTAGTCTTTGTCCCCCTAACCGGTAAACATTAACACTGCTGTCCCGTTAACATTGTGAGAAATCAATATCAGTGTTGATCTGTACAGGTTGTCGGGAACAGTATCGTTTTAGACATGAAAATGAATAAGGCAATTTGTCATTCCGGAAATCCTGCAAGGATTATCCGGAATCCAGTTAAATCAATTACTTACTGGATACCGGATAGCCGCTGCTCGGCTTCCGGTATGACGAAAATGGGTTAACGGGACAGCAGTGATTCCATCTACTATTAACACAACAGCAGAATCCCCATGATAAGCATTTAAACCAGAAATATTCATACCAGACTAAGACCTGTGATTTATTTTACTTATACTCACTTGAATAATGCGGACTGATAATATGACCTCCGCCAAAGATCGCTGAAATGCATAATACCAACCAGCCCTGCCATCGAATAATCCTCTTTTGACCAAAAGACAGTAAAAGAAGACAGCTACTGGGGCTATAACAAGGAGCCTCCTGACTTTATCGGCAAAACCCAGTGCCCCCCAATTTTTACTGCATAATAATTTTGATTCAAGCTTCATATACCGGTCTTGAGCATGCAGCCAGCTGGACAGACGTTTCCTGTCATCATGAAAAATAAGCTCACCTAGACTACCGACATTACCATCAATTTGTACGCGTTGGGTATGACCATCTTGAATGTAATTTGCCTTTTCCCTTCTGTATAAAACAGTCACCGGTGGATACAGGGTCCCTGACAATGGCTTGCCCAAAATGAAGTATTGAAAGCTGGCCCTATAAGCGTCGACCCCTGATACTGATACTAATGCCAGACCATCTAACTCATTTACAATCGCTTCACTCAAGACATAATCTGCATCCAACGCTAAAACCCAATCAGTTTTTATATCTGTGTTATTGATCGCAAAATTCCACTGATTTGTGTGGGAATCAAAGCTCCGTTGGTACAACCTGACCTGGGGATACTTCTTAATCAGATCGACAGTGTCATCTGTACTAAAGCTATCCACAACTAAAACTTCATCTGCAAAATTTACTGAAGCAATAACAGCTTCAATATTGTGAATTTCGTTTCCAGTAGGTATAATAGCAGTAAGTTTGGTCATTTTTAAGCTAAAATTATTGGTAAAAATAATCTCAATGTTTTTTATATGTATGTTCTAAGTTATTATTGATAATATAATTAATTTATTCTTTTATCAATCCAGTTAAAAATATAATTTAATGTTTTCTCATCTGCCAATTCTAAACTTTGGAAAGTCATAAAAATATTTTTTGATTGTCTTAAAAAACAAAATAGTTTTAATGCAGTCGCCGGATAAATAAACATAACACCAAAACTTTAATAATCCTTCTTACACTTTCTAAAACATGTTAGAAAAACTAGGCCAA
>JACZSJ010000113.1 GCA_022574295.1 Pseudomonadota bacterium
GTCTTCCGGCAGTTGCGCGGTGCGGCCGGCGGCGGCGGGATGCTGGGCAATTTCGGGCGGTCCAAGCATCGCCTGACCACCAAGGAACACACCAACGTCTCGTTTTCCGATGTGGCCGGGGTCGAAGAGGCCAAGGAAGAAGTCACCGAGATCATCGAGTTTCTCAAGAACCCGAAGCGTTTTCAGCGATTGGGCGGGCGGATTCCCCGCGGCGTGGTTCTGGTCGGCGAGATAGGTGGTAATGCTGAAGAACTGGCAGCTAAGTACATTAGTGAAACCAATTATCCCAAACCAGTCGTGGCCTTTATTGCCGGCCGGTCAGCTCCTCCGGAAAAGCGCATGGGGCACGCTGGAGCCATAGTTATGGGTAATATGGGGACGGCAAAATCTAAAATTGATGCCTTTGCCAATGTTGGGGTTCCTGTAGCTGAAAAACCCAGTGATGTAGTAAAATTATTAGATAGATAAAAGGTAGAGAAAATTAATTATGGCCAATAAAGAATTGATTCCTCTTTCTTTTCACCAGGGATCGCGAGGCCAAGCTCCCGGATGAGCTCACTTGTGCATAAAGGACGTCCAAGTTCTTTCTGTTTCTGATACATCTTCTCAAGGAACTCGTTCATGAAAAGCTCGAAATGGAGGTAGCGTTCATTCGGAATGAGGATGTTCCCTGCGCGGTTAATCCCCTTGGCGTGGAGACCGGCTCCGGAAAGATCGAAGCGGCCAAGCAAGAAAGGCTGCATAGTCTTGATCAGATCTTCTTCAATGCCGCCTGCAGTGCAAACGAATGCATGGATGTGCTTGTTCTTGACAAGGAAATCATCGCACTTTATTACCAAAACGCCATTGAAGACAAACATTCTTGCGTGATGTTAACCCATGAAGATGAGCGCATTGTTGGGGTTATTTGCTTGTCCAAAAAATGAAGTGCCCAAGAAAAAAAGACACCCCTGAGATCGTGCCCTTCGGGTTCCCTCACAGCTTCATGATTTCTTAAGGTCGCGCAAACAAGACTCCTGTCTTGGTTCCGCTTATTTGAACGTCCTGTTCAAATAACCTTAAAATCATTCAACTGTTCGGCACGATATAAGGGGGGGGTAAAACCAAACGACGCTGACCTTTTGGCGTATAAGATCTTTAGGAGTTATTTGCGAATACGTAAAAAACTATGATTATCAATAGATAACCTAACATTTTAACTACATGATATATTTTTAGTCCAACAGTCAAAACACTAACGTCAGGTTTTTTAGGATTATAGTAAACAGTTAAATTTGGTGCGGTTTCAAATATATTATTTAATGTCTTATCTACATGAAAGTACACTCATACTCATAGGAAAGCCATAACCAATCTGGTTTGATTCGTACCCTTTCCCTTTTACCTCGTATTTATATACCAATTCATCTATAACTCTCGCTGTATCCTCACCTTGATCTTCTGCTTTAATATTCCATTTATGAAGTTTACAGTCAGTAAGAGGCCAATTTTTGACCAAAATACTTTTTATAGCATTTGATATTTCGTAAATGAACAGACCAATAAATATTATCCCTGCAAAGTTTAATATTGTCGTTATCATTCGTTCTTTAACATTTCTTTTGCGTGGGCCAGTGTTTGTTCCGTGATTTTTACCCCGCCGAGCATCCGTGCGATTTCGTCAATCCGCTCTTCTTGATTCAAGTCGCCAACACGAGTCAATGTTGTCCCTGCATGTGTCTCCTTGGCGACTTGCATATGATGATCCCCCTGTGATGCAATTTGCGGTAAATGCGTAACGCAAAATATTTGTCGCTTGTCAGACAGACTGTGTAAAAGCTTGCCTACAATTTCAGCGACACCTCCGCCGATACCACTATCTACCTCATCAAAAATGAGTGTCGGGATACCTTTGTCTTTACTCCCAGTCACCTGTATTGCCAAACTGATCCGGGATAACTCGCCCCCAGAGGCAACTTTACTTAATGGTTGTAACGGTTGACCGGGATTGAGCGAAACCAGATATGCAATTTTATCCATGCCATGTTGTAGCGGTGTATCTTTCCCAATGTCGCTTATTTCTATTAAGAATTTCCCCCCTGGCATGCCGAGGTCGTTTAACTTCTTGGTGATATCATCGCTGAGCCTATGGGCAGATTGATGTCGACATTGATTTAATCTGGCGGCAGCCTTCCGGTATTGTTCAATGGTTGTCTCCTGAAGTGTCAGTAATTCCCTGTAGCGTGCTTCACTGTTTTCCAGTTTGTGTAATTCTTTCTGTAGCGCAAGGAAATGGTCTGCCAGTGCCTCTGGCTGGATTTTATGTTTGCGCGCCATGTCATGGAGTGCCCCAAGCTTATCTTCAACCGCTTTGAGTTTCTCAGGGTCAAGTTCAAGTTTATCCAGATAGTGACGCAATTCGTCATTCGCCTCACCAAGCTGGATTGTTGCGTTGTTAAGAAGATCAATTACGGAAGATAGAGATTGATCAAATTTCTGAATATCTTGTAGCTCGTTTAAACGATGGCTGATTTGGCTCTGGGTAGAATGCTCGTCATCAGAAAGTTGTTGAAGTGTCTCCTGGCAAACTTCCAGTATGCGGTTTGCATTCGACAGACGGCCATATTCCTCTTCCACATCACTGAATTTTGATTCGCCCGGATTGAGTGCCTCCAGTTCCTCAATCTGATATTGAAGTAATGTCATCTGCGCATCGTGGTCGCGGCTATCACCGCTCAGCGCCTGTAATTCAAGCTCGGTTGCATGCCATAATTTCCAGGCATCCTTTACCTCGTTTATTTGTTGTTGATGATTTCCGAATTCATCGAGCAGGTTTCTTTGAACGTCTGCTTTTAATAAGGATTGATGTGTATGCTGACCGTGAATATCAACCATGCGTTCACCTAGAGCGCGTAATAATTGTGCAGGCACAGAACTGCCGTTGACATAAGCGCGGGAGCGCCCATCTTTATTAATCACACGGCGCAGGATCAACTCGTCTTCACAGCTAATTTCCTGTTCCGCTAATACGGACTGTATGCCGTCTTCGTTTTCAATATCAAAAATTGCCGTGATTTCAGTCCGCTCACAACCGGTACGTACGATGCCACTATCCGCTCGGTCACCCAGTACCAGTCCAAGTGCGCCCACCATGATCGACTTGCCGGCGCCTGTTTCACCCGTGAAAACAGTCAACCCACCATTAAAGGGTATATCCACTTCTTCAATGACAGCAAAGTCTCTGATGTGGAGGTGTTTCAGCAAACCTCTGTGCCCCACTGTAATTTTGCCCTGAGGATACTGAAATGGTCATAATCCCTGGGATGGATCAGCCGAATTTTTTCGTCTTTCTTCTGCACACAGATCCGATCTCCTGGTGCAAGTTCAAATTCAATATTTCCATCGCAGGTCAAACGGGCGTGATCGATCTCACGCGTGCCAACGACGATTTCAACCAGACTGTTTCCATCAATGACGATCGGCCGGTTGGTTAATGTATGTGGACAAATAGGCACAAGTACCAGGGCATCCAGAGAGGGATGCAAGATCGGACCACCACCAGAGAGTGCATAGGCCGTAGAGCCCGTTGGGGTGGAAATGATCAGTCCGTCTGAACGTTGCCGATGAACAAACTTGTTATCCACGTAGGTTTCAAATTCTACCAGTTTTGCGATATTCCATTTGTGCAGGATCACATCATTCAATGCACTGCTTTTGAGGATGGATTGTCCTTCTCTCAGAACCTCGACATCTAATAGAAATCGTTCTTCTTCCGTAAAGCTGCCAGCAAAAATAGGTTTTAGATATTCTTCTACCGCATCTGCCGGAATATCAGCTAAAAAACCCAGACGACCCCTGTTAATGCCCAACAGGGGGATATCGTGGAGACATGCTAGATAAGCCGCTTTCAGCATGGTGCCATCACCACCGATGGCAATGGCCAGGTCACAGCCGGTATCAAAATTATCATCTTTCATGCTAGCTAGCCCTGCTTTATCGCCCCCGAGCTGTTCGAGCAAGGCAGAACTACATTCATCCAGGACGAAATCAATTTCACAGGATTGCAGATACGCAATAAGACTTTTGAGTGTTTCAGCAACTTTCCTGGATTCTGAATTGGTTATCAGCGCGATGCGTTTAAACGCGTTACTATCTTTGGTTCCCACCATTATTTTATTAACCATTATTTTATTGAATTGGGCAAACTTAGCATGATCGACAGTCAGCCGCCAAACGAAGTTTTGCACTCTTTCCGTTAGAGTGCTAAATTTTACACATATGAAGCAAGTAATCACGGGATAGATATGCCCAAATCAAAAAAATCTCAAGAACTGCCTGAACGCAGCCTGTTTCTATTTAAATCATTAGTCGAGCATTTTATTAATGATGGCCAGCCAGTAGGTTCTCGTACCCTGGTACGTGATCTGGATCTGGATCTCAGTGCAGCAACCATACGCAATGTGATGGCAGATCTGGAAGATATGGGCTTTTTGCACTCGCCTCACACTTCAGCCGGCCGAATCCCGACGGCCCGAGGTTATCGCCTGTTCGTAGATAGCTTACTCCGCGTGAATGATCTTGGGAGTGAAGAAATACATCGCATTGCCGAGGAGATGGATTCGGGTGATAGC
>JACZSJ010000046.1 GCA_022574295.1 Pseudomonadota bacterium
AGTGTCGCAAGAAGATTTCCGCACATGGATTGCTGAAACTAAACAGGCGCAAATCGATGCGCTGGCTAACTCTGACAGGGAATGGGCGTTGGATGAATTGATGACCAAGGGTGAAGAGGTCTATAACGGGGTATGTGCTGCCTGTCATATGGCCAACGGCCAGGGTCTGGGTGCTTTTCCAGCTTTGGCGGGTAGCCCCGTCGCAACGGGACCGGTATCGGAGCACTTGGACAGGGTGATCAACGGTAAGGCAGGCACGATGATGGCGGCTTTTGGCGGACAATTGTCTGATGCAGAGCTGGCTGCCGTGATTACCTATGAACGTAATAGCTGGGGTAATGATACCGGCGATATTGTTCAACCGTCTGACATTAAAGCGGCCCGCTGAAAACCGACACACTTTATTAATTAATTTGCATTAAGCAACCAGAGGATAGACACATGAGCTACGGAGCTGGACACGACGATAATCACGATCACAAGCCAACAGGCATAGGTCGTTGGTTGTTTTCAACAAACCATAAAGACATTGGCACCATGTACCTGATTTTCGCCCTGATTATGTTTTTTATCGGTGGTGCCATGGCCATGGTGATTCGTGCTGAACTTTTTCAGCCTGGACTGCAATTTGTAAACCCGCAGTTTTTTAATCAAATGACCACGATGCATGCATTGATCATGATCTTTGGCGCATTGATGCCAGCCGGCGTGGGGCTGGCCAACTGGATGATCCCGATGATGATCGGCGCACCGGATATGGCGCTGCCGCGCATGAACAATATGAGCTTCTGGATATTACCATTTGCATTTATCTTGTTGTTGTCCACCCTGTTTATGGATGGCGGCGCACCTGCAGGCGGTTGGACCATGTATCCCCCACTGACATTACAGTTGGGGAATGCCTTTCCTTTTCTGATTTTTACCATTCATTTACTCGGCATCTCATCCATCCTGGGTGCCATCAATATTATTGCGACGATATTTAATATGCGCGCACCGGGCATGACCTTCATGAGGCTGCCGCTATTTGTCTGGACCTGGATCATTACCGCATTTCTGTTGATTGCTGCCATGCCTGTTTTTGCAGGTGCGGTGACCATGATGTTGACGGACAAATTCTTTGACACCAGCTTCTTCAGTGCTGCAGGCGGCGGTGATCCGGTGTTGTTTCAGCATCTGTTTTGGTTCTTTGGTCATCCCGAGGTATATATCTTGATCCTGCCTGCTTTTGGCATTGTTTCGCAGATCCTGCCCACCTTTGCGCGCAAACCATTATTTGGTTACGCATCGATGGTTTATGCCACAGCTGCAATCGCATTCCTGTCCTTCTTTGTCTGGGCGCACCACATGTTTACTGTTGGTATGCCACTGGCCGGCGAGCTTTACTTTATGTACGCCACCATGGCGATTGCTGTGCCGACAGGGGTGAAGATATTTAACTGGATAGCGACCCTGTGGAAGGGTTCCATGACCTTCGAGACGCCGATGTTGTTCTCACTGGCTTTCATTGTCCTGTTTACTATCGGCGGGTTTACCGGCCTGATGATGGGCATTACCCCGGTTGATTTTCAATATCACGATACTTATTTCATTGTTGCACATTTTCACTATGTGCTAGTACCTGGCGCGATCTTTGGCGTGATGGCCGGAATCTATTTCTGGTTGCCAAAATGGACCGGGCATATGTACAACGAGACCCTGGGCAAATGGCATTTCTGGCTGTCCGCAGTGTCTGTGAATGTATTGTTCTTCCCTCAGCACTTTTTAGGTCTGGCTGGCATGCCGCGTAGAATCCCGGATTATAATGTACAGTTCGCCGACTGGAACATGGTCTCAAGTCTTGGTGGCTTTGTCTTTGGCTTGTCTCAGTTGTTATTAGTCGTGGTGGTTATTCAGTGTGTTCGCGGCGGCCAGAAGGCGACAGATCAAGTATGGGAAGGCGCTCATGGTCTGGAATGGACTTTGCCCTCACCCCCACCATTTCACTCGTTTACCACGCCACCTCAAGTGACGGAAGCAACAGCTCATTCTTAAGGGCTCACTCATAAGATTGGTATGAATCTGGCAATGACGGTAAACAAGGGAAAAGACGAGTTAGAGGCATCCCGGGATGCCTCTAACATCAAGCTGGCTATTTTCCTGGGCCTGGTGGCCATCGGGGTTTACGCCGGCTATATCTGGTACTATTTCAAATGAACAGTGATCACATTAGCGGGAAATTAGCCATCTTTGCGCTTGCCATGTTTGGTTTTGGTTATGCCCTGGTGCCGATATACGATGTGCTTTGCGACATTACCGGATTGAACGGTAAAACCGGGGAGATCACAGCCGAGTCCGTCAGCAAATTAGTTGTTGACTACGATCGTACGGTCACGGTTCAGTTTGATACCAATGTGAACAGTGAATTGCCGTGGACGTTTAGGGCCGTGGACAAAACACTGGTGGTGCATCCGGGTGAGGTCACAGAGGCAGTGTTTATTGCAGTCAATACCTCTTCGGCAGAAGTAACGGGTCAGGCAGTGCCCAGTGTGGCCCCGGCACAGGCATCGCTGTATTTCAACAAGACAGAATGTTTTTGTTTTACCAAGCAGACATTGGCTGCCCACGAGCAAAAAGAAATGGTAGTCCGATTTGTCGTGGAGACAGGGTTACCAAAAAAGATTTCGACATTAACATTGTCATATACATTTTTTGTCACACCGGAAGAAAAAGTTGGTGATCTGGCTTTCATTGCCGCAGATCCTGCTATTTGATAAATTAAAAAGAAGACGTTAGAAAATAAATGAGGAAAAGAAGTCATGTCTGATTCGAACAGCACTTACTTTATACCCGATCCAAGTCGTTGGCCGCTGGTTGGCTCAATCGCCTTGTTCTTGACATTCATCGGTGCGTCCACCATGTTGAATGGTTCAGGGTTCGGCACTTTTATCATGGGTATCGGTATCGCTGTGGTTGTCTATATGTTTGCAGGCTGGTTTGCTGAGGTGATTGGCGAGAGCTTACAAGGCAAATACAACCAACAGGTCGATGTTAGTTTCCGGTGGGGAATGTCCTGGTTTATCTTTTCAGAGGTGATGTTTTTTGCCGCCTTTTTTGGCGCCCTGTTTTATGCGCGCCAGCTTTCTGTGCCCTGGTTGTCTGGTGAAGGTGCCGGCGCACTGACAAATATGTTGCTGTGGCCTGATTTTGTGATGGATTGGCCGATCCTGGCTATCCCGGATGAAAATGCTTTTATTGATTCCCTGTTTTATGAAACCATCCCTGCATGGGGCGTGCCTGCCCTGAATACTGCCATATTGCTGTCCAGTGGCGCGACCGTGACCTTTGCGCATTGGGCACTGAAGAATGGTAATAATAGAGCGCTTTGCTGGTGGTTGTTTGCAACTGTTTTGCTTGGTTTTACCTTTGTCTATTTTCAGGCGGGGGAATATTATCATGCCTATACCGAGCTGAATGTAAAATTTAGCTCCGGGATATATGGTTCAACCTTTTATATGTTGACGGGGTTCCATGGTTTTCATGTCACCATGGGTGCGACCATGTTGACGGTCATACTAATTCGCTCAATGAAGGGCCACTTTACAGAGCATAATCACTTCGGTTTCGAAGCAGTTGCCTGGTATTGGCACTTTGTTGATGTTGTCTGGCTGGGTCTGTTTATCTTTGTTTACTGGTTGTAAAAGGTAAGGTTAATCTTTTAATGAATGAAAGGGCGCTACTTTGCTAGCGCCCTTTCTGTTTCAGACAATTCAGGGCTGATCCCGTGGGGCTGTATCAAGCCGGTGAAGTAGCCTATGATTAGCATCAGAAATAATGCGATTGACAGAGTAATTCTTATGGTAAGTGATTTTACGGTGCGGTCCGATTCTCCCTTATCATGAACAAGGAAAAACATGCCAGACGCAAGACTAACAAGCACCGCGAGCAGTAAAAGCACGACAATAATTTTAAAGATGAGAGTGCCAGTCATTGCTTACCAGTATAATTTGCTTGCGGAAAGTTTGTTTGTGAAACATAAGTATACTCCTACTGGTGTCCTGGTTCATATATCAAGATCGTCGCGGCGTTACGTCTAAATGCGCATTGCCTCCTGGGAATTTAATCCGAGTCTGTGGCCAACATTAGCTGTTTTATTAGTGTTGCCGTTATTTCTATCTCTGGGGTTTTGGCAACTGGATCGGGCGGAACAAAAGCGCACCTTGCATCATGAATTTGAAGAGCGCCAAGGCGCGAGTGTAATTAGTTTGAACAAGGAAAATACTTTGCGAAATGATTTCGCTGAATTGCATTGGCAAAAAGTTTCCATCGAAGGGACATTTTCCAGAGAAATTAATATTTTACTGGATAATCAAGTGGTACGCGGTGTTGCCGGTTATTTTGTTTATACGCCGTTCAAACTAAAAGAATGGGACACACAGGTATTGGTAAACAGGGGCTGGGTGCCTGCCGGCGATAGCCGTGACAAGCCTCCTGATATAGAAGTGGATAAAGATGTATTGCAGATTATCGGTAGCGTTAAATCGCCGCCAAAAACAGGGATATTATTAGCAGAAAATATTGTGGAGCGACTGGGCAAAGGAATTGTCCGTGTGCAAAAACTGGAGCTTGCCGGCATTGAAAAATTGTTAAAACTCGAGCTTTTGCCTTACATTATAAGAATGAATCCTGAATCACCATCCGGGTTTGTAAGACAGTGGGTAGTCCCGGGATCGGGAGAAGAAAAACACCTGGGTTATGCCTTTCAGTGGTTTGCGATGGCAACAGCAATATTTGTGATTTACCTGATTCTTAACATTAAACGAGCGAAATAGATTTTTATGTCGGACCCAATAGACCAAAGTAGAAGCAGAACCAAGTTAATTCTCCTGATCCTGATGTTCTTTTTGCCCGTGGCTGGTTCATGGTATCTGGTTTTCTTCACGGACTATGCGCGTGATGGTAAGGGCGGAGCTGAGCATGGGTCTTTAATTAACCCACCCCGGCAGCTTGAAAACGTCTCATTACTGAGGGTGAACGAACGTTCAACAGAACAGGTTTCTTTGTATGGCAAGTGGTCCATGCTGTTTTTTGTCGATGGTTCATGTGAAGCAGAGTGTGGGGAGAACCTCTATCGACTTCGACAAATTAGATTGGCAACAGGCAGGCAGATGCAGCGAATACAGCGAATAGCCATTATTGATGAAGTGGAGAGCCTCAGATTTAGTGATAATCTGAGCGAAAATTATCCCGGCCAGCTTTATGTCTCAAGAAAGGATCTTGGCGAAGATTTTCTTCATCAGTTTCGAGATCAAAAAATTGAAGACCGGGGGTCTATTTTTCTGATTGATACCAGAGGGTTTTTGATGATGCGCTATCCAGGTGACACTGATCCTTCAGGAATTATTCGTGATCTTTCGCGCCTGTTGAGAATATCGGGCTGAGCTTAAGGAAATGACTGAAAAAGTATTTATAATGCTAGTTCCAGAAATATACTGGTCAAATATTGGGAGAGAATTTTAGTTGAGCAATCAAGCAGTAATAATTGAACATGCGCCTAAATGGCGCGAATACTACGAGCTTTGCAAACCAAAGGTAGTGGTGCTGATTATATTTACTGCCGTTGTTGGCATGCTGCTTGCCGTCCCCGGTGCGCTGCCTCTGAGCAGGGTAATTTTTGCAACACTCGGGATTGGTCTGGCCGCAGCATCAGGTGCGGCAATCAATCAATTAGTGGAACAACGCATCGACGCCATTATGGCGCGAACCAGAAACCGGCCTTTGCCTCAGGGTGAGCTGAACACAAAGAATGCTTTTATATTTGCTGTAGTGCTGTGTGTTATTTCCATGGTGATTCTGGTTTATAAAGTAAATATGTTGACTGCATTGCTGACATTTATTTCCTTGATTGGTTACGCAGTGATCTACACCATGTTTCTTAAACCTGCTACACCACAGAATATTGTGTTAGGAGGTGCTGCAGGGGCTGCACCACCATTACTTGGTTGGGTTGCGATGACCGGAGAAGTGAGTTCTGAAGCACTATTGCTGTTCCTGATAATATTTATCTGGACACCTCCCCACTTTTGGGCCTTAGCTATTCGCAGGCGGGAAGAATATGCCAGTGTCGGCATCCCAATGTTGCCCGTGACACACGGCGTTCCTTTTACCAAGCTGCAGATCCTGTTGTACACAATATTGCTCCTGGCGGTGAGTATGTTGCCGTTTGTGATTCATATGAGCGGTGTTATTTATCTTGCAGCTGCCATTGCGCTAGGTCTGGGCTTTATCAGGCAGGCCTTTATACTATATCGGTCTGATACAGATGACCATGCGATGAAGACATTTGGTTTCTCTATTTTTTATCTGAGTGTCCTGTTTGGGTTTTTATTGCTGGATCACTATGCTCGTATCTTCATACGTTATTTTTTTCTCTAATCTGAATCCGTCGATGTTATGTTGAAGGAGTACTAGCGTGAATTCAGCGAGAAAAGTTCTGTTCAGAATTTTATACATCATTGTCCCGCTTTCATTAGGAATTTTATTTTCTTTCTATATGAACCAGGGACAGGGCAAGCTTGAGGGAGTTTCCGCAACGGTTTTACCAGAGGCTAAAGCACTGCCGAATTTTTTACTGGAAGATCATCACGGGCATGAATTCAAAAAAGAGAATTTGAAAGGACAATGGTCTTTTATATTTTTTGGTTATACGCATTGTCCCGATGTTTGCCCAATAACATTGAGCTTACTCAATCAGGTCGATGAGATATTGAAGAAAGTACCGGGCGTCGTTTTACCAAAAACAATTTTCATTTCCGTTGATCCAGCAAGAGACACCAGGGAACTACTGGCCGAGTATGTGCCTTATTTCAATACTGAGTTCATTGGCGTCACAGGAAGGCCGGAGAACCTGAAGATGCTGACGAAATCATTGGGAATTGCTTTTGGCAAAGAGGGCGATGTGGAGAGTGGTGATTATGAGGTTTTCCATAGCGCAAGGATCATGTTGATAGATCCTGAAGCCAGGCTTAAAGCGCTGTTCTCTTATCCGCATGATGTGAATCAGATCGTATCTGACTATATTAAAATCATTGGTTCATAATACAAAAACGGTCATAGAGACCGTTTTTGTGTGGAGCAGAATTATTGGACAGATATTATGCAGTAATAAATTCAGCAATCTTATTAAATGCTGATTTCTCAAGCTGTCTTATTCTTTCCGCCGAAACACCATACTTATCGGCCAACTGGTGAAGTGTCTGTTTTTTATCACCTAACCAACGCTTTTGAACAATATCTTTACTGCGTTCGTCCAGTTTATCCAGAGCTTTACTTAATGCCTTAAGTTTGACCCTCTCGAGTTGTGTCGATTCCAGTTCTTCTTCGGGGCCCTGTCTTTTATCTTCAAGATAAGCAGCAGGGCTAAATGAAGTCGAATCATCCTCCGTTTCAGGCACATCGAAAGGCAGGTCATGGCTGCTGAGTCTTTTTTCCATCTCGAGGACTTCTTGCGGCTTGACGCCAAGATCCTTTGCCACAGAATCAACCTCTTCCTTGTTTAACCATGCCAAACGTTTTTTGGATGATCGTAGATTAAAGAACAACTTTCTCTGGGCCTTTGTGGTTGCAATCTTGACGATTTTCCAGTTGCGCAAAACGTACTCGTGTATCTCGGCCCGAATCCAGTGTACGGCAAAAGAAACAAGGCGAACGCCCATGGATGGATCAAAGCGCTTAACGGCCTTCATTAAGCCGACGCTACCTTCCTGAATAAGATCTGCCTGTGGTAATCCGTAGCCACTGTACCCTCTCGCGACCTTGACCACAAAACGTAGGTGAGACATGACTAGCTGACGCGCTGCATCGAGGTCACCCCGCTCACGGTAGCGTTCAGATAGCATGATTTCCTCTTCTGCGCTGAGCATAGGGATTTTGTTGACGCTCTGGAAATAACTCTCCAGCGATCCGGCGCTTAGTGCGATTGGCATTGTCACGGTATTACTCATATCTCGATCTATTCTCCTATCTACCTGATATCATTTTAGCACTCACGAGCTGAGAGTGCTAATGTGATAGAAGAGTTCCCTGATCAGGCGCTCACAGGCAGATTGATTATTAAGTTATTGATATATATGATAATTAATCTAGCTCTATGGTTTTCAGGTGGCGTTGGACAGAAATCCAGGATCCGAAAACGCCAAGAAAAATACCACAGAGAAGCATAATCATAGTTTCCGGACCAGACAAACCTGAGATGCTAAATTCACTGGCATAGAGCTCTGCAAGCTTGTTGACTGGCTGCTTAAGAAGCTGCAGCGTGAGCGTTAGCAGGGCCCAGGAAGTTATGCCGCCACTCAGGCCATACCAGAAGCCTGTATATAGGAAAGGTCTGCAGATGAAATAGTTTGTTGCGCCAAAAAGTTTGCTGATCTCTATCTCATTACGGTGATTATAGATAGCCATACGAATGGTATTACCGACGATAAGTAAAACACCAAAGCCGATAAAAATAGAGAATAATATAACGCAGCGCTGGATAATCTCGATGATTCCATACAGTCGTTTAACCCATTGTTGATCGTATTGCGCAATTTCTACTTCAGCTTGTCCAACTAAAAATTCAATAATACGGCGATCTCCACCATCAGGTAGTGCCATTAATTTTGGTTTGATAATAATAATTGCAGGCAAGGGATTTTCATCAAGGATGTCAATAATTTCCGAGAACCCGGATAATTCCTTGTATTCAGCCAGTGCCTGATCGCGTTTGATTAGCTTGACCTCTTCAATGTCCGTATTTTCCAGTAGACGATCAACAAACTCAGTTGCAACCGCATCATCAATATCAGGTTTTAAAAAAACTGTTATCTGAACGGAACCATCCCATCCAGCAGTAATCTGATGCACGTTTTCCAAAAACAAATAAAACCCGCCAGGCAAGGCCAGAGAAATTCCAATGACAGCAGTCGTCAAGAGACTGGTCACCAGGTTTCGATAATACTGGCCAAGACTGTATATAAAAGACTGGGCATGTAGAAGCAACCATGTTTTGAGTAAGGTGCCTGGACTATTTCGAGTCTTGTTTCTCATCCCTTGCTTATCTTCAATGGCTAGACTGTCTTTTCATTACTTGACGTATTACCAAAATGAGTAGGAATTCTGCCTTCACGTAGTGTGATAATGCGCTTACGCATTTTTTTAATCATGTCCATATCATGACTGGCAATCAGTACGGTCACGCCGACCTGGTTAAACTGCTCGAACAGTTTCATGGTGTCCAGGGATAGCGCCGGATCAAGATTGCCTGTCGGCTCATCAGCCAGAAGTAATAAAGG
The DNA here is from genome assembly GCA_022574295.1 of Pseudomonadota bacterium. Classification (GTDB taxonomy): domain Bacteria; phylum Pseudomonadota; class Gammaproteobacteria; order Eutrophobiales; family Eutrophobiaceae; genus SMWN01. The sequence continues at coordinate 9,312 of JACZSJ010000046.1, forward strand.
CCGATGCACGACTGCTCGAGCAATACCAACTCTTTGCTGTTCCCCTCCAGATAAGGTCATCGGGTTTACGCTTTCTTTTTTTAGTAAACCGACCTTATCCAGCGCAGCATGCACACGCTTACGTATTTCTGTATGTCCGTGTCCGGCAATGACCAGTGGTAATGCGACATTGTCAAAAACGGTGCGGTCAAGGAGTAGTCGATGATCCTGAAAGACAAAACCGATATTGCGTCGATAATAAGGAATTCGGTTATCTCTGACACGCTCAAGGTTTTGGCCATTGATAATAATTTGTCCGCGGCTGTGTCTTTCAATCAATGCGATAAGCCTTAACATTGAGCTTTTGCCGGCCCCCGATCTGCCTGAAATAAAGGCCATGGCACCCTGTTCAATATGCAGATTGATATTCTTCAGGGCCAGGTGCCCGCCCCGATATTGCATATGAACATTATTGAAGCGGATCATTATTGATATTCGAGTAAAGCATCAACAAAATCGGTACTGTTAAAAATATAGAGATCATCGAGTTGCTCGCCGACACCAATGAACCGAACAGGGATTCCGGTTTCGAGAGCCAACGCAAAGATAATGCCGCCTTTAGCTGTGCCATCAAGCTTCGTCAAGACAATCCCATCAATACCGATTGCATCGTTAAACTGTTTCGTCTGAGAGAGTGCGTTTTGACCAGTCGCGGCATCTAGCACAAGAATATTTTCGACAGCTAATGCATCATCAAATTTACCGATAGCGCGATGAATTTTTTTCAGCTCATCCATCAGGTTGTCCTGAGTGTGAAGCCGGCCGGCTGTATCAGCAATGAGTATGTCAATATTATTTGCCCTGGCAGAATGTAAAGCATCAAAAATAACAGCGGCGGCATCAGCCCCCATATGTTGTGCGACTACCGGGACATTATTTCTTTCTCCCCAGATTTGTAATTGTTCAATTGCGGCAGCTCGAAAGGTATCCCCTGCTGCCAGCATGACACTGTAACCCTGATTGATAAAATGGCTGGCAAGTTTGCCTGCAGTGGTTGTTTTCCCGGCACCATTCACACCGGTCAGAAGAATCACAAACGGCCCGGGTTTGTCAGCGGGCACTGTTAATGGTTGTTGTACGGGATCGAGTATGCTCGTCATCACAGTGTTAAGCGTTTCGCGAAGTAGATCGTGATCGCTGATTTCATTACGCTTTATTGAAGAATGTAGGGCATCAATAATCTCTGTTGTTGCATGAATACCCAGATCTGCAACAAGTAATCGTTCTTCCAGATCATCCAGAAAAGTTGTATCTAGTTTTTTTTTGCCCAGTAACAGATCGCCAACGCCGCCAAACAGTTTTGCCTGTGTCTTGCTTAAGCCTGTTTTCAAGCTGCTAAAAATATTTATTCGATCTACAGTTTGTTGTTGTGACGTTTCGGGCTTTTTAAATCCAAACATTTTTTGTTTAACACTCTATATTTAAAATTCTAGGTTTAGACGGTATTATCCTATCATTAACCGCTACCGAACTACTAAGGGTGACTTTATTAATTCGTGAATTGAGCATCTTGAGTCCCTAAGTCACAATAGCCGCGTTACAAGCCATTGTAATAGAATAACTATTACAATGGCTTGGTGCCTTGCTCTTGAAACTTTTGAATCTCAAGCTGTCTCACTCAGAACTAATAGAGTCACCCAGAGAAATAAACTCTAATCAGCTTTGAAATACCAATCCCTGGTTAATTTCAGTATCCTTAGCCAAAATATTATAAATGGAGAAATGTGTGTGAAGTTACCCCCGAGCAATGAAATATTAATCAATGCTTTATTGAGTACTGGCCTGTATCTGATCTCAGTTGTTGCAGCCGCAAGTGTCCAGGAATATGAATTGGATAATGGGCTTAAAATTCTTGTCAAGGAAGACCATCGTGCGCCCGTGGTGGTATCGCAGGTGTGGTACAAGGTGGGTTCGAGTTATGAGCATGAGGGCATGACAGGTATTTCTCATGCGCTGGAACATATGATGTTTAAAGGCACAGAAAAACATGCGCCAGGAGAGTTTTCCCGCATTATTTCAGAAAATGGTGGTCGGGAAAATGCCTTCACAGGTAAGGACTACACGGCCTATTTTCAGACACTGGAGAGTTCTCGATTGCCAATCAGCTTGCAACTGGAAGCGGATCGCATGCGTAACCTTATTGTATTGGAAGATGAATTTATGAAGGAAATTGAGGTGATTAAGGAAGAGCGACGATGGAGGACCGAGGATAAGCCTCGGTCATTTACTTATGAAGTCGCAATGTCTACTGCATTTCAGACGGGACCCTACGGGCACCCAATCGTTGGCTGGATGAACGATCTCAACGAGTTGACCGCAGATGATCTGCGCGAATGGTATAAACAGTGGTATGCACCTAGTAATGCAATCCTGGTGGTTTCGGGCGATGTAAAGGCTGAAGAAGTTTATCAGTTGGCAAAAAAATACTTTGGTCCCTTGCCGGCAGGAAAGCCTGTTAAGGCAACTCGGTACCCCGAAGTAGCACAAAATGGTATCAAACGTATTACGGTTAAAAGGCCTGCAGAATTACCCTATCTGTTGATGGCCTATAAGGTTCCGGTATTAAAGACAGCCATAGATCATCCTGAGCAGGTACCTGAATGGGAACCCTACGCGTTGGAGGTGCTGGCCAGCGTTCTGGATGGTAGCAGCAGTGCGCGTTTTACCAGTCATCTGGTTCGTGGTAAAGCAGTCGCAGCTTCAATAAGTGCGGGATACAATCTTTCAGCGCGTCTTGATCATCTATTCACAATCAGTGGCACGCCAGCGCAAAATCATACCGTTATTCAGCTTGAAGCAGCTGTGCGCGAAGAGATTGAAGCACTAAAAAACAGCCTGGTCAGTAAAAATGAATTGGCGCGAATCAAGGCGCAGGTGGTATCTAATGATGTCTTTGAGCGTGATTCTGTTTTTTATCAGGCAATGATCATAGGTATGTTTGAAACGGTAGGTTTATCCTGGAAAGAGTCAGAAAAGTATGTCGAGTCTATCAAGGCAGTGACTGCAGAACAGGTTCAGGCAGTCGCCAGGAAATATTTGCAAGATGATCGATTGACCGTCGCGGTGCTTGATCCTCAGCCATTAGACAAGGCAAGCCGAAGGGCAAGCCCAGGAGGGGCTGGCCATGGACGCTAAGGCGATATTTCCCAGGACGATAATTTTTAGAATAATCTTCCTTCTATTTTTCATATCGTCCAGTGCTTTAGCTGTACCAGATATACAAAATTGGCAATCTGAAAAAGGTGCGAATGTTTATTTTGTAGAGGCAAATGAACTCCCCATCGTTGATATCCAGATTATTTTTGATGCGGGTAGTGCACGTAATGGAAATCATGCCGGCCTGGCTGCGCTGACAAACAGTTTGCTGGATGAGGGTGCCGCAGGGCTCTCAGCAGACCAGATCAGTCAGGGCTTTGATGATCTGGGGGTAAACTATAGTGGAAGTGCAGGTCATGATTCTGCCTCTGTCAGTCTTCGTAGCCTGTCTGATGCAGAGATATTAGATCCCGCCTTGGCAAATCTTGCACGTGTTCTGGCGAAACCTGATTTCCCAGAAGAGGCATTCACCAGACAAAAAAACAGGGCCCTGATTGGTATTCGCAGTAAACAGCAATCCCCGGGGGCATTGGCAAGTGATGCCTTTTATGCAGAAGTATTTAAAGGTCATCCCTATGCCGTGCCAGGTTCGGGGACTGAAGAAAGCATCAATGCAATGCAACGCCGGGATGTCATTGATTTCCACAAAAGATATTACGTTGCAAAAAATGCAACGATTGCAATCGTTGGTGATCTGTCGAAAACTCGGGCACGGGAGATCGTTGAAAGATTACTCGAGGAATTACCCGCTGGCAAAAAGCAGAAGCCGATCCCGGAGGTAGTGGCCCTGGAAAAACCTTCAGTCGTAAAGATAGATCACCCCTCAACACAGACACATATCCTTCTGGGACAGACGGGCATGAAACGCGGCGATCCGGATTACTTCCCGCTTTACGTGGGCAATCATGTGCTTGGTGGCGGGGGCATGGTCTCCAGACTGTTTGCAGAGATTCGGGAAAAACGCGGATTATCCTATAGTGCAAATAGTTATTTTTCACCCATGCGTGAAAATGGAACCTTTACTGCCAGTCTACAAACCCGATCAGATCAGACTGAAGAAGCACTTTCAGTGTTACGGGAGCAACTGAAATTATTTATCGACAAGGGTCCGACCGAGGCTGAGCTGGAAGCCGCAAAGAAAAATATTACCGGTGGTTTTCCGTTAAGATTGGCCAGTAACAGCAAGATCATTGGTTATATTGGCATGATTGGTTTTTATGATTTGCCCAATGATTACCTTGAAACATTTAATGCCAACGTCAATGCCGTGACTGTCGATCAAATCAAAGATGCTTTTAAGCGCCGTTTATCGCCGGATAAATTTGTGACGGTGATGGTTGGACCGGAACCGGGTGAGAATGGATCAGAAAAAGACAGGGCTGTTGAGAATGGCGCAAAAGAAAATACACAAAAAACGGCCGGAGACTCAAGCTGAAGCAGGCGGGGAAGGTTCGTATTATTGGCGGCAAGTGGCGAGGACGAAAAATACCGGTCGCCGATGTACCAGGACTGCGACCAACACCCGACCGGGTAAGAGAGACCTTATTTAACTGGTTGCAACCGAGTATTGTTGGCGCGAATTGTCTGGATTTGTTTGCCGGTTCAGGTGCCCTGGGGATAGAAGCTGTTTCTCGTGGTGCCGTCAGTTCCACGCTTGTGGAACAGGACAAAAATATTTCCAATATTTTACGTGAATCACTGAAAATACTAGGCGCAGACGAAATTGTGATTCACGAAGCCGATGCTTTGCAGTGGCTAAAAGTCGCAGATCAGATCTTCGATATTATCTTCCTTGATCCGCCTTTCGGTGAAAACATGATTGAACAAAGCATGTCCCTTTTGGCTGAATCTGAGTGCGTCGATGAGCAAACTCTGATCTATGTTGAGAGCGAAAGTCTCTGGCAAGCAGAAATAAATGTCGAAGTGATTAAACAAGCGAAAGCAGGTCAGGTAAACTATATGTTGTTAAAAATAGCAACAGTATGATCCAATGAAAATAACAGCGATATATCCAGGGACGTTCGACCCCATTACACATGGCCATGTCGACATTGTTACCCGGGCCTCCAGAATATTTGACAAGGTATTTCTAGCTGTCGCAGAGAGCGCTGGCAAGAATACATTATTTTCAACGGACGAACGGATTGATCTGGCAAAAACTGCATTGTCATCAGTGGAAAATATCGAAGTATGTAGCTTTGACAAGCTGGTGACAGATGTTGCACGTGATCTGGAGGCAAAGATCATCGTACGTGGTATCAGGGCCGCCGCCGACTTTGATCACGAATTCCAGATGGCCGGTATGAACAGGAAGCTGTATGCAGAAGCAGAAACAATATTTTTAAGACCTGCCGAACATTTAAGTTTTATTTCGTCCACTTTGGTAAGAGAAATTTCATCACTGGGCGGGGATGTTAGCCAGTTTGTGCATAAAGATGTGCTGGCAGCACTTGATAAAAAATTTCCTAAATAAAAATTAGACCATAAAAATAAAAATATCGTTTAATGAAAATCGTCATTCGACATTTTTTAATTTTCCTGTGCCTGTTTTATGTATCACCTGTCACGGCACAAACACCTTCCAGTTCTGCAATTGCCACTGCACATCCTTATGCTACTGACGCAGGTGAAGAAATTCTTCGTGCGGGCGGTAATGCCTTTGATGCAGCGGTTGCTATCACCGCCGTACTTGCAGTCGTTGAGCCCTATGCTTCCGGCCTCGGTGGCGGGGGATTCTGGTTATTACATCGGGCAGCAGATGGCAAACAAATCATGATCGATGGGCGAGAAGTTGCACCATCATCTGCAAGCAAAAACATGTATCTGGATAAAAATGGAGACATTATCAAGGGCGCATCCATCAATGGGCCAAAGGCCGCAGGGATACCCGGCGTGCCAGCCGGCCTGGAGCATTTAGCCAAGGAATATGGCCGTTTGTCCTTAAAAGAAACTTTGGCACCAGCCATCAGATTTGCTGAACAAGGTTTTCCTGTGACAGAACGGTATCGGAAATTGGCAAATTATCGACTGAAAATTATGCAGTCGTACCCATCTACTGCTGCCATCTTTCTTGAAGATAATCAAATCCCGAATCTGGGTTATCAAATTATTCAGAAAGATTTAGCAGAAACTCTAAAGCAAATAGCTACGCATGGTGTGACCTATTTTTACACAGGTGGGCTAGCTTCGAGAATGGTAGAGAATATTCGTCACAATGGCGGGCAGTGGAGCGTGCAGGATTTAGCACGTTATCACGTGATCGAAAGGGGGCCTGTCGTGATCCAATATAAAAATTTACGCATCATTTCAGCGCCACCACCTTCTTCAGGGGGTATCGTACTGGCCCAAATCTTTGGCATTCTGGAATATTTTGATCTGGATGCCGTTGAGGATGTCGAACGAAAACATATTATTATCGAAGCAATGCGACGTGCTTATAGAGATCGTGCAGCATATCTTGGCGATCCGGATTTCATTGATATTCCGGAACAAAGACTCCTGGATAAAGACTATCTTGAGGGTCTGGCCATCACCATCGACCCAGATCGGGCAACACCCAGTTCAGTGTTGGGGGACATCCCTGTTTCTCAACAGGCTGGGACGCAAACAACACATTTCTCCGTGATCGATAAAGAAGGCAACAGGGTGTCAGCAACGCTGAGTATTAATCTGCCTTTTGGATCAGGCTTTGTTGTACCAGGAACAGGTGTCTTGCTGAATAATGAAATGGATGATTTTTCAGCCAAGGCACAAGTCCCGAATGCTTATGGTCTGATAGGCGATCAGGCGAATGCCATAGAAGCAGGTAAGCGCCCACTATCCAGTATGTCA
>JACZSJ010000047.1 GCA_022574295.1 Pseudomonadota bacterium
GGAACGTGGCCAGGTATTGTGCCATCCGGGCTCGATTACGCCGCACACCCGTTTTGAAGCAGAGATATATGTATTATCAAAAGATGAAGGTGGCAGGCATACGCCATTCTTTGCCAACTACCGTCCGCAGTTTTACTTCCGTACCACGGATGTCACAGGCGCGATTGAATTGCCTGAAGGGACTGAGATGGTGATGCCTGGAGATAACGTAAAACTGGAGGTGACATTGATTAACCCGATTGCGATGGAGGAAGGCTTACGCTTTGCGATACGTGAGGGTGGTCGTACTGTGGGTGCGGGTGTCGTTTCCAAGGTGATTGAGTAAACTATAAGCAAAGGGATAGCAGTCGCTAGTCGGCTACTGTCCCTGTTTTTATTGAGAGTATTTTAGGCCAGTAGCTCAATTGGCAGAGCGGCGGTCTCCAAAACCGCAGGTTGGGGGTTCGATTCCCTCCTGGCCTGCCATTAGGCAGGTTGAGAGGTCGGTGTCTTAAAGAGATGTAGTGATATAAGAATACGAAGATGAATGTAAAAGTAGAAACAGTAGATAGCAACATGGACACCGTAAAACTGGTCGTCGCGTTATTAATTGCAGTGGCCGCCATGGCTGCATTCTATATCTATCCTGAACAATCGATGTTGCTCAGGGTTGGTGGTCTGCTGCTCGGTGGTGGCGTTGCTGTTGCAATTGCATTACAGACTGTAAAGGGTCGCAATATCTGGGGCTTTTTCCATGGTGCTCAGATAGAAGTACGCAAGGTTGTGTGGCCAACGCGTCAGGAAACCGTACAAACAACATTGCTGGTCATTTTGGTAGTGATTTTGCTATCTATTATTTTATTTTTTCTAGATTGGGGTCTAGCTAAGACCATTGGCTTATTAATGGGTCAGAGGGGTTAACGGCAGATGTCTTTCAGTTGGTACGTTGTGCAGGCATATTCAGGGTACGAGGACCGTGTGATGAATTCATTGAAGGATCGTGTCGTACAGTACGATATGGTAGATAGCTTTGGAGATATTTTAGTGCCGAAGGAAGAAATCGTCGAGATGCGAGAAGGTAAAAAGCGCACGACTGAACGTAAATTCTTTCCCGGTTACGTCCTGGTACAAATGGAAATGAATGATGATACCTGGCATATGGTCAAGGATATGCCTCGTGTACTGGGCTTTATTGGCGGAACTAGTGATAAGCCAGCACCAATTTCGGATGCCGAAGCAGATTCAATACTTCAGCGTGTTCAAGAAGGTGTTGATAAGCCGACGCCTAAGGTGATGTTTGAGCCAGGTGAGATAATTCGTGTTATTGATGGACCATTTAAGGACTTTAATGGTGTTGTCGAAGAAGTGAATTACGAAAAGAATCGATTACGTGTTTCGGTGCTGATATTCGGACGTTCTACACCGGTTGATCTTGAATTTACTCAGGTAGAAAAAGACTGATGCGAGGATAAACCTGAATCAGTTGATTGTTGTTAATATTTTGTAAAACCAGAAAGCTTTAGACAGGCAGTAGAAATAAAGCTTTTGTAGCGGGGAGCCGAGAGGCGTTACTACCCAAGGAGATAGTGTGGCCAAGAAAATTGAAACTTATATCAAGTTGCAGGTGCCTGCGGGCCAGGCAAATCCGAGTCCACCAGTGGGCCCGGCGTTGGGTCAGCATGGGCTGAACATCATGGATTTCTGTAAGGCCTTTAATGCGCAGACACAGAGCATGGAACCCAACCTTCCTGTGCCTGTTGTGATCACAGTGTATGTCGATAAAAGCTTCACCTTTATTATCAAGACGCCACCTGCCTCATTTTTGTTGAGGAAGGCAGCGGGTGTCGCCAAAGGCAGTGGCACACCAAATACAGATAAGGTGGGCAAGGTCAAGCGACAACAGCTGGAAGAAATTGCCAAGGCAAAAGAACCTGATTTAACCGCCGCTGATATGGATGCGGCTGTACGCACGATTGCTGGTACTGCACGCAGTATGGGCATTGAGACGGAGGGTGTTTTGTAATGGCAATTTCAAAACGCGTTAAATCCTGGAAAGATAAAATAGACGCGGAGAAGCTCTATGCTGTCGCCGATGCCTTGCAGTTATTGAAAGAGTGTTCGACCGTCAAATTTGATGAATCAGTAGAGGTTGCAATCAACCTTGGTGTTGATGCAAAAAAATCTGATCAGGCGGTCAGAGGTGCATCAGTGCTGCCCAAAGGTACCGGGAAAACTGTACGAATCGCTGTATTTGCACAAGGTGAACAAGCCGAAGCAGCAAAAGCCGCCGGTGCTGATGTTGTTGGTTTTGATGATCTGGCAGAGCGTATGCAGGCTGGTGAAATGGATTTTGATGTCGTTATTGCGACACCGGATGCAATGCCTGTTGTCAGTAAGTTGGGTAAAGTTTTGGGTCCACGTGGTTTAATGCCTAATCCTAAAGTCGGTACCGTGAGTGCAGATGCCGGACAAGCAGTAAAGAATGCCAGGGCGGGTCAGGTACGTTACAGAACAGATAAAAATGGCATCATTCATTGTGCTATCGGCAAGGTTTCATTTGATGTCGAAGCATTAATAGAAAACCTTGAATTCCTGTTGTCCGATCTGGTCAAAGCGAAACCAAGTTCAGCGAAAGGCATTTATCTCAAGAAAGTCAGTCTTTCAACAACCATGGGACCAGGAATAAAAGTAGATCAGGGTAGTCTGTCGGCATAGATTTTTAGTATTTGTTTTTCATGTGTAATAGGTGGTTTTTATTACGCATTTTGATGGCTTTGTACTAGCGGTTTGTCCGTTAGACGTCAAAGACCGCAGGTGCATGTTTTCTATAGATTAGTATTTCGACTATATGGAGCAAGCTTAATGTAATTAGATTTTACCTGCGCAGACGGTGAACTCCCAAAACAGTTTACTCCTGTTTTAAGGGTCACCGTGGTTGGTTTTATATTCACTTTTGTGAATATGGGATCTTGGTGTGACCTGGGCATGCGCTTTTCAGAAAAACTGAAAGAGTTTGTAAGCCTGAATAACTTAGGAGGAAAGATGTGAGTCTAAACCTTGAAGCAAAGAAAGCGATAGTTGAAGAAGTAGCTGAAATTGCTGGTAACTCACCATCTGCAGTGGCAGCAGAATATAGCGGTCTGAGTGTCAGCGACATGACAGAGTTACGTCAGTCCGCGCGAGATGCTGGTATCTATCTGCGTGTTGTCAGAAATTCACTTGCGCGCCGCGCTTTGGAAGATACAAATTTCGATTGTATGCGAGAAGGTCTGGTTGGACAGCTTATCCTCGCTTTTTCCAAAGATGAGCCGGGTGCTGCAGCAAAGGTGATTCGCGATTTTTCAAAGAAAAATAACAAGCTTGTTGTCAAGTTGGTAGCGCTGGAAGGTAAGTTATTGCAGCCCTCTGATATTGATGCATTGGCAAACTTACCAAGCAAAGACCAGGCGATTGGCATGCTCATGGGCATGATGATTGCGCCTATTGCAACACTGGTCAGAACATTGGCTGAGCCACACGCGAAATTAGTGCGTACGGTTAAAGCGGTCGCTGATCAGAAGCAAGCTGCTTAATTTATTATCAGAATTTTCATGAATTTGAAAACTCATAAATAAAATTTAATTTTAAGATTTAATTGGGAGAATTAACAATGGCTGTAAAGAAAGAAGAACTATTGGAAACAATTTCTAACATGACTGTACTTGAAGTTGTCGGACTCGTCGAGGCAATGGAAGACAAATTTGGTGTGTCTGCTGCTGTTGCCGCTGCACCTGCCGCTGCACCTGCTGCTGAGGGAGCTGCTGCGGAAGAAAAGACAGAATTTGATGTTGTTCTGACTAGCTTCGGAGAAAACAAGGTCTCTGCGATTAAGGCTGTTCGTAGTATCACTGGTCTGGGTCTGAAAGAGGCGAAAGAACTTGTCGAAAGCGCTCCGGTTCCGGTGAAGGAAGCGGTGAACAAAGACGAAGCAGACGAGATCAAGAAAAAGTTGGAAGAAGCTGGCGCAACTGTCGAAGTCAAATAAATCTTTTGACAAAAATGCCAAGGCAATTCTATACAAGGCTGGTGGGAATGACCACTGGTTCTGAATTGTTTTGTCCTGGTAAGCGAAAGAGCACGATGAAAATTCAGTCAGTGAGTTTTCAGTATTTTAGTCGTACAAGAACATATTGTGAGGATTTGTAATGGCCTACTCCTACACCGAAAAGAAACGTATACGTAAAGATTTTGGCAAGCATCCAAAAGTCATGGATTTGCCCCCTTTATTGGCAATGCAGCTTAACTCCTATCGTAAATTTCTTCAGCTGGATATTGCCCCTGAAGAGCGCGCAGATAAAGGTCTTCAGGCTGCGTTCAAATCTGTGTTTCCAATCGTCGGATTCTCAGGCAGTGCCATGCTTGAATATGTTAGCTATCGCTTAGTTAACCCCGTTTTTGATGTTAAGGAATGTCAGTTGCGAGGCATTACCTATGCTTCGTCGGTGCGCGTTAAGGTACGCCTGGTGATCTATGACAAAGAGGCGGGGCTGAATAAGAAGATCGTTAAGGATATTAAGGAACAGGAAGTCTACATGGGGGAGATCCCATTGATGACAAAAACAGGTGCCTTCGTTATTAATGGAACAGAGCGCGTTATCGTGTCTCAATTGCATCGTTCTCCTGGCGTGTTCTTCGAACATGACAAAGGCAAAACTCATTCTTCTGGTAAGTTACTTTTCTCCGCAAGAGTGATTCCATACCGAGGCTCATGGCTTGATTTCGAGTTTGATCCCAAGGATCTGGTCTATTGTCGAATCGATCGCCGCAGAAAAATACCTGCAACTATCCTGTTACGCGCACTGGGTTACGATACTCAGGAGATACTCGATATATTTTTTGATACCAATGAGTTCAAGATTACCAAGAAGGGCATTGCCCTGGCATTGATCCCTGATCGCTTGCGAGGTGAAACAGCAACATTCGATATTAAAGATAAAAAGGGCAAGATAATTGTTGAAAATGATCGTCGGATTACTGCTCGTCATATCAGGGAAATGGGTAAAGCTGGACTAAAACAATTGATGGTGCCAGCTGAATATCTTATTGGGCACGTATTAGCAAAAGACATTGTTGATATGGAAACGGGTGAGTTGCTTGCTGCGGCTAATACTGAAATCACAGAAGAACTCCTTGAGACCTTGCTTGAATTCAAAGATTTGACGATTGAAACACTTTACACCAATGAACTTGATCGTGGTCCCTATATTGCGGACACACTAAGAATTGATGCGTCAACAACGCCACTTGAAGCTCAGGTTGAAATATACCGTATGATGAGACCAGGTGAGCCACCAACAAAGGATTCTGCTGAGAATCTGTTCAAAAATCTTTTTTTCAGTAAGGACCGTTATGACTTATCTGCTGTTGGCCGGATGAAATTCAATAGAAGGGTCGGGCGTAAAGAAATTACTGGTGAAGGCATTCTATCCAAAGAAGATATCACTGAGGTCCTGAAATTACTCATCGATATCAAGAATGGGAAAGGCGTTGTTGATGACATTGACCATTTAGGGAATAGACGTGTCAGAAGCGTCGGTGAAATGGCAGAAAATCAATTCCGTGTTGGTCTGGTCCGCGTAGAGCGTGCGGTGAAGGAACGTCTTGGATTGGCTGACTCTGAAGGCTTAATGCCACAGGAAATTATCAATGCCAAACCGGTATCAGCTGTGGTTAAGGAATTTTTTGGCTCAAGTCAGTTATCACAATTCATGGATCAAAATAATCCACTGTCTGAGGTCACACACAAACGACGCATTTCAGCATTAGGGCCTGGTGGGTTGACACGCGAACGCGCTGGGTTTGAGGTGCGTGACGTGCATCCGACACATTATGGTCGTGTATGTCCGATCGAGACGCCGGAAGGGCCAAATATTGGCTTGATTAATTCCCTGGCGATTTACGCTCGAACTAATGAATATGGTTTCCTGGAAACACCTTATCGTAAGGTACACAAGGGCAAGGTAACGGATGAGATTGAATATCTGTCCGCGATTGAAGAAAGTGACTATGTCATCGCCCAGGCGAGTGCCACGACAGATAGCCGAGGTCGTTTAACGGATTCCCAGGTTTCCAGTCGTCATTTGAATGAATTCACCTTGTCATCGCCTGACAATGTCGATTATATGGATGTTTCACCCAGGCAGATTGTATCCGTTGCAGCAGCACTGATACCGTTTCTTGAGCATGATGACGCCAACCGAGCTCTGATGGGTTCAAATATGCAACGTCAGGCTGTGCCGACACTGCGCTCTGAGAAGCCACTGGTCGGTACGGGCATAGAGAGAATCGTGGCGACAGACTCGGGTGTCACAGTGATCGCTCAACGTGGAGGCCTTGTCGACTCTGTTGATGCCAGTCGTATTGTAGTTCGTGTGAATGATGACGAAGTGACCGCAGGTGAGCCTGGAGTTGATATCTACAACCTGACTAAATACACACGCTCCAACCAGAATACCTGTATTAATCAAAAGCCATTGGTCAAGCCGGGCGATGTCGTTGCAAAAAAAGATGTTCTGGCTGATGGTCCTTCTACTGATCTGGGCGAGTTGGCGCTTGGGCAAAATATGAAGGTCGCATTTATGCCATGGAATGGCTACAACTTTGAGGATTCAATCCTTATTTCAGAACGTCTGGTCAAGGAAGAGCGTTACACAACGATACACATTGAAGAACTGACCTGTGTGGCACGTGATACAAAATTGGGTCAGGAAGAAATATCTTCAGATATTCCTAATGTGAGTGAGCATGCACTTAATAAATTAGATGAATCTGGAATTGTTTATATCGGCGCTGAAGTGAATGCGGGTGATATTCTTGTTGGTAAAGCCACACCAAAAGGCGAGACACAACTAACGCCGGAAGAAAAACTGTTGAGAGCAATTTTTGGTGAAAAGGCCTCCGATGTGAAAGACACTTCTTTACGCGTGTCATCAGGCACCAATGGTACTGTTATCGATGTTCAGGTATTTACACGAGATGGTGTTGAGAAAGATACACGGGCTCTGGAGATTGAAGAATCTGAATTAAAGAGTGTGCGTAAGGATTTGGGTGACCAAATGCGCATTATGGAAGAAGGGGTTTATCAACGTGTAGAGACTTTGTTGCTGGGTAAACTGGCTGAAGGTGGTCCAGGCGGCCTAAAACCTGAAACCAAGATCACCAGGGCATATTTAGCGGAAACTCCACGAGAGAAGTGGTTTGAAATTCGACTGAGAAACGAGTCTGCAAATCGTCAACTCGAACAAATGTCAGAGCAACATGGTCGTTTGCGTGTTGAATTTGATGAGATGTTTGAAGAGAAAAGGGCCAAGCTGATTTCAGGCGATGATCTCGCACCGGGTGTGTTGAAAATGGTCAAGGTCTATCTGGCGGTTAAAAGAATTATCCAGCCAGGTGACAAAATGGCCGGACGGCATGGAAACAAAGGTGTTATTTCAATGATCGTTCCGGTAGAAGATATGCCGCATACCAAAGATGGTGAACCGGTCGATGTTGTATTGAATCCTTTGGGGGTTCCGTCTCGTATGAATGTGGGACAGATACTGGAGACCCATTTGGGCTGGGCGGCGAAAGGTCTGGGTAAAAAGATATCCGATATGCTGGATGCGCGGACAAAAACAAGCGAACTTCGCAAATTTCTGGAGAAGATTTATAACACAAGGGGCAAAAAGGAAGACCTGAAGAGCTTCAGTGATGAAGAAATCTTTGAGCTGTCTGATAATTTGCGAGAAGGTGTGCCGATGGCAACACCCGTCTTCGATGGTGCCAGTGAATCAGACATCAAGTATATGCTGGAACTTGCTGGTCTGCCTGAGAGTGGCCAGATAACGCTCTATGATGGGCGTACCGGTGATCCCTTCGACAGACCCATTACCGTGGGTTATATGTACATGCTTAAACTGAACCATCTGGTTGATGACAAGATGCACGCCCGGTCAACCGGGCCTTATAGTCTGGTCACACAACAGCCTCTGGGTGGTAAAGCCCAGTTTGGTGGACAACGCTTTGGTGAAATGGAGGTTTGGGCACTTGAGGCATATGGTGCAGCCTATACCTTGCAGGAGATGCTTACAGTCAAGTCTGATGATGTCAACGGCAGGACCAAAATGTATAAGAGTATTGTTGACGGTGATCATCGTATGGATCCAGGGATGCCCGAATCGTTTAATGTTCTGGTCAAGGAGATCCGTTCACTCTGTATTGATATCGCACTGGTTCAGAAATGATCATGGCAGTTTCAGGAATGAATTTAAATATTTTTGACATATTGGTGGCAGTAAGACGTGCCATACATGCAATAAACACGGTACAACGCGCCATACACGCAATAAGTACAGTACCGTCTTGTGGAGGGTGCAAACCTTGAAAGATTTACTAAGACTTTTAAAACAGCAGGGACAAGTTGAGGATTTTGATGCCATATCCATTGGCCTTGCGTCTCCTGAGAAAATTCGATCGTGGTCATATGGCGAGGTCAAAAAACCAGAAACAATAAATTATCGTACATTTAAACCGGAAAGAGACGGTCTTTTTTGTGCCAAGATTTTTGGCCCGGTGAAAGATTACGAATGCCTTTGCGGAAAATATAAAAGATTAAAACATCGTGGTGTTGTTTGTGAAAAATGTGGCGTCGAAGTCACATTATCAAAAGTTCGCCGCGAACGTATGGGGCACATTGACCTGGCAAGCCCGGTCGCGCACATCTGGTATTTGAAATCCTTACCTTCAAGGATGGGTTTGATGCTGGATATGACCTTACGTGAAATTGAACGGGTACTTTATTTCGAAGCCTATGTTGTGATCGAGCCTGGGATGACTGAGCTTGAGCGTGGCCAGTTGATGACGGAAGAATCCTATCTGGAAGCCATGGAACAATATGGTGATGAGTTTGATGCACGCATGGGTGCGGAAGCAATCCGTGAATTATTAATGTCTACAAATGTTAAGGAAGAAGTAGATGTTTTGCGCGCTGCGATCCCGGAAACCAAATCTGAGACAAAACTCAAAAAAATGACCAAGCGGTTGAAGCTACTTGAAGCCTTTATGACATCAGGAAACAAACCGGAATGGATGGTCCTGAAGGTATTACCAATATTGCCCCCCGAACTGAGGCCATTGGTGCCGTTGGATGGTGGTCGTTTTGCAACATCTGATCTGAATGATCTGTACCGTCGCGTGATTAACCGGAATAATCGATTAAAACGCCTGCTGGATTTGAGTGCACCGGATATCATTGTCCGTAATGAGAAGCGCATGCTACAGGAATCTGTGGATGCGTTGCTGGATAATGGCCGTCGTGGACGTGCGATCACAGGTACCAACAAACTACCTTTAAAATCACTTGCTGATATGATTAAGGGAAAGCAGGGTCGCTTCCGTCAAAATCTATTGGGTAAACGTGTCGATTACTCCGGTCGTTCGGTAATCGTTGTAGGCCCAACATTACGTTTACATCAGTGTGGCATCCCCAAGAAGATGGCATTGGAATTATTTAAGCCATTTATCTTCAGCAAGCTTGAGTTCAGAGGCCTTGCAACCACCATCAAGGCAGCCAAGAAACTGGTTGAACGAGAAGGTGCTGAGGTCTGGGATATCCTGGAAGAAGTGATTCGTGAACATCCAATCATGCTTAACCGTGCGCCAACATTGCACAGATTAGGTATTCAGGCATTTGAGCCGATTTTGATTGAAGGCAAGGCGATTCAACTACACCCGTTGGTGTGTACGGCGTTTAATGCTGATTTTGATGGTGATCAGATGGCTGTGCATATTCCATTGTCAGTGGAAGCCCAGATTGAAGCGCGGACCTTGATGATGTCCACCAATAATGTACTTTCTCCGGCGAATGGTGAGCCAATCATTGTGCCGACTCAGGACGTTGTCCTGGGGCTTTACTACATGACGCGCGAGTCAGCAGATGCCAAAGGCACGGGCATGATATTTGCCGATATTGATGAAGTTCATCGTGCCTATGAAACCGGGGTAGTGGATATCAGAGCGAAGATTACTGCACGTATTCGTGAGACAAGCACTGATGAAAATGGTGAAAAGCAGGAGAAGTTGATTCGTGTAGAAACCACCACAGGTCGCGCTTTGCTCTCCAAAATCTTGCCCGCAGGTCTTGAGTTCTCACTGATGAACAAGACGCTGAGCAAAAAGGTCGTCTCTGGCTTAATCGATGCTGTTTACAGAAGACTAGGTTTGAAGGCAACCGTCATCTTTGCTGATCAATTGATGTATGCGGGTTTCCACTATTCAACACGTGCCGGTATTTCCATTGGCATTAATGATATGGTCATTCCTGATAATAAGAATGAAATCATCAAACGGGCAGAAAAAAAGGTGCAGGGTTTTCAGGAGCAATATGCCTCGGGTCTGATTACCAATGGCGAGCGTTACAATAAGGTCGTGGATATCTGGTCTCATACCAATGATGAGGTGGCCAAGGCCATGATGGACAAAATGGGCACAGAGACTGTACAGAACGCTCAAGGTGAATCTGTGACTCAGGAATCATTCAATTCAATTTATATCATGGCTGATTCCGGTGCCCGTGGTTCGGCAGCGCAGATTCGCCAACTGGCTGGAATGCGTGGCTTAATGGCCAAGCCGGATGGCTCTATTATTGAAACACCGATTACAGCGAATTTCCGTGAAGGCCTGGACGTGTTGCAATACTTTATTTCAACACATGGTGCTCGTAAGGGACTGGCTGATACCGCGTTGAAGACGGCAAACTCTGGATACCTGACGCGTCGACTGGTTGATGTGGCACAGGATCTCGTCGTTATTGAGGAAGATTGTGGTACAGAAGATGGCTATACCATCAATCAAATTATCGAAGGTGGTGATGTTGTCGAGGCATTGAAGGACCGCGTGCTTGGTCGAGTACTGGCCGAAGATGCGGTTAAAGTTGCCACAGGGGATGTCGTTGCTCCACGCGGTACGTTGTTAGATGAAAGCTGGGTCGATGTTCTGGATGAAAATGGCATTGATCAGGTGACAGTACGTTCAGCAATTACCTGTAAGACGCGTTACGGTCTTTGTGCTGCTTGTTATGGTCGAGATCTGGGTCGTGGACAATTAGTCGGTATTGGTGAAGCTGTTGGCGTTATTGCAGCCCAGTCAATCGGTGAGCCAGGCACGCAGTTGACAATGCGTACCTTCCATATTGGTGGTGCAGCATCCAGAGCGGCGGCCATCAGCAATATCGAAGTAAAATATGGCGGAATATTGCGTCGTCAAAACGTCAAGATGTTGCAGCACGAAAAAGGACATCAAGTGGTGATTTCCCGTTCTGGCGAAATCATTATTCAGGATGAAGATGGACGCGAACGCGAACGCTACAAGATTCCCTATGGCGCTATTTTAACCGTTGATGAAGGCGAGGAAGTCCAGGCGGGGCAAGTTGTTGCTGATTGGGATCCGCACACACACCCTGTGATCACAGAAGTGGCAGGTCGGGTGCAATTTTCGGATATGGTAGAAGGTTCCACGGTAGAACGGCAGGTTGATGAGATTACCGGTCTGACCAGTATGGTCATTATCGATCCAAAACAACGTTCTTCAGGAGCAAAGGATTTACGTCCCACCATCAAATTGATCGATGACAAGGGCGAAGAGTTGATCATCCCCGGGACCGAGATACCAGCGCATTACATGTTACCAGCGAATGCGGTGGTCAATATTGAGGATGGTGCTGAGATTAAAGTTGGTGATGTTGTTGCACGACTACCACAGGAATCTGCCAAGACGCACGATATTACAGGTGGTTTGCCTCGTGTTGCTGATCTGTTCGAAGCAAGGAAGCCGAAAGAACCCGCAATTATGGCTGAAATCACGGGGACTGTTAGCTTTGGTAAGGAGACAAAAGGCAAGCAGCGCCTCATTATCTCAGGGCCTGATGGAGAACATTACGAAACCCTGATACCTAAATGGAGACACATCACTGCATTTGATGGAGAACATGTTGAACAGGGCGAAAGTATTGCAGATGGAGCACCAACACCCCATGATATCTTGCGCCTGAAAGGTGTACATGCCCTGGCAAATTATATTGTTACTGAGATCCAGGAAGTGTACAGACTACAGGGCGTGAAGATTAATGATAAACATATCGAGGTTATCGTCCGGCAGATGCTTAGGAAGGTGGAAATTACCGAGCCTGGTGATACAAAACTCCTGAGGGGTGAGCAGATTGAAAAATCCAGGGCCCTTGATGAAAATGAGAAGATGATCGATGAAGGCAAGCAGCCCGCGAAGTGGGATCCTGTGCTATTGGGCATCACCAAGGCATCGTTATCCACAGAATCATTCATTTCAGCCGCTTCTTTCCAGGAAACCACACGTGTTCTGACCGAAGCAAGTGTCTGTGGCAAGGTTGATGACCTCAGGGGTTTGAAGGAAAATGTCATTGTCGGGCGACTTATCCCGGCTGGAACGGGTCTTTCCTATCATATAAAGAGACGGCAGAGGGCCACCGAGGAAGAGCTGATCATGGATGAGGCATCAGAGGTAATCCCGTTGGTAACAGCGGAATCAGCGGATGAGACGCCAATTCAGGAAGAAGGGATGCCAGCGGCATAAAAAACTGGTTTATGGCTTGACGGGTGCGCCGTCAAGCCATAGAATTCCGCTTCTTTGTCAGGCCTGATTCACAATCGCGCCTGACAAGTTGTTTTGGGACTTGGAAATGTTTGGAGGGTGGTTACTATTTGGCCTCCTGATATTAGAGTTCTGACCATTTGGATTACCCGAAAAATAAAAAACCGTAAGGCTAGTTGAGAAGTTTCTCTGGCACTGTGGAGAGGGACGCTTTGACTATTTTTAATGGGTGACAGAACACAGATTAAGTGACTAGAAAATAGCAAAATCGAATATGACGACGATTAATCAATTAGTTAGAAAACCGCGCAAACGCCAACGCGTTAAAAGTAAAGTCCCCGCGTTGGAGGCTTGTCCACAAAAACGGGGTGTCTGTACACGCGTCTATACGACGACCCCGAAAAAGCCGAACTCGGCCCTTCGTAAGGTCGCCCGTGTCAGGTTAACGAATGGACATGAAGTGTCGACTTATATTGGCGGTGAAGGCCATAACTTGCAGGAACACTCTGTGATTTTGATTCGTGGTGGTCGTGTTAAAGATTTGCCAGGTGTTCGTTACCACACAGTTCGCGGCACTCTGGATACTGCAGGTGTCAGTGATAGACGTAATGGCCGTTCAAAATATGGAACCAAACGTCCGAAATAAATAAGTCCAAATAACAGGCAAGTATAAGTAAATAAATACGCAACAAGTTAAATAGCAGAATTTTATAAAGAGTACTGACATGTCAAGAAGAAGAGTTGCTGAAAAAAGAGACAATCTACCTGATCCAAAATATGGTGATCAGACATTGGCCAAGTTCATTAATATGATTATGAAAAGTGGCAAGAAATCCGTTGCTGAAAGGATTGTTTATGGTGCTTTGGATGAAATGGGCGGAAAGGGGAAAGGTGAACCATTAGAGCTTTTTTCAAAGGCACTCGATAACGTCAAACCCATCGTTGAAGTGAAATCCCGGCGTGTCGGTGGTGCAACCTATCAGATACCTGTCGAAGTCCGTCAGACGCGGAGAGTAACTCTGGCCATGCGCTGGTTGGTTGATGCAGCCAAAAAAAGAAGCGAAAAAAACATGGGCTTACGTCTGGCTGGTGAGTTACTGGATGCTTCAGAAAATAAAGGGTCAGCTATCAAGAAGCGTGAGGATACGCACAAGATGGCTGAAGCGAATAAAGCTTTCTCACATTTCCGTTGGTAAACCTTTAGAAATCTAATTTTAGAAAGAATTAAAGTGGCAAGAACAACACCCATAGAACGCTATCGTAATATCGGCATTATGGCCCATATTGATGCGGGCAAGACAACAACGACAGAACGAATTCTGTTCTACACTGGTGTCTCGCATAAAATTGGCGAAGTTCATGATGGTGCCGCGACCATGGACTGGATGGAGCAGGAGCAGGAGCGAGGCATCACGATTACCTCAGCGTCTACAACCTGTTTCTGGAAAGGTATGGCAGATCAATACGACGAGCATCGTATCAATATTATTGATACACCAGGGCACGTCGACTTCACCATTGAAGTTGAACGTTCATTGCGTGTGCTGGATGGTGCTTGTGCCGTGTTCTGTGCTGTGGGTGGTGTTGAGCCTCAGTCAGAAACCGTCTGGAGACAGGCAAATAATTACAATGTTCCTCGCATGGTCTTTATCAACAAGATGGATCGCGCAGGTGCGGATTTCCTAAGAGTTGTCGAACAAATTAAAGAACGACTTGGGGGTATTGCTGTCCCCATGCAGATTGCGATTGGTGCTGAAGAAAATTTTGAAGGGGTAGTTGACCTTATCAGAATGAAAGCGATCTACTGGGATGAGGCTGATCTGGGTAGAAAATATGAAGAACGTGAGATCCCGGCAGATCTTCAAGGTCTTTGTGAAAAATGGCGTCAAAATATGGTCGAGACTGCTGCAGAGGCCGATGAAGAGCTGATGGAAAAATTCCTTGAAGAAGAGGAACTGTCAGCAGAGGAAATCAAGAAGGGCATTCGCAGCAGGACATTGGCAAATGAGATTGTTCCTGCTTTTTGCGGTGCTGCTTTCAAAAATAAAGGTATCCAGGCCTTACTGGATGGTTTCATCGACTATATGCCGTCGCCGGTAGATGTTCCAGCGATAAAGGGAATTTTGGACGATGGTAAAGAAACAGAAGCAGAAAGACCCGCACAGGATGATGCCCCGTTTGCTGCATTGGCATTTAAGATCGCAACCGATCCTTTTGTAGGGAACCTGACATTTTTCAGAGTGTATTCCGGAGTATTGAATTCTGGAGATACCATCTATAACCCGGTCAAGGGCAAGAAGGGACGTATTGGTCGTCTGATGCAGATGCATGCCAATCATCGTCAAGAAATCAAGGAAGTCAGGGCCGGTGATATTGCTGCCGCTGTTGGCCTCAAAGATGTGACAACAGGGGATACCTTATGTGATAAAGACAACGTGATTACATTGGAGCGCATGGTGTTTCCAGAGCCAGTCATCGCTGTTGCTATAGAACCCAGGACCAAGGCAGATCAGGGAAAAATGGGAATTGCACTGGGTAAACTTGCGCATGAAGATCCATCTTTCCGGGTATCGACGGATGAAGAGTCCGGGCAGACTATTATCGCCGGCATGGGTGAGCTTCATTTAGAAATTATTGTTGATCGAATGAAGCGCGAGTTCGATGTGGAGGCAAATGTAGGTAAGCCACAGGTGGCCTATCGCGAAACAATCCGCAAGGTGGTTGAGAAAGTCGAAGGTAAATTTGTACGTCAGTCAGGTGGTCGCGGTCAATATGGCCATGTGGTATTGAAATTGGAGCCACGGAAAGCAGGTGCAGGTTACGAGTTTGTGAATAAAATTGTCGGTGGTGCGGTGCCTAAAGAATACATCGCTGCAGTTGATAAAGGCGTTCAGGAACAAATGATTAATGGCATCCTGGCAGGTTATCCAGTTGAAGATGTCAAAGTGACTTTGTTCGATGGTTCTTACCATGATGTTGACTCCAGTGAAATGGCGTTTAAAATCGCCGGCTCAATGGGATTCAGGGCTGGCGCTATTAAGGCGAATCCCGTGTTACTGGAACCTGTGATGAAAGTTGAAATTGTGACACCAGAAGAATATCTGGGGTCAGTGAATGGAGATTTAAACAGGCGCCGCGGTATCTTGCAGGGCACTGATAACTCACCTGCAGGGAAAGTGATACGTGCAGAAGTACCGCTATCTGAAATGTTTGGATATGCAACCGATCTGCGTTCGGCAACGCAAGGTCGTGCGACGTATACGATGGAATTTGAAAAGTATAAAGAGGTTCCGGCAAATATTGCCGAGGGCATCATGAATAAGAATTTATAAATGTATATCAATCAACAAACGATAAGATAAGAGGTGATTAGTTGTGTCTAAGGAGAAATTTGAACGAACGAAGCCACATATCAATGTGGGCACGATAGGTCACGTTGATCACGGCAAGACGACACTGACAGCGGCGATCACCAAGATCATGGCGGAGAAACATGGAGGTGAATTCAAGGCCTATGATCAGATTGATAATGCGCCGGAAGAAAGAGAACGTGG
>JACZSJ010000114.1 GCA_022574295.1 Pseudomonadota bacterium
TTTCATTAATAATTATATTTTTTTACCTATATTCAAAGACATAGCAATTTTTGTTGATATTGCCTCCTCAATCTTCGTTTAATTTACCTATAAGGTCACGAATAACAGCCTATACTTTTTACGTAAGTAAGCGGGATTTACATTTTGTAATTCCCCCTCTATTACTATGGAGATGCGACATGAATAGACGACTTTATTTTGTTTTGCCTGATGTGGACACATCTTTACTAGTGGAAAGGGATCTTTTGCTGGCGAAAGTTAATGATAGTCTTATGCACTTCATGGGCAAACGTGGTACTGATCTGAAAGATCTTCCCGAAGCAACAACGCTACAAAAATCCGATATAATACATGGCATTAAAGTTGGGATGTTTTCCGGAGCATTGGGCGGTGCTGCTCTTGGAGCAATCATTTATGTTTCACGTGATTTTATCGGTATGCAAATAGTACCCGGTATCATCTTGTTATTCTTTTTAGGGGGCAGTGTATTAGGTGTCTGGATTGGGGGTTTACTAATTGGTAGTAGTACACCCAATATCACTTTACATGAATTTGAACATACCATGGATGAAGGACACATTTTATTAATGGTTGATGTTCCTGTAGAGAGAGTTGATGAGATCAGGGAGATAGTAAAATCGCATTTTCCTCAGGCAGAAGATCATGGTGAGGAAGAGATATTTCATGCTTTTCCATAATCAAGTTAAAGTAGTCAGCTTATTAAAGAATTAGTTTGTATCAATAAAATCAAGAAATATTAAAAAAATCATCAATGCTGAGGGACGTTGTATGTCAGTCAATAAATTAAAACAAACTGTGCTTGCAGTAATTGCAGTTTCATTATTTCTGGCGAGTGGTACTGCACTGGCTGATTACGCACTTAATTTGACAGAGGGCGTAACGCCAACCAGTCATAGAGTCTACGAATTACACATGATCATTCTCTATATTGTCACAGCAATCGGCGTTGTTGTTTTCGGTGTTATGGGCTGGTCAATCTTTCATCATAGAAAATCAAAAGGCGCCGTTGCCCATCAGTTCCATCACAGTACGATGACAGAAATTATCTGGACGACTGTCCCGATTCTCATTCTGATCGGCATGGCAGTTCCTGCCACGAAAACGCTGATTTTTATGAAGCAGACCGGTGATGCCGAAATGACGATTAAAGTCACGGGTTATCAGTGGAAATGGAAATATGATTATCTTGATGAGGGCATCAGTTTTTTCAGTGCACTACATCAAGATAGCAATGAGGCTCGTCAAATTGATTCAGGCATAGACCCGAATACGATCGAGAATTACCTCCTGGAGGTTGATAAGCCTCTTGTCCTTCCGGTTGAGACAAAAAT
This sequence comes from Pseudomonadota bacterium, assembly GCA_022574295.1. GTDB lineage: Bacteria > Pseudomonadota > Gammaproteobacteria > Eutrophobiales > Eutrophobiaceae > SMWN01. The sequence goes on from JACZSJ010000114.1 coordinate 1,353, forward strand.
CAGGATCCTGATAACCGCTGCTGATGTAATTCATGCGTGGTGGGTGCCTGATTTAGGCTGGAAGCGTGATGCGATTCCTGGGTTTATTAATGACAACTGGACTTATATCAAAGAGCCGGGTGTTTACCGAGGCCAATGTGCGGAACTGTGTGGTAAAGACCATGGTTACATGCCTATCGTTCTCAATGCTGTATCAAAAGAAGAATATGCGGCGTGGGTTGAAGAACAGAAAGCCGAACAAATAGAAGCTGCCTCAGGTTCTGACCGTGAATGGAGCATGGATGAATTGATGGAGAAAGGTAAGACGGTCTATGCGGCTAACTGTGCTTCTTGTCATCTGCCCGAGGGCCAGGGTATCGAGGGTCTCTTTCCAGCTCTAAATGGTGGCGCCATCGTTAATGGCCCCGTATCTGAGCATGTAAATATAGTGCTTAATGGCAAGAATATGATGCCTGTTTTCAAGGCTCAGCTGAATGACGTTGATATTGCCGCTGCAATTACTTATGAACGAAACTCATGGGATAACAGTACCGGTGACGTAATTCAGCCGTCGGTTGTTAAGATAGCACGCTAAAAACTGACACACTTTATTAATTATTTGGATTAAGTAACCAGAGGATAGACACATGAGCTACGCAGCTGTCCACGAAGACGATCATCACGATCATAAACCAACCGGAATAGGACGCTGGCTGTTTTCAACAAACCATAAGGACATTGGCACCATGTATCTGGTGTTTGCCTTGATCATGTTTTTTGTTGGTGGCGCCATGGCAATGGTTATCCGCGCTGAATTATTCCAGCCTGGATTGCAATATGTTGACCCGCAATTTTTCAATTCAATGACCACAATACATGCGCTGGTCATGATTTTCGGCGCATTGATGCCGGCCGGTGTTGGCCTGGCCAACTGGATGATACCAATGATGATTGGTGCGCCGGATATGGCAATGCCACGAATGAATAATATGAGTTTCTGGATTCTTCCATTTGCTTTCACCCTCTTGTTATCAACCTTTTTTATGCAGGGCGGTGCACCAGCGGCTGGTTGGACCATGTATCCGCCTCTGGTATTGCAAATGGGCGATGGGTTTCCATTTTTAATCTTCGCAATCCATTTTCTGGGCCTCTCCTCGATCATGGGTGCGATTAATATTATCGCGACAGTCTTTAATATGCGTGCCCCGCACATGGGCTTCATGAAACTGCCCTTGTTTGTCTGGACCTGGATTATTACCGCGTTTCTGTTAATAGCGGCTATGCCGGTGTTTGCTGGTGCGGTGACCATGCTCTTGACCGACAAATACTTCGGTACCGCTTTCTTTGATGCAGCGGGTGGCGGTGATCCGGTGATGTTCCAGCATCTTTTCTGGTTCTTTGGCCACCCTGAGGTGTATATCGTCGCATTGCCGGCGTTCGGCATGGTGTCCGATGTGCTTGCCACGCATGCGCGTAAAAATATTTTCGGCTACCGCATGATGGTTTGGGCGATTCTGGCGATCGGTGGTCTGAGCTTTGTCGTCTGGGCCCATCACATGTATGTCAGTGGCATGAACCCGTATTTCGGATTCTTTTTCGCCACCACCACGTTGATTATTGCGATACCGACGGCACTCAAGGTTTACAACTGGGTGTTGACCTTATGGCAGGGCAACATCCATCTGCGCGTGCCGATGCTGTTTGCCATTGCCTTCATCTTCACCTTTGTCCACGGCGGGCTCACAGGACTTTTCCTGGGTAACGTGGTGGTCGATCTTCCCTTGTCGGATACCTATTTTGTCGTTGCGCATTTTCATATGGTGATGGGCGTGTCACCCGTGTTGGTGGTTTTCGCATCGATATACCACTGGTTCCCGAAAATGAGCGGCAGGATGTTCAACGAGACGCTGGGCCGCTGGCACTTCTGGCTGACGTTCCTGGGGACCTACTCGATTTACCTGCCGATGCATTACCTGGGTTTCCTGGGCGTGCCGCGACGCTACTATGCCATGGGCACCACCGACTTCATTCCGGAGTCGGCGCAGACGCTGAATGCCACCATGACGATTGCGGCGATCATTGTTGCTTTGGCGCAGTTGATTTTCCTTTACAACATGGTCATAAGCCTGCGCAACGGCAAGAAGTCGGGTCCCAACCCCTGGGGTGCGACGACGCTGGAATGGCAGACGCCGGATACACCGCCAAAACACGGCAACTGGGGCGACGAGCTGCCTGTGGTTCACCGCTGGCCCTATGATTACAGTGTGCCGGGCGAAGAACAGGACTTCACGCCACAGACCGTGCCAGCCAGCGAAGTACCGGTTGGCCGGGATCACGGCGTGACACACGGGTGACCGTTACCCTCATTTTCCTTGCGGTGATCATGATCACCGTGATCGTGTGGCTTTTACGGCAGACGCTGAACGTCCAGCCGTGGGTGTCTGATCCGGCCGCGGACGCGGTATCCGGTACGTCACTGCCTGCGCATACCAAGACCATCGGCCTGACCGCGTTTCTTGCGGTTGCAACATCGCTGTTCGCATTGTTCGTCAGTGCTTATACGTTGCGCATGCAAATGGTCGACTGGCGACCGCTGCCGGAACCGGATCTCCTGTGGATCAATACCGGTTTCCTGGTGCTCGCCAGTGTTGCCTATCAATGGACACGCGGGCAGGCCATCAAGGGACATGACCCGGCGGTGAAGGCCGGCCTGTTGACGTCCGGCATCCTGTCAATGCTGTTTTTGGGCGGACAATTCGTTGCCTGGCAGCAACTCAACGGGGCTGGTTATTATTTATCGAGCAATCCCGCCAACGCATTTTTCTACCTCCTGACCGCCGTTCATGGAATACACCTTCTCGGGGGTCTGTTTGTCTGGGCGCGTTCGACACTTAAAGTCTGGGGCGGCGGCGAGGCGGATACGGTTCGACTGAGTATCGAATTGTGTACCGTGTACTGGCATTTCCTGCTGCTCGTGTGGGTGGTGCTCTTTGGTTTGCTTTTATCCACTTGATTAAGGATCGGGTTTTATGTCGGAAGCTGCAATGACAAGTACGGGAGAGGTTTTGCAAGGTGGTTTGAAGGGGGTCGTCGAAGATTTCTCGGCCGACAAGCAGGCATTCCATGTGCCTTGGGGCAAGGCCATGATGTGGATCTTCCTCCTGAGCGACACGTTCATCTTCAGCTGCTTTCTGATTTCGTCCATGAGC
>JACZSJ010000115.1 GCA_022574295.1 Pseudomonadota bacterium
GACGTAGGGAAGGGGAGTAGTATCTATATATCGTTACCTCTTGACCGATATGAATGAAATAATCGAAACTTAACTAAATTAGTAACTTTAAACTGTTATAGAATTACGAGACGTCTTCCGCTGTTATTATTCTGAAAAAATCAGTATCAGGTATGAACTCTAAAAGCCCAAAACGAATGCCGCAACTACAAGTAATATCCCCCAGGATCATTTCACCTGCTGCGACTGTTTCCATAAAGACAATAAGCACGGGTTCATCATGGCATGGTTTCAGTTTGTTGGGATGCTCATGGATATAGGATAAAGTTTCTTTTTCAGTAAATTTTTTAATATATTCACTGGTATCAAAACGCCATCCAAACACGTAGTTCATTTCATTAGCATCTCATTTAACAATATTGCTAATAGTTTAGTAGCTTCTTTATCTTCCTGCCGAACAAAACAGACTAAACAGTAATCAATAAGGGGAGGGGAGGGGCTTGACAAGCCAGCGTGATATAAATTTTATACTCAGAACACGCCTTTTTTGTCTATGCCGTAGTTGTGAATTAATGTTCATCTTTTATAGTTGATTTGGTCTATCATATCTCAATGCCATATTTTCATTGTCACCGATGTGGATTTGTAGTTCATACCGTTAAGGATAGGGAAAGCTGTACACTTTGTGGTAGTGAAAACGGTAGATTAATGACAGATAAAGAATATAGAGCAGATGTTGAGGCTGGAATAATCGTTCAAGATCAAAAACTGAAAGGCCCATCAATAATATAAACCGTCAGCTTTCAGTATTGAGCAGGCATTAGAGTTATTAAGCGTAAACAATTAAATCCATCTATTTGAGTTACATACAGACATAGCGCACGTCCTTGTGCATGTATTCATCCATGGTTTTTCCTTCATGGAGTAAGGAAATCTTATTTTTTCCCTAAAGGAAATTTAAGCAGGTTTTCAGTGCCAAGTACCCCGTCAGAGCGTGCTTTGACATAAGCATAGATATTGTCGAGATTATCCATAACACGTGTGTTGTTTTTGAAAGGTGGCATTGGTGTACCGGGGTTCCCCTTCATTACTATTTTTATGAATCTGGCTTTATCATCAATCTTTTCCCCAAGGCTGACTATAAGAGCCTGTGCTGCGCCGCCATGACATCGGCCACAGGTGCCACCGCGATATGCCTTCCATCCTTCAAATGTGTTTTCATCGATTTTTCCATCAATCACCTGATAAGGTTTTTCGTCTTCTGCAGCGAACGAGTTTGTTACGGCAAGCGCAAGTAATAGAAAGAATAGGGTTTTAGGTTTTAAATGTGTTTGGTATTTTTTCATCTGTAGAATTCCTAAATTAGCACAACGTAATAACAGGATATACCTTCCGGCTGAACAAAGCATACTAAAACGTAGTCTTTAAGGGTAATGGCTTGACAAGCCAGCATGATATTTAATTAATACTCAGAACGCGCCTTTTTACCTAATCCGGGGGAGATACAGAGCTAGGGAAGGGGATGGGTGAACGTCTGCTATCCAGTGCAGCTTCAACTGGTCGACGCAACACTTTAATCTTATAGCAAAAAGATGGAGTGTAGAAAATGGTATACCGAACACGAATAAATTATACAGCGGCACAAAAAACAGAGATGTGGGATCGCTGGCAACGTGGTGAATCCCTCAATGCCATTGGTCGAGTATTTGATCGACCTTCATCATCCATATATGGTTTATTGGCACCGAGTGGTGGCATTCGTCCACCCCCTCGACATCGAGCCAGATTGGTACTGACACTTTGTGAGCGAGAAGAGATCTCCAGAGGCATCGCCTGCGATCTGTCATTACGTAGCATAGCAAATGAACTGGGGCGTTCAGCCTCAACGATCAGCCGTGAAGTTAATCGTAATGGCGGTTTGAAAGCGTATCGGGCCAATGAAGCAGACCAGGCGGCCTGGGACAGGGCGCATCGACCAAAACCCTGTAAACTGGCCCAGCATCCAATGCTAAAACGTATTGTTGCCTCGAAACTTAAGATGAACTGGTCGCCAAAGCAGATTGATGGCTGGCTAAAAAGACAATATCCGGACGATGAGAATAGACACGTGTCACACGAGACGATTTATCGAAGTTTGTTTATTCAAGCTCGAGGCGTACTAAAAAAGGAGCTACTTCAAACCCTTAGAAGTCAACGCACAATCCGTCGTTCCAGGCAACACAGCATGAAAAATGCAGGGCTGGGTAAAATCTGCAATGCCGTATCCATTCGTGAACGCCCGGCCTCTGTGGAAGATCGTGCTGTACCGGGTCATTGGGAAGGCGATCTGATTGCCGGTTCAAATAATAGTTACATTGCCACCCTGGTCGAACGCCAGACCCGTTATGTCATGTTAGTGAGAGTCAAAGGCAAGGACACTGAAACCGTGATCTCTGCACTGATTAAACATGCACAGAAACTGCCGACAGAGTTATATAAATCCCTAACCTGGGATCGGGGAAAAGAGATGGCAGACCATCAACGGTTTAGCCTGGCGACAAACATAGCTGTGTATTTTTGTGATCCGCAAAGCCCCTGGCAACGTGGTTCGAATGAGAATACCAATCGGCTACTACGACAATACTTTCCCAAAGGAACTGATTTATCGGTACACTCACAGGCAACGTTAAATAAAGTTGCACGTCAGTTAAATGAACGACCTCGTGAGACATTAGATTTTGAAACACCAGCAGAACGTTTTAACGCATGTGTTGCATTGACCGATTGAAGTGGCAGTATTAAGCGGACATTCCTTGTTTGTTTACCGTCTGTTGAATATAGACCTGTTTAGGGAAAGATCAAGAATAGGGCGGGTTGTTACTGCTTGTCGTGGTAGACATTATCTACAATTTCCAACCAGCCTGGTTCCTCAATCACCCAATGAGCGTGGTTTGTAAATGATTTATGGGTTGATAACAATTTGTATTGCTTTGCAATTATTTCAGTCACTACAGCTAAATATAAAGAAAGGGCAATGTCATACAGGGAGTAGACGTCCCATTGCTTCATCTGCCTACTCATAAGTGGGCAGGTTCCCGCGTCAGGAGACTATTTCTTGACGGCGCGCTCCAACACGACATCCTTGTAACTAATCAGCTCATCAATCATCATATCTATTTATTTCCCTATAGCGAAAACAATCCATAGTATGATCATTCACCATGCCTGTTGCTTGCATATGGGCATAAACAATCGTTGAACCAACGAAATTAAAACCGCGTTTCTTCAGGTCTTTTGAAATTTGATCAGACAGTTCTGTCGTAGCTGGAATATCATTCATGTCCTTGAAACAGTTCTGTATCGGTTTTCCATCAACAAACTGCCAGATATATTTATTAAAGGTACCGAATTCCTTGCGTACTTCAATGAACGCTTTGGCATTTGAAATGGCCGATCTAATTTTGAGCTTATTACGAATTATGCCGGTGTTATTGAGCAACTGTTTTATTTTTCTTTCTTTATAACGGGCCACTTTATTGAAATCGAAATTGTCAAAGGCCTTGCGATATGCTGGTCGCTTCTTCAGTACTGTGATCCAGCTTAATCCTGCCTGTGCTCCTTCAAGGATTAAAAACTCAAATAATTTCCTGTCACTGTGAATGGGGATACCCCACTCCCTGTCATGGTATCGGATGTATAACGGGTCTTCACCTGGCCATGTACATCGTTTAGTCATATTTTGTATATGCCGAGTAAAGATTTTTTTGATCTAACATAAAAAGGTCAGACCCCTATAACTCATTTGTATAGCTCATTAATTTTTACTTTTAATGCTTTTGCCAGCAAGGCAGCTTCTTCATCAGTAATGCGCCTAACCTGAGATTCTATTTTAGCAAGCGTACTTCGGCTGATATCCCATTCTATTAAATTACAACGAGCAGTAAATTCTTCTTGCGTTAATCCTTGTGATTCTCTAATTTGTCGTACTTTAGGACCAATAATATTCATCATGAAGATGCTCCGAAGACGGAGCTTGATTTTGACAAGTAATCATGCGAATATTGCTCCTTATTCGGAGCAATATGTATTTATTATGGAAGTTTATTCAGGAGAACATGAATGGATTCAAAGGAAATAGATGAAAAGTTCGATGCCATCTATATGGCGATATTGCTGGGATACAAGTCTGCTGCGCAAAGTGCATTTAAAATCTCAATCCAAAAAGCAGTCGATCTGAAGCTCGACCAGGTTATCGACTTTTTAGAGAAGGAAGATATGTCCTGTTTAATTAGAGATATTGAAAAATTCAGATCTTATCGGATGACAAAATCCCGTTATTGACTAAAAATAAGTGGGGTCAGATAAGACTATTGTTTGAAATGTGATTCCTTTTGTCATCCGTGTTTCGAAAATATGTTCCCGACATTTTCTACCTTCTACGTTCATGTAGTCGTCCCTGTTTGTTTGCCGTCTGTTGAATATAGACCTCCGTAGGGAAAGATCAAGAATAGGGTCGCCTACAGGGAAGTAGGTGGTAGGGCGACGCAGGATG
>JACZSJ010000004.1 GCA_022574295.1 Pseudomonadota bacterium
ACTAGGGAATTGTTCATTACTCACTAACTGACGATCGAGGTCGCCGCCCACCGTGCTCTTAAAGGCAATCAGAGAATTCTTTTCCGTCTTTCTCACAGTACCCTTTAGAGACATTTTTATTTAAACAATCCGCAGCATTGGCAAGTTTAGATTGAGTTGCCTTTTTCAGAGCAGATGTAATGTCGTTTGTTTTCAGTCTGTTTTTACCTTTGGATTCACACCAAACTGCTGTGGCTAAAAATTTATCAATTTGTGCTGTTGTAGCGTTCTTTGATTTCAAAAATGTCGCAAGGGGCTGACTTGAAATTGAAGTGGCATTACTAAAATCAGCCTCTTGATGTGCTGGATCTGAATTCTCTGCCGGTGATGCTAATGCCACAAGCTCTTTTGCATTTTCTAATATCTTATCTAATTGTTCAGATAGCCAGTTTTTATCGCCTTCACCAGAAAATTTAACTGCACCTATTTGTATTTCAATTTTTGCTTCACTCATCAATTTCTCCTTACGCGTGAATTTAGTGGGAACCTAACTATAAGTAGACACCCTAAAAGCTCTATGGGCGCTCGGCTTTTCGGGTGTATAATCATCTGGGTTTAAATAAAAACAACAACTTAGGTTCCTATTAGGGAGCCTAATTGGAATTTCTAACAACGCAAGGAAGCGACTATAAATTTTAATCAATCCGGCCCCTTTTTCTATAAGCAACACCTCAGGATAGCTCGATTTTTGTCGTTATTCCACCACTCTCAATATGTGCTGTTTTTTAAACCCGTTATGTCTTGCCGGGCTGATTGCCATCGATAGTGCAAAAATCACAGGGATGTGATTTTTAGTTCAACTGAGCAGGGATGCGAATTTGAACGGCACGTTGGCGATGGTGATCAGTCCGGGAAGCCCCAAGGTATTATCTGGGGCCAAGGCATCCGGGCGGACTTTCTTTTCGTGCCTTTTCTTTGGCCGCGCAAAGAAAAGGTACTCGCCAGCTGGCGAAACAGACACTCAACTAAGCATCACTACTCATAAGCACCTGCTGATTGTGCACCTTAGCAAAATCAAGCAACCGTTGAATAGGAACCCTGGCTCGTTTACCAAGTTCCGGATCGATGTGAATCTCACCACTACCTGTTTCCAAACACTCGACCACTTTCCTGAGGCTATTCATGGCCATCCACGGACAGTGACCACAACTGATACAGGTTGCACCTTTGCCGCTGGTGGGTGCTTCGATGAATATTTTATCCGGTGCGGCTTCCTGCATTTTGTGGAAGATGCCTTTGTCGGTGGCGACGATGAATTCTTTGGCATCCAGTTCTTTGGCAGCCTTGATAATGCCTGTGGTTGAACTGACAACATCGGCAAGTTCGATGACGGAGGCAGGGGACTCCGGATGCACCAGGACTTTGGCATCGGGATGTTGCTTCTTTAATTCTGCAAGTTCGATGCCTTTGAATTCTTCATGCACAATACAGGCGCCTTGCCACAGCAACATATCTGCACCGGTTTGTTTCTGAATATAATCGCCCAGGTATTTGTCGGGTGCCCAGATAAATTTCTGACCTTTTGCCTGCAGGTGATTGATGATATCCAGCGCACTGCCGGAGGTCACTACCCAATCAGAACGTGCTTTCACTGCAGCACTGGTGTTGGCATAGACAACGACTGTTCTATCTGGGTGTTGATCACAAAATTCACTGAATGCATCAATCGGGCAACCTATGTCCAGTGAACAGTCGGCATTTAAGTCAGGCATCAATATACGTTTTTCGGGATTGAGTATCTTGGCGGTTTCGCCCATGAATTTAACGCCACAAACGACCAGGGTATCGGCTTCTGATTCACTGCCGAAGCGCGCCATGTCCAGTGAATCAGAAACATAACCGACAGTGGCGTCAGCGATGAGTTGTAGATCAGGATCGGTGTAGTAATGCGCCACCATCACGGCGTTTTGTTCTTTTAATAATTGTTTGATACGTGATTTGAGCTCGTCACGTTCGGCATCACTGTATTCTTCAGTGACTGTCTCGGGAATGTCTTCGCGCTTAACGGTGCAGATTTCTGCTAAAGAAGTGTCTGTTGTCATCACTCAATCTATCAAACCAGTGCTATCTGACTGAAGTATAGTATCTATTCTGATTCTAATTCAGGTTTTGCTGCTTCTTTTTTGGCGGGTTTTGCCAGCTTGATACCCAGCTCTTTTAGCTGTTCTGGTGATGCAGGTGTGGGTGCTTCGGTCAGTAGACAAGCTGCTGTTTGTGTCTTTGGAAAGGCAATCACGTCACGTATTGAATCAGCACCGACCATTAACATGATCAAACGATCCAGTCCGAAGGCGATGCCGCCATGTGGTGGGCAGCCGTAATCCAGTGCATTTATCAGGAACCCGAATTTGTCATCAGCTTCCTGATCATCAATACCAAGAAGTTTCAATACGCTCCTTTGCATTTCAGGTTTATGGATACGAATCGAACCACCACCGAGCTCAGTACCATTCAAGACCAGGTCGTATGCTCGTGACAGGGCTTTGCCTGGATCGGCTTCAAGCTCGCTTGCTTCCGTAACACAAGGCGCGGTAAAGGGATGATGCAGTGCATCCCAGCGCTTTTCATCCTCGTTGTATTCGAACATGGGGAAATCAACTATCCAGACCGGTTGCCACTCACTTTCAAACAAACCTCTGTCTTGTGCCAGTTTGTCGCGGAGTGCGCCCAGTGCGTCATTGACGATCCTGGTCTTGTCTGCACCGAAGAAGATCAGATCGCCATTTTCTGCGTGGGTGCGTTCGATAATGGTTGCGATCACATCATCGGGCAGGAATTTCAATATTGGAGATTGTAGACCCTCTGCTCCAGCGGCCACATCGTTGACCTTGATATAGGCAAGGCCTTTGGCACCGTAATTGGCGACAAAGTTTGTATATCCATCTATGTCTTTGCGGGATAGTTCACTGCCTGCGGGTAATCTCAGTGCAGCCACACGACCATTATCCATTTTTGCCGGGCCTGAAAAGACCTTGAATTCGACCTCGGCCATCACATCAGAGATATCCACCAGTTCTAATGGATTACGCAAGTCAGGGCGATCAGTACCGAAACGATGCATGGCATCGGCATAAGTGATGCGTGGGAAAGGTGAAGGCAGGTCAATATCCAGTGCGTCTTTGAATAAAGTAATCATCATTTCTTCCATGATGGCCATGATGGCTTCTTCATCCATAAATGAGGTTTCGATATCAAGTTGGGTAAATTCCGGCTGTCGGTCTGCACGCAAATCTTCGTCACGGAAACAACGCACGATCTGATAATAACGATCCATGCCGGACATCATTAACAACTGTTTAAATAATTGTGGTGATTGTGGCAGGGCAAAGAATTCACCTGGATGTGTGCGGCTGGGAACCAGATAATCACGCGCACCTTCTGGAGTCGCGCGAGTCAACATCGGTGTTTCGATTTCCAGGAAGCCGTTATCGTCCAAAAAACTTCGCATGGCTTTTGTGATCGCTGCACGCAATTTCATGTTTCTTTGCATCTCGTCACGTCGCAGATCAATGTAGCGATATTTTAATTTCACATCATCGTGAACGTTTTCATCGTCCAGTTGAAATGGCGGTGTCTTGGCACTATTCAGTATTTCAATTTCATATCCAAGCATTTCGACTTCGCCGGTAGGTAAGTCAGGGTTGGTGGTGCCCTCAGGGCGGTGTCGGACTTTCCCTGTGATCTTTAATACATATTCATTGCGCACAGCATCAGCAACGGCAAACGATTCGGGGCGATCCGGATCAAAAACAATCTGGGCAAGCCCTTCACGATCACGCAGGTCAATGAAGATAACACCACCATGATCGCGACGACGATGCACCCAGCCACACAGGGTGATCTCCTGATCAAGTAGAGAAGTGTTTAATTGCCCACAATAATGACTACGCATACGGATAATTTTCCTGGTTTTTTACTTTGTAAAAATGCTTTCGAAGCAAGGCCTCGCGCACAGAGCGTGGCATCTTACGGATCGACGTGATTTTTCGCAAGTTTGGCGCCTGTTATAGTGTCTATACCGTTTCCTGAGAGAAATCCGTGGCCGGTCCTTCGGGGACAATGACACCCATAGAGATAATAAATTTGAAACCATCTTCGACAGAAATATCCAGCTGTGTAATGTCTTCTGCAGGTAACATGAGGATGAAGCCTGAAGTGGGGTTTGGGGTTGTCGGGATGAAGACTGAGACTAGATCGCTTCCAGAGGCTACTCTGGCTGCAGCAAGCGCTTCATTGGTTTGAAATCCCAGGCTCCATATACCCTTGCGTGGGTATTCCACTAGTACCACGCGTCTAAAAGACTCGCTATTTGAGGTGAACAGGGTTTCGAGCACCTGTTTCACACTGGTATAAATCGTCCGAACCAGTGGAATACGGCCAAGCATAGCTTCCCAATAACCAACCAGCTTTCGCCCAAACAGGTTGGCGGCAAATGCACCCGTTAATATCAAAATCGAGACACCGATGACAATGCCAAACCCCGGGATAGAAAAGCCAAACAGTACTTCAGGTTGCCATTCTGGCGGGAAAAGCAGGATAACCTTATCAAGCAGGTCAATCAGTAGTTTAATCACCACGACGGTTGCAGCCAGCGGCAACCAGACCAGTAGCCCTGCGATAAAGTATTTGCGTAATAGGCGCACTAAATCTGCCGTCCGTTTAATCTGAATTGCTTGCTGTTGATGCTTTCTTTTTAGTAGTAGCTGTTTTTGACTCGGATTTCTTACTTGATTTATCCGGCCCACCAGTTTTGTCACTGCCTTTATCTCTGGAGGGTTGACTACCTTCTTTTCCCCCACCGTCTTTTCCCCGGGCATCTTCTTTCTGGGGCTTCTTGTCCTTGAAGTCTGTCTCGTACCAGCCATTGCCTTTTAATTTGAAGGCGGCAGCAGAAACAAGTTTGCGTAGTGTCCCCTGATTACATTCAGGGCACTCCTTCAGAGGATCATCACTGAACTTTTGAATAGCTTCCATTTTGTGTTCACAGTGTTCACATTGATATTCGTAAATTGGCACAAATATTCCTCTTAGGTAGTCATATCATTGGTCAAATGGCGAGAAAATAGGGTGCAGACACAATAAAATCAAGCCCTAGCAAGCGATAAAATGGGGGAATTATACTATTTTCATTCTTTATATCGAGGTAAATGGCGAAAAACCCCAAGTCTATATTGCCATCTACGAAATCTTCGGTATTATGCCGCTTCGATCTTGACCGGGATCATGGTTCAAGACAATGGGTCGTTAGCTCAGTTGGTAGAGCACCGCACTTTTAATGCGATGGTCGCGCGTTCGAATCGCGCACGACCCACCATTCAATTATTGCCCAGATAAAGATTTTCCGGCTAGAAATTTCCGCCAATAAACAATGGCTAAAACAAGAAGCCAGGCGAGAGATAAATACCCCAGCATATGATCATAACGACTTACCAAAAAATCGAACTGACTGCCAGGTATGTAATCGCTGAGTCTGCCGGTTACTTTCATTGCCATGACGATGCCGGCATGAATACCGATACACATTGCAATATTTCTATTTCGGATCCGTACCATCGATAAGAGTACACCCAGGACAAGCAAAGTCAGGAAGTGATCGATAATGCTTGGATCTGAAAACCTGAATAATGCCTCCGGCAATATTTCCATGCCAGTGACCCAGGTAATTTCTGTTCCTTCTGGCAGTGCCCTGTATTTAAGGAAATGAACTGCCGCATACACAAGACTGGTGAGTGATACAGTAACAACAGCCCCAGTTTTTTTAGTCAGGCTACTGAACAGCGCACCACGAAAAATACTCTCTTCTATGAAACCAATCACAAGACCTGCCAATGTTGCTTTGATAAAAATCAGAAATAGATTTGACCAAAAATAATCAAGATTCGGTTTTATTTGATGAATGCCAAGCAGCAATAAAAATAATTCAAGGAGTGCCAGGATTAATATCCCCGCGAGCATACCCTGCAACAGATTTTCCATAAAAACTTTTTTTGAACCATCAAAACCAAAAGATTGCCTGGAATACATCTGGTGATATTTTAAATAGAAGCCGCTGAATATCAGGCCACATACCAGCGTCACGTGGCTGATCAGTTTATGAAAAGGATAATCTACAAAGTTTTCCAAAATCAAATGGACGGGATAAGCCAGCAATGGACTCAACGTGATTACCAGTGAAATGAGGATTAAAAAACTGACAACGGTGCGCATGAGAGTGAGCTGATTCTGAAATTACATTAGCAAATAGTATATTGCTATTGTATCACGGCTTCTTTTGATTCAGTGTTTCCTTGACTGTCTTGCCAGCTAATACGAAGGGTGTCCCCCGGGTTTGCACCTGAAAAAGTAAATGACAAATACGGGTTTTTTGAAATCGCACGACTCCAGTCACATGTCATAATCACTTTGTCACCATGATGTATCGTCACGGTCGCTATAAAAAAAGCCGGGATGATGTCGCCGGTATCGGGGTCACGGCTATAACCTGTATCCATGGGATGCTTGAGGATAGCCTGTACGGTTGTCAGGCCATCTTTCCTTGAGGTTCTTATTCTGATCCTGGAAGCCATTAACCGCACCCTCCTTCTATTACTTCCACGAATTTTTTTGTGCTAAACAATTTGCCGTCTGATTTAACAATGACGGTAATTGTTGAAGGTTCTCCCACCTTAATTCTTGTCGCGACAAACCCCGCGCACTCAGGAGACATATTAAAATTCGCAATCAATGGGTTTGGATTTTTTTCAACCAGTATGGTGATCGATTCAACATTTGGCAGATCGGTTTTAATCTTGACCGGCACAACAGCGCCATTTTCAACCAGGTCATGTACGCCGATAGTGATAGCATCGCTGGGCGTAACTTCAAGTCCAGGGAAAAATTCTGCTAGAGCATTTACTTCTGTTTCTGCTGAAAACGCATCAAGATTCCAGTTAGCAAAAGCAATCAACGGCTTCAGCAAGCCGCCTATACTGGCAAGGATGATAGTGGAACCTGAAAGCAGTCGTGAAATAAAATTTCTGCGTGTAATTTTCATTTTCTTTAAATAAAAAATAATATTATGCCGCTCACCTAAATTTGGAGCTGTTCTTCCAGTTCAAGTTCATATTCCAGTTGGCTAATTCTTGCAATAATTTTTTCCCTTTGATAGTAATCAAGCTTACCTTCTCGTTGTGTATAAATTAATCGATCAATGGCCAGTTTGGTATCGCCAGTCAAGTAAAAATATTCTGCTTTGGCAATAGCCGAATTAGCCATCGATCCATTTTGTGCCTCTGCCTGGGCGAGCAAATCATAATAGGCAGGATCAGGTTCTTGTTGACGACGATAGTGATGTAACAAATCACGCGCCTGTGAGGGCTGTCCACTATCCAGTAATGTTTTGGCATAGGCAAGAACAAGGGGTCTGTAATCGGGATAAAGTTGATAGGCTTTCTGGAATATTCCAAGAGCTGCAGTATAATTTCTTTGTTCCGATTCAATGTTCGCTGCGGCCAGCATATAGGTAATGTTTTCCTTGTCCCCGGATAATAAAGCCTTTAATTGTTCGCGTGCCAAATAATAATTTCCGGCCTTTGTTAATGCCAGTACATAGCCATAACGAACCGGGTCCTTTTTTTCTACGGGTGTATTTGCTAAACGCTGTTTGAAAGTCTTTACGGCATCCTTGGCGTTTTTATAACTATTGACTTCAAGTTTTGATCGTACTAATTCATAACTGGCTGTGTTCACATAGTCGACATGTTTATATCTTGAAGCCCTGGCTTTTGAATCAGCGATGCGCGAGCTTGTCAGGGGGTGGGTCCTGAGAAACTCCGGGGCATTTCCCTGATAAAATTCTGATTTTTGTTGCAGGCGTTCAAAAAACGATGGCATACCTTGCGGATCATAACCAGAGCGAGCGAGAAGTTGTATGCCGACACTATCCGCTTCTACTTCGTTTGCCCGGGTAAAATTAATCTGGGATTGAACATTGGCCCCAGTCACAACAGCTAGCGCAGCCATCCCTGCCTGAGGATTTGCGATGGCGAGCAATATTGCGCCAAGCATTGCAGCCGTTGCCGGGATACTAACCTGACCAGCCCTTTCGAATTGTCTGGCCATATGCCTCTGGGTGACATGGGCAATTTCATGCGCAATAACACCTGCCAGTTCACTTTCACTTTGTACGTTGAGAATCGTGCCACTATTGATGCCGATGACGCCCCCGGGTGCAGCAAAGGCATTGATGTCCGGATTATCAACAACAAAGAAAATAAAAGCCAGGGTATTGTCATCACTATTGGCGGCTAATTTATAACCGATTGATTCGATATAACTTTCTACTTCAGGATCGTCAATAATCGTTGCGTATTGTCTCACGCTACGCATAAAGGCCAACCCAAGGCGCCGTTCAAATTCTGGTGATATCGCACTGCCTGATGAATCACCGATATCTGGCAAATCGAGTTCGTTGAAAGCTTGCGCACTGTTGCTTATTAGCAGCAACAATATCAGCATGTAGTAATTAAATTTCACAGTAACGTTGGGCGACTATTAGCTTTACAAGTTCCCTTGCTGTAGACCCTGCTTTCGAGAAATTTTTTCCAGGGACAGGCTTTTACGTATGGACTTTTGAGCATAAATTTGTCATTAGAGTCTATCACAAGAATAATACGCGTATATTTCCATAAGTTAGAGAATGATCAGGAGTCAACAGTTTAATGAGCCAAAGGGAAAAAAGTCAGCGGAAAAATGCATTTTATGCACAATCAGGTGGCGTCACCTCTGTGATCAATGCCACTGCCTGTGGCGTGATTGAGACAGCACGCAATCACTCGAACAAGATTGCGAATGTCTATGCGGGTCGCAATGGTATTATCGGTGCGCTTACCGAGGATCTCATTGACACGGGCAAAGAATCCGACGAGGCAATTGCGGCATTACGTCATACACCATCTGGTGCCTTTGGTTCCTGTCGTTACAAGCTGAAAAGTCTTGAAGAAAACAGGGCTGAATACGAACGATTGATCGAGGTCTTCAAGGCACATGATATTGGCTATTTTTTTTATAATGGCGGTGGTGATTCCGCTGATACCTGCCACAAAATTTCCCAACTTTCAGAAAAGATGGGTTTCCCCATGCAGGCGATACATATTCCGAAGACAGTCGATAATGATTTGCCTATTACTGATAACTGCCCGGGTTTTGGTTCTGTTGCCAAATATATTGCTATCTCAACTCGCGAGGCTTCCTACGATGTGTTGTCAATGGCCAGGACTTCAACCAAGGTTTTTGTCATTGAGGTGATGGGTCGACATGCGGGATGGATTGCGGCTGCTGGTGGACTGGCGGCTGACGAAGAAAATGATATTCCTGTTGTTATTTTATTTCCAGAAATTGAGTTTAATCAGGAACGTTTTCTGGCGAAAGTGAAGGATTGTGTTGAAAGTTACGGTTACTGCACCGTCGTTGTGTCTGAAGGTGCGAAGTGGCCCGACGGAAAGTTTCTTGCAGAGCAGGACACGCGAGACTCTTTTGGTCATGCTCAATTAGGCGGTGCCGCACCTGTCGTCGCGAACATAATCAAGGATGCCCATGGTTATAAATATCATTGGGCGGTGGCAGATTATCTACAACGTTCTGCCAGACACATCGCTTCAAAGACCGATGTCGAACAGGCTTACGCCCTCGGCAAGGCAGCGGTTGAAATGGCGCTTGCCGGAGACAATGCCATTATGCTTACAATAGTACGACTCTCAGATGATCCCTATGCCTGGGAGATTGGCAAAACAGATCTGGTTGATGTTGCCAATGTCGAGAAGATGATGCCTGCTGAATATATTAGTGAAGATGGTTTTGGGATTACGGATGCGTGTCGACGTTATTTGATTCCGTTGATTGAGGGGGAGGATTATCCGCCGTATGAGAGGGGGATGCCGAAGTATGTGAGGTTGAAGAATATTGGTGTTGTTAAGAAGTTGAAGACTGAATTTAAAATTTAATGACGTGCATGGATGCACTAATGTCGCGGGGATATGGATATCAAAGAGCGACCCGTTTCGTAATTCTCGTACCCGTCATACCGGTTTTTAGCCGGTACCCGCCACAACACAATCAATACTCGTCATACCCGCGAAAGCGGGTAGCTAGTCAATAATAGATATTTCTATTCTCCGCCCGTCATTCTCGCGAATGCGGGAATCCAGTAACAACTTGTCGTCATACCCGCGAAAGCGGGTATCCAGTCACACCTTCTCGTCATGCTGGCGAAAGCATTACTAAAAAATCAGTAAGGCTAGAGTCGATTGATATGTAAATTACAGTGTTACCTTTGGCAAACAGCACAATAAAAAGAAGAGCGTTGGCCGAGTTTAATTTTTTTGATTGTTGAACTGCATTGTTTGCACGTTTGGCCTGCTCTTCCATAAACATTAAGTTGTTGCTGAAAGTATCCGGGTTTGCCATCACTGTTTAAAAAATCTCTTAATGTTGTTCCACCCTGCTTGATTGATTGTTTCAATATTTTTTTGATTGCCTTTGTCAAACGTTCATAACGTTCTAGTGATATATTGCCGGCTTTACGTTTCGGATTGATACCGGCGAGGAATAAAGACTCACTGGCATAAATGTTGCCGATGCCGACGACATGATGGCTGTCCATAATAAAACTTTTGATTGCCTGTTTTCGTTTTTTTGATCTTGAATAAAGCCACTGCCCATTGAAATCATCGCTTAATGGTTCCGGGCCAAGATGCTGGATCAGTTTGTGTTGGAGAGGATCTTTCTTTGTCCAGATGACAGATCCAAATCGACGTGGATCGTGAAAGCGCAAGATGTTGCCCGATGCAAACAGGATATCAAGGTGATCATGTTTCCCCGGTGTAATATCCGAGCTTACGATGCGAAGGCTACCGGACATGCCCAAATGCAACATCATGCATCCGTTATTGGTATAACAAAGTATATATTTTCCGCGACGATCTATTTTTTGAAATTGTCGAGTCAACAAACTTTGCTTGAGCGTTGCAGGGATCGGCCAGCGTAAATTTTTATTGCGTATCACGACATCCGTAATTACTTGCCCTGTGATGTGAGGGGAGATACCTAATCGGGTTGTTTCGACCTCAGGCAATTCTGGCATACGCTACTCTGGGACTGATTCAGTTTTCGGTTTTGTTGGAAACAGGCTGTCTGAATCCAAGTTACCAATATGATATTTAATGCCCGTATCCGGTCTGGCCAGGATCAGATTTGGTCTGGCCGAAAGAATGATGAATTCTATGATTTCGCCTGATGTGAGCTCCAGTTTGATGGTATCAATAGGCTCAATTTCTTCATACTTGCCCACATAAACTGATTCCACATGCATCCATGCTTTAATGATCTGCTGGTGTGCTCCGGATATCTTGCCGTTCCCAGTGTTGTTAATCGTGAGTTCAGGCAAATGAATCGCTTTTATCGTGGCACCAGGTGGTATTAACTTCTGGTTAAGAAAAAAAGTTGCAGATGTTTGTAACTGATGAAACAGGCTGTCGTTAATAATATGCACTGTGTCTTTGACCAACACATAACGTAATTTTTTGTTGAGAGGGTTGGTGTCTCCAAAGGCAATACGCGTATCATTCAATACAATAGAAACGGCAGGCACTGCCAGCATATAAGGTGTGAGATCATTGTCTGGTGCACTGAAGTGGTCATAGCTGTGAGCCTGTAACAGCTTTAACATCACCTTGATTCGTGAAGGGTTTGCGGGCAGATTAAACGGGCTTTGCATATGCCAGTGATCATTCTGCTTTTGAAAAATAATATCATCCAGATCCCGTCTTTCGATATGAATTCTATGAATGCTGTCCGGATATATATCCGTCAGAGTCACGTCTGGTTCAATGATTTCCTGCTCTTTATTTGTGCCTAGAAAAACTGCCAGGCCAATGACGCAAAAAAGTAGCACCAGGTTGATTAACAAACGGCGGGGCATGATGACTATTGTTTTTTCCTGCGCCACCAGATGGTCAAACCGGTTCCAAGGAAGAGTAACGGCAAAACCAGAATAAACCCAAAAGCGATAATAACAGAGGCAAGTAGCGATAGTTCAAGATGCGCATCGTTGACGGTTTTAATCGGGATACTGATAAAGTCATCATCATTGCTTAACCAGTTTATTAAACGAATTCCCAAATCAAGATTTCCGCTGTTGCCAACATAGGTATTTGACAGAAAATCTCCATCACCAATGACAATAATTCTCTGCTGTATGGTTTCGGAAGGTTCGTCCAGATCATTTCCCAGGTCATTTTCGATGGTTTTTTCCAGGGTAATACCAATATCCAGGGGACCAATCAGATCGCTGTCTTCATTGTATTCAATTTCACCTTCTAGTACGCCAGTTTCTAACCAGGTGTGGTCTCCGCTGATCAACAGGCTGGATGTGTTCCATTGTTCATTATCCCTTACATTGATTGATGCTGTTGTCGGGAAAAAAGTTGTTAAATTGAATGTCTTTGTGATGGCGTGTTCAGGATACATACTTGAAGTGTTGAGGACGATAGTTGGATCTTCTATGCCGATGAGACTGCCAGCGAAATCAATCACCACACCCGAGGGTATTTCAATACTTAATTGATCAGCTAATGATTCCAGACCATGTAGACTGCCCGGATCAAAAAGCCAAAGAATATTGCCGCCGCGTAACAGGTATTCAATGATCAACGCGATCTCTCCCGGAAGAAGACCAACAGTGGGTGAAGCAATCACCAGAACCTTTGTATTACCTGGTATTGCCTGCACATCGGCCAGGTTAAGGTATTGAATTTTGAAACCGCGTGAAACGAGTTGTGTCGTCCACAGGCTTAAATCATGGTTTGCTTTGCCAAAGGGATCTCGTTCACCGTGGCCTTCGAGAAAGACCAACAAATGTTCAGAACCGCGTGCCAATCGTTCAAGTGCATTGGTAAATTCTTCCTCGGTGCCAGTTTTGACGTGCTCTTTGCGTCCCTGATAACGAAGCAGCATTTCTCCATTGACACTAATCCCTGCGCTTCGTACTTTGTCAGGCACGGTGTCTGGATTGACAAAGTGAAGTTTTATATCTGGTTTGAGTCGCTTATAACGCCCAACGATTTTTTCAACTGTCTGTCGCAAGACAGCATCTTCTCGAGCATAAGCAGTGATCTCGACAGGGCCCTCCAGGCGAACCAGAACTTCCTGGCTGGCATGTGACAAGGTGTGGCGTCCACTTTGTGTCCAGTCCATTTGTGTTTGATAACGCACACTTAGCCAGGCTAGCAGACCTGTCAGAGACAATATCAGCAGGAGCATGACGATGCTATTGATGCGGGACTGTCTACGTGATTTAGCTGTGATCTTCATGGTGTGATTTTCGTGACGTCAGTAGGATCGCTCATTATCCAGTCGCCAGATGCTCAGCACGATAAATACAGCGCTTACCAACAGGTAATAAATTACATCTGCAGAATTAAAGATACCGTCCAGAAGGTTATGATAATGATTTAACAATGATGTATAGGTTAGAATTTCTCTTAATAATTCCGAGCCTGTATTCCCTGCTATGTTCATGATCATGAGTACGAACAGGATGCCAAAGGTACTGATGGCTGCAACTGCAGACTGATTTGTCAGGGAAGACATAAACAATCCGATCGCAGCAAATGAACTCGTTAGTAGCACTAAGCCTAACATTGCCGAGAGCAGTTGCAACAAATCAAGCTCGGTGCCCATGAGCAGGGATAACGGCATTAAAGCAATCAGCGACAACAATAAGAACAAGTAACAAATGACCCCCAGATATTTACCCAATACCAGTTCGGTCATTGAAATGGGTGAAGATAATAATAATTTTATGCATCCTGACTGTCGTTCTTCACTGAAGGTATGCATGGTTATGAACGGTGTAATCAGCAAGAGAATGATGCCGGCGATTTGTAACAGTCCAACCACAACAATTTCGGTGACGCCATAATTAGCAAATAATGAAGCTGCCGCCGGATCGATGAATTGACCGAGGAACCACAGGAAGAAGATTGCCAGCAGGAACTGTACGACCGCGAAGAGTATCCAGGCCATCGGCGAATTAAATAGTCGTCTTAATTCGTGTGTTGCGATATGGAAAATGGACTTCATTCTGAATCTTCTCCGGCTTCATCAGGATTTTCATCAGGTTTCTCATCGGACAGGGACTGGCTTTCTCCGCGGGTGAGTTGAACAAAGGTTTCCTCAAGGGAATCACGTTCGGGGATCATTTCATAGAGTTCCCACTCAGATTCGACTGACATTTTTGTGATCCGATTGATTGTTTCAATGTCGGACTGACAATAAATCTTGAAATGGTGATTGCCGATTTGTTCTATACTCGTGATGCCTTCTATCTCACCTAAAACTTCTGGCGGCGGGGGTTGCCGTAAAGCGATCTTGATCGGACGAATATGATCATCTTGTTGCAGCTTATCCAGGGACTCATCTAACACGAGTTTTCCCTGGTGGATGATCAAGACACGATCACAGACACTTTGTACTTCCGGAAGAATATGCGTAGATAAAATAACACTATGGTCATTACCCAGTTCGCTAATTAATTCCCTGATTTCCAGGATCTGATTTGGATCCAGTCCTGACGTAGGTTCATCAAGTATCAAGACAGCAGGCGAATGAATAATTGCCTGTGCAATACCAATACGTTGTTGAAAGCCCTTTGACAGATTTTTAATCAAGCGCTTGCCGGTATCAGATAGTCCGCAACGCTGTTTACTAGTTTCCACTGCTTTTTTTATCTCTGCTTTTATGATGCCACGCAAGCGCGCTGCATAGCGGAGGTACTCATCTACATTCAGATCCTGATACAAGGGGGGGTGTTCAGGCAGGAAGCCAAGGTTTTTTTTCGCGGCTTTGGGTGACTCAAACATGTCGTGACCAGCCACGGTAATTTGGCCTGCACTGGCTGATAAAACACCACATATCATTTGCATGGTGGTACTTTTACCTGCGCCATTTGGGCCTAGAAAACCAAGTACCTCTCCTCGATGGACCGAAAAACTGACATCGTCAACCGCGCAGTGGTTTCCGTAATAGTGGGAGATGTGATCGACAGAGATAAGAATTTCCTTGTTCATTGCGGAGGTATTATTCTGATTAACAGCAAAGTTGCAAGGTAAAATAAATATTATGAAATTACTGGGTATCGACACGGGCGGCACCTTCACAGATTTTGTTTTTTATGACGGCAAAAGCTTGAAGATTCATAAGGTGTTGTCGACACCTGAGGCACCTGAAAAAGCCATCCTGAAAGGTATCAGTGAAATGGGGCTGACAATGCAGGCATTGCGCATCATTCATGGATCTACGGTTGCGACCAACGCGGTGCTGGAAGGAAAAGGTGCCCGCACAGTCTATGTCGCCAATCGTGGTTTACAGGATGTTCTGACCATAGGCAGGCAGGCGAGAAGAGAGCTATATAATTTGCAGCCTGAAGCTATTGCGCCGCCGGTGGAAGAAAAATTTTGTCTGCAAACGGGCGGACGAATCGGTGCCAGGGGTGAAATCATCGAACCTTTAACAAAGCAGGATATCGACACATTACTGGCTGAGATTGAGCAATTAAAACCGGAGTCTGTTGCGGTGAATTTATTGTTTTCTTTCATCGATGATCAATTTGAGCGGAAAATTGCCAGGGCCCTGCCAGACAATCTTTTTGTCTCTATTTCCTCTGAAATTCTTCCTGAATATCGTGAATATGAACGTGGTATTACCACCTGGCTGAACGCCTATGTCGGGCCATTGGTTCAGGGATATTTGTTAAATCTGAGTGAACAGGTCAAACCTGCCACGGTTTCAGTGATGCGTAGTTCGGGGCAGACTTGTGCTGCAAAACAGGCGGGGAAGGAAGCCGTACATTTATTATTATCAGGCCCGGCAGGGGGGCTGAGCGGTGCCCGTTTCCTGGGAGAGAACTGCAATCAAGCTCGTTTGTTAACATTAGATATGGGAGGTACGTCGACGGATGTTGCCTTAATTGATGGTGATATCTCACTGACAAGTACGGGGCATATTGCCCATTATCCGGTAGGTGTTCCCATGGTAGATATGCACACCATTGGCGCCGGTGGTGGTTCCATTGCACGCGCCGATGCAGGCGGCCTGCTTCTGCTTGGTCCGGAGTCCGCCGGGGCATCACCGGGGCCTGCTTGTTATGGTCGAGGGGGAATCAATCCTACCGTCACTGATGCTAATCTGGTGCTGGGTCATTTGCCCAAATTGGCTTTGCTGGGTGGTAATCTCAGGCTGGATGTCGAGGCAGCAAGAAATTCGATTGGAGGTTTAGTGAAACCACTGGGCCTTGATTCGGTTGAGCAAGCTGCTGAAGGGATCATCAAGGTTGTCAATGAGCATATGGCGCAAGCCTTACGACTGATTTCTGTACAGCGGGGTATTGACCCACGTGATTTTGTATTGCTTGCCTTTGGTGGTGCCGGAGGGCTTCATGTCTGCGCATTGGCCGATGCCCTTGGCCTCAAAAAGGCGATGGCGCCTGTGCAAGCGGGCGTATTGTCTGCGCTAGGTATGTTAACGGCACCAGCCGGCCGGCAATTGTCCAGAACGATTGGTAATTTGCTCCATGATAACGCTGAGGTAGCGGTTGACAGTGCCCTCGCCGAACTTGCAGATCGAGGCAAGCAGGTGTTGGCCGAAGAAGGGTTCGACAGTGAAGAATTGGCATTCGTTCCCAGTCTTGATCTTTGTTACCGGGGGCAATCATTCACTTTAAATATTCCATGGAAGGACATCGCGGCTGCAGAAGCAGAATTTCATCAGCGACATGAATCACAATTTGGTCATCGCCTGGATGCGCCTGTAGAACTGGTGAATGTACGACTGGGTATCAGTGCACAACCATTTGAGTTGACCTTGCCAGAGTGCAAGGGGGAGGAAAACCCAAAGTGTATTTACGGAGAAATTTTTCCCGAGAAACAATCGGTTGAAATATGGCGGAGAGATTCTTTGTCTGAAGCTCAAGTAATATCAGGACCAGCAATTATCCTTGACGATGTGTCGACAACATTGATTGAAGCCGGTTGGCGAGGGCAGGTGGACGTTTACGGGAATATTTTGCTAGATAAAAAATAAAACCCGCATGATGCGGGTTTTATGCAGATTTAATTCCGGTTAATAATTATTTGCTGAGAACTAATTGCCCTGGAGCTATTTAATCTTGGCTTCTTTGTACATCACATGCTTGCGAACGACGGGATCAAATTTCTTGAGCTCCATCTTTTCAGGCTTCGTGCGTTTGTTTTTCGTTGTTGTGTAGTAGTGGCCGGTGCCAGCTGAAGAAACGAGTTTGATTTTGTCAGCCATGGTTATTTACCTATACCTTTTCGCCGCGAGCACGGATTTCTTTCAGAACAGTCTCGATGCCTTTTTTGTCGATGATACGCAGGCCTTTGCCGCTCACACGTAATTTCACCCAGCGACTTTCGCTTTCAATCCAGAAACGACGGCGGTGCAAATTAGGCAAAAAACGGCGACGCGTTCTATTGTTGGCATGGGACACGTTGTTCCCTGACATTGGGCGTTTCCCCGTTACCTGACATACTCGTGACATTGCTCTAAATCTTTAGTCTGTTGAAAAAGAGCGCGGATTGTACATGGATTGAATGGTCGATCCAAGTATTTGGCCGAAGTTTTTGGTTCATGTCCGAGAGTATTAAATCCCCAATTTCCCTCTATAACAACCCCAGTTCGGCAAAAGAGATAACAGTATTGTCGCCAATAACGAAATGATCAAGAACACGAATATCGACCAGTTTCAGGGCTTCCTGTAAACGGCGAGTAATATTTTTATCGGCGATACTAGGTTCCGCTACGCCAGAAGGATGATTGTGCGCAAAAATCACGGCAGCGGCATTCCTGCTCAGGGCCTTTTTGACCACCTCGCGGGGATAAACGTTGGCGCCATCTATGGTGCCGTTAAACATCTTGTCGAAACTGATAATATGGTGCCGATTGTCAAGGAAAAGACAGGCAAACACTTCGTACGGGTACGCGCGCAACTGGGCAAGCAGGAAGTTTTTTGTGTCCTTGGGGCTGTTTAATACACCCCTTTTTTCAAGATTCGCCGCAAGATAACGTTTGCCAAGTTCTATGGCTGCCTGTATTTGACTATATTTTGCCAGACCCAGGCCCTTAATTTGACAAAATGTTCTGGGATCAGCCTCTAGCAGGCCCCTCAGGCCATCAAAATCCGTTAATAAGTCGCGGGATAAGTCGATAGC
Source organism: Pseudomonadota bacterium (assembly GCA_022574295.1). Lineage (GTDB taxonomy): Bacteria > Pseudomonadota > Gammaproteobacteria > Eutrophobiales > Eutrophobiaceae > SMWN01. The sequence goes on from JACZSJ010000004.1 coordinate 18,303, forward strand.
TGTTTTCCCTCGCCGGCCTGTACGAAGGAATATGGCAAGTAATTCTGCATCAGAAAGGGCGGCTGCCCCTCTGGATAAAAGTTTTTCCCGGGGTCTTTCCTGTTCTGGCCAGTCGGATATGGGCATGATTACAACCTCCCTGTCATATGAATATTCATCAAGTAATTCCCTTGATTGAGATGATTGTAGCAAAAATGCGGATTTAGGTACGATAAGGTAAAATTCGACCACTTTAGTAATACAATGATGCTGATGAAAAACTTATCAAACAAAAGAATACTCCTGGGTGTCACTGGCGGCATTGCCGCGTACAAGAGCGCCGAACTGGTCAGACGTTTGCGAGATCAAGGCGCAGAAGTGCGTGTAGTCATGACGCGAGGTGCCTGTGAGTTTATTACTCCGCTGACCATGCAGGCGTTGTCAGGCAGAGCGGTTCACACAGAATTACTGGATCATGCATCTGAATCCGGGATGGGTCATATTGAATTAGCGCGTTGGAGCGATATTGTCCTGGTCGCGCCTGCCAGTGCTAATTTCATTGCTCGTCTAGCACACGGACTGGCGGATGATTTGTTGAGCACCCTGTGTTTGGCAACAACTGCGCCTGTGGTGATTGCGCCTGCCATGAATCAACAAATGTGGACAAATTCAGCGACGCAGGAAAATATAGAGACACTGGGCAGACGATCAATAAAAATAATCGGGCCGGCAGAGGGTGCTCAGGCGTGTGGAGAAATTGGCCCGGGCAGGATGCTGGAACCAGAACAATTATTACAAGAGACAGCCCAAATATTTTCCACTGGTTTACTGACTGATTTGAAATTGACCGTGACTGCAGGACCAACACGTGAAGCGATTGACCCGGTACGCTATATCACAAACCATAGCTCAGGACGAATGGGCTATGCGGTTGCCAGAGCGGCAGTTGAGGCAGGGGCTAGTGTGACTTTGATTTCTGGACCGGTAGCAATCGATCCGCCGCATCGGGTTCGTCACATCAGTGTAGACACTGCCGATCAAATGCGTGATGCCGTGATGTTAGACATTGCTGATTCTGATATTTTTATCGCCGCCGCAGCGGTAGCGGATTACAGATGTGCTGACGTTGCCGAGCAAAAGATTAAAAAGAACTCAGACGATCTCAATTTGGTCTTGCAAAAAACACCGGACATACTGGCTGAGGTTGCGAGATTGTCCCGAGCGCCATTTACCGTGGGGTTTGCAGCTGAGACTGAAAATCTACTGGTCAATGCCCAGCTAAAACTTAAAAATAAGAATCTGGACATGATCGCCGCGAATCTGGTTGGAGAGGGCCTTGGCTTTAATGTGGATGAAAATGCGTTACAGATTTTCTGGGTGGTGGGAAATCAGACCCAGGGAAATCAGATCTTGGGAAATCAGACCCTGGAAAAGGCCCCCAAAGAAAGACTTGCACGTCAACTAATACAGATAATTGCAAATTGCTACTATGAAAAAAAATCAGCCCAAGAAAATACAATTCAAGAAAATACAACTCAGGTGCATTGATAAAAGACTTGGTAATGAATTCCCGTTGCCAAATTATGCAACACCAGGCTCGGCAGGCATGGATATCAGTGCCTGTCTTGATGAGCCACTGGAAATTAATCCTGGAGAAACATCTTTGATCCCCACAGGCTTCGCTATTCATGTTGAAGATACAGGTTTGGCAGCTGTCTTGTTGCCTCGTTCCGGTTTGGGCCACAAAAAGGGCATTGTTTTAGGCAATCTGGTAGGTTTGATCGACTCTGATTATCAAGGTCAGGTGTATATCTCCTGTTGGAACCGTGGACATGAGTCTTATACGATTAATCCTGGCGATCGGATTGCACAGATGGTTTTTATGCCCGTGGTTCAGGCAACGTTTGATATTGTCGATGAATTTGATGAGAGTCATCGTGGTGAAGGTGGGTTTGGTCACACAGGTGTTCAAGCATAGGTGTTTGGACATAGGGTTTTCCGGAGATTTAAAAATAATAAGTTTAGAGGAGTAAGCCAATGGGTGAATGGCCAGTAACGGGCAGGGAATCCAGACGAAGTACAATGTGTAACGCGTTGGTCATTGGCGGTAACGTCGCGGTTTTGTTGCTGCTTGTGTTTGCAGGAGAATTTACCGTCCAAAATGCCTCAGCAAATGACGAACAGAAAACGCAGGCGGCCGATAAGATTGCTGCCCCCATTGCGGCGATTAAAAAGCAACTGGAGGCACTGGCCCAGGATGAGGCCATCGTCAAACTATTTGCAGAGGCAGACAGTGTTGCCTTTGAGAATGAGGGTGAGGAAAAGCGTTCATTATTTGAGTCAGCGTTGAAACTGAGGCTGCTTCTCCCCGGGAAATATGAGACGGACAGGGAGGCAATGCCGCCGATGAGTTTTGCCTCAGTCGATCTGCTTAGAAGGGCAGAAAAGTCTGCAACATCTGTGGACGCAGAAGTGCACGGTGTGGGTGGGGATGGAGTCCATATTGCACTTGTGAACCGTGTCACAGACGTAGACGACAACCTTATTGGTTTGTTGCATTTAAGTATGCCCCTGAGCCTGATCGAGTCTATAACATCAACATTTGATGTTGCTGGAACCTATATTGAAATACAGCAAGGCAAGGGCGCAAAGGCGTTTACTCTGGCCATGACTGGTGATGCAAAATTACGTATTGGGAAACCCATTGTTGTGGGCATCAAAGGTACGAAATGGAATGTAGTCAGTTGGAGTAAGAGTAGATCGTCAGTAGCGTCCGTCGCTGAAGCTGTCGAGTCAGTAGGAGGAGATTCCAGCATAGCGCTGATAGTTCTTGTGTTGCTCGTTCTGGCGGCAGGTGCGGCAGGTTTTGTTTTTTACCGTCGCAAACAGTCGGGAACAAAAACGGACACCGGTAAAGCTAAAAGTGAAGACACAGAACCGAAAGAGGAAGAGGCTGAGAAAGGAGTTGTCTACCAGGGTGCCGTGAAGGCAATCATGGAGGGAGGACACCCAGGATTGGCAAAATTGATTCCGGGCTTGCCACAATCCGGTGAAGAAACCGTCCCTGGTGCAATCTCAGAAGGACTGATAGGTGATGACGTCACTTACATAGCTACGCCTTCAGATATATCGCAAGAGAATTCAGGACAGAAAGGTGGTGGCAATGGAGAAGGGGCAGGCAGTGAAGCCGCAGAGCAAAAAAGTGCTGACCGAGAAAGCCCGGAAACAACACTGGCAGAAACTGCGGACTCGCCAGATGTAGAAGTGCCGGAACAAGTTGAAATTTCGCCGGATATTTTTCGTGCCTACGATATTCGAGGTGTCGTGGGGGAAACGTTATCTGCGACCATCGTCCGCGAGATCGGTCGCGCAATAGGAAGTGAGGCTAATGAACGTGGGCAGCAGGGTATCGTCGTTGCACGAGATGGCCGAACAAGCAGCCCTGAATTAGGCGATGCATTAATTGAAGGCTTACGTGCCTCCGGTCGTGATGTCACCGATATCGGTGTTGTCCCGACACCTGTCCTGTATTTTGCGACACATCATCTGGAAACGAATAGCGGTGTGATGCTTACCGGGAGTCATAATGGTCCTGAATATAATGGCTTAAAGATCGTGCTTGATGGTGAAACATTATCTGGCGAAGCAATCACGGCAATTCGAAATCGAATTACCAATAAGGAGATCTCTGAAGGGCAGGGGAGTTTACAGGCTGCAGATATTAGTGCTGATTACTTAAGGAGGATCACGGATGATATCCCTGTTGCATTAGGAGGGGCATTCAGGATCATTGTTGATTGTGGTAATGGTGTCGCGGGCCAGTTGGCACCTCAGCTTTACAGAGCATTGGGGCATGATGTCGTGGAATTGTATTGTGATATTGATGGCACCTTCCCAAACCATCAGCCTGATCCCAGTCAGCCGGAGAATTTGCAGTCACTGATAGAAATAGTGAAAGAGGAAGGCGCAGATCTGGGTTTCGCATTTGATGGTGATGGAGATCGACTGGGTATTGTCGATGGACAAGGTAAGATTATCTGGCCCGACAGGCAGATGATGTTATTTGCCAGGGATGTCCTGTCCCGAAATCAGGGTGCTTCGATTATTTTTGATGTCAAATGCAGTCGGCATCTCAAAGCGGTCATTGAAGAGAGTGGCGGTAAGCCACTGATGTGGAAGACGGGTCATTCCCTGATCAAGTCGAAGATGAAAGAGATCGATGCGCCACTTGCGGGCGAATTTAGCGGGCATATCTTTTTCAAGGAACGCTGGTATGGTTTTGATGATGCCCTGTATGCGGGCGCAAGAGTGCTGGAGATTCTAACAAAGAGTAAAAGTAGCCCGACCGAGACCTTTGCCGAGTTGCCTGACGACATATCAACACCTGAGCTTCGTATTCCTTTGGCAGAGAAACATCACGCCAAGGTGATGGAGATAATGAAAAAGAAAATGGCATTCGAGGATGCAGAGGTGACAGATATAGATGGTTTGCGCGTTGATTTTTCGGATGGTTGGGGCCTTGTCAGGCCATCAAACACGAGTCCATTTTTAGTCGCCAGATTTGAAGCGGAAAGTGACGAGGCCATGGAGAGGATCCAAAAAGGATTTCGCGATCTTTTGCATTCTGTTTCAGCGGACTTAAAGCTCCCATTTTGATAAGCTGCATCGCTAGTACTCCGTCCAGCTGGGAAGCCAGAATTACACTTTCCCACAAAATTGGGTCATCACAAAAAGGTTTGCCGAGATAGATCATGACATCAGAGTTAAAAAATGCCGCAGCGATTGCAAAGGTTCTGACCGAGGCCTTACCTTATATACAACGTTTTAGTGGTAAGACTATCGTCATAAAATATGGTGGCAATGCCATGGTGGACGATCAACTGAAAAATGGGTTCGCACGCGATATTGTACTGATGAAATCGGTGGGAATGAATCCGGTCGTTGTACATGGCGGCGGTCCTCAGATCGGGGATTTACTCTCTCGCATGGGCAAAGAATCCAAATTCGTTGAAGGAATGCGCGTGACTGACAGCGAAACTATGGATATTGTAGAGATGGTATTGGGCGGCCAGGTGAATAAGGAAATTGTTACCCTGATCAATCGTAACGGTGGCTCGGCGGTCGGGTTGACGGGAAAAGATGGAGATTTGATTCGCGCGAAAAAACTGGTCTTCAAGCGTGCTGATCCTGGGATGGAAGCACCCGAAATCATAGATATCGGCCATGTTGGTGAAGTCGAGAGTATCGATACGTCGGTGGTTGATACACTGGTAAAGGGCGATTTTATTCCCGTGATAGCGCCCATTGGCGTCGGCAAGGACAGCCAGTCCTACAATATTAATGCTGATCTGGTGGCAGGAAAAATGGCTGAGATACTGGCTGCAGAAAAATTGATCATGTTGACCAATGCAGCGGGCTTGTTGAATGCAGATGGTGATGTGCTAACAGGGCTTTCGATTGCTGATGTGGATGATCTCATCAAAGCAGGTGTGATTCATGGTGGCATGTTGCCCAAGATTAATGCTGCTCTGGACGCAGTCAAGAATGGGGTTAAAGCTGCACATATTATTGATGGTCGGGTCGAGCATGCTGTTTTACTGGAAGTATTTACAGATCAGGGTGTGGGTACGCTCATTGATGGACGTAGCACTGGCAAGAGCTGAAGAAATGAACGAAACCAGGAAGTCCAACAGGAAACAACAAATACTGGAAATACTCGCTTTGCAGTTAGAGGAAAATCCTGGAACGCGTATTACAACTGCGGGTTTAGCTAGGGCCGTAGGTGTTTCAGAGGCCGCGCTTTACAGACATTTTGCCAGCAAGGCCAAGATGTTTGAAGCTTTGATAGATTTCTCAGAGGATTCAGTTTTCGGCTTGATTAACAGCATTCTTGCACAGGAAAAGGACGCCATTGTACGTTGTGAAAAAATCGTGCATGTATTGCTGGGTTTCTCCGAACGTAACCCTGGTATTACACGTGTTCTTGCCGGAGATGCCCTGGTGGGTGAAAATGAACGCTTACGAGTTCGGGCACATCATTTTTTTGAGCGTTTGGAAACCCAGCTTAAGCAAATATTGAGGGAAGCCAATCTAGATGATAGTGCACGGCTTGTTGGGTCAATTGACTCGGGGGCCAATCAGATGTTGGCGCTTGTTGAAGGGAAGATGAGCCAGTTTATTCGTACATCATTTGACAAGAAACCCACCGAGCATTTTCAGGAACAATGGCAGGCATTGAAACGAGGACTGTTTAGGTAATTTTCTAAAGATTGCTGCTATTTTTTCTTACCTGTCAGTTCCTCAAAACGAACTATTTTATCCGCATATTCTTTCTTGATAGCTTCCTGTTCCTTACGTTTATCGACAATGAATTTATCATTGTTCTTGATTTGCCTTTGTAGTGACTCTATATCCTTGAGCAGGTCTTCTGCTGGTTGTTTGCCCGCAAGTTCTGCAGCGGCTGCTTCGGCGGTACGTTTATCCAGATTAGCCTGAATCTTTTCATTGCGTTTTTTCGCCAGTTTGATTGTGGAGTCAAGTGCAGCAATTTTCCCATCACTTGTCATCTGAATATCATCTGTATTGCTGTACGTATCCAGCAGGATTTTGTCCTGTTTTTCTATCTCGGCTTTTTTCCGGTCTTCTTCCTCCTGAATGGCAGCCAGGCGCCGATCTTCTACCAGTTCTTCTTTGGTTTTGGCTCTCGCTGATTCCTCTACGGTAATGCCCTGACTACTGATTTCTTTGTGACTCTTTTGTGCGTATTCAGGTGGTACCTTGTCCCCGCACTCCCTGACACCATCACTGTTTTCCCAGCATTTAATACGCGCCTGGGCAGGTAAGGACAAAACCATTAGACTCAGAGTTATCAAACACAGAACTATCAAACCTGGGGTCATCACAGCCAATAAAGATTCTTTTGAAATATTCATATCTATACCTGTCGCTCTTGTATTTACTCCCAATTTGACTAGCTAATTTCTTTTCGGTTTCAATTAATTGTCCCGGTTAGATGTCCCGGTTAGATGTCCCAGTTAGAGATCTACGGCACCATATGATTCCTGATATTGCCTGATTTTACCAAGATTTTCAGACATACTCGGCGTTTTTTCCAGATATTCAATCATATTTTCCAGCGTAATGATGCTTATGACACTTATCTGATGCCGTTGTTCAACCTCCTGTACTGCTGATAATTTACCCTCCCCTCTTTCTTGCCTGTCCAGGGCAATGACGACACCTGCCGTTGTCGCGCCTGACCGTTTTATAATTTCAACCGAGAGATTAACAGAGATGCCAGCGGAGATAACATCATCAATTATCAGTGTTTTACCATGCAGTGGTGCGCCAAAAGTTGTGCCTCCTTCACCATGATTTTTTGCCTCTTTTCGATTAAAACAATAAGGCACATTGATATCATGATCCTCTGCAAGCGTCATTGCTACGGCTGACGCCAGGGGAATGCCCTTGTACGCCGGACCGAATAACATGTCATACTCAATGTTAGCTGCCTGAATGGCGCTCGCATAAAAACGACCTAAACGAAAAAGGCTCTTGCCATCATTGAATAAACCACTATTGAAAAAATAAGGGCTTTGCCTTCCCGATTTAAGTGTGAAGTCACCAAAGCACAGGACTTTGTGCGCAATGGCAAACTCAATAAACTCTAGTTGATATTTCTGCATTAATAACCTTAACTTTACGAAACATGGTCATGAATAATTGATTATCATACATTGACTGTGGATTTTAAAACAAATCTGGGAAAACAAATCAAGGCCTAAAATAGATGAAAGTAATGACATTGAATGTCAATGGGATACGTGCAGGGCATAGAAAGGGGTTCTTTAAGTGGATGCTGGAGCAGAATATTGATGTGGTTTGTATCCAGGAAACGAAGGCGCAGGTGCATCAATTATCAGAAGAGATACTCTCACCAAATGGCTATTACGGTTTTTTCAATGATGCCGAAAAAAAAGGCTATAGTGGCGTAGCCATTTATACCAGACAACAACCTGATAAGATTAAAACAAACCTGGGTTGGCACCATGCAGATTCTGAAGGCAGATATATTCAGGCTGATTTTGGATCGTTGAGTATTATCTCTCTCTATCTCCCCTCAGGCTCTTCCAGCGAGGAACGGCAGACAATCAAATATGATTTTATGGATCGATTTATGCCTGTCCTGAAGAAATACAGAAGGCAGAAAAGAAACTATATTATTTGTGGCGACTGGAACATTGCGCATAAGGAAATCGATTTGAAAAACTGGCGGGGTAACTTAAAAAATTCAGGTTTTCTGCCCGAGGAACGAGCCTGGATGGACAGGTTATTCGATTCCGTTGGAATGGTTGATGCTTTTCGTGAAATCAATCAGCTGGAGGATCAATTTACATGGTGGTCGAATAGAGGACAGGCATGGGCAAAGAATGTGGGCTGGCGAATTGATTATCAGATAGTTTCGCCCAGTTTATCAGGTAAGGCTACCAGTGCAGAAATCTACAAGGAAGAACGTTTTTCAGACCACGCCCCGTTAATTATGGAATACGATATTTAAGGCTAAATGAATATGTCAGTCGCTTATTCGGTGTAAAATTGTTCCTGAAATGAAAATTTGTACGTTATCGTTTCACCTTCTGGAGTGATCTCAAGATTGTATTTCAGGGTTTCAGCATTATCCACAGGCGTCTCGGCGATATAATAGATGGCCCCTTTTTCTGAAATTTCACGAAGGCTTAATTCTCTAAGTTGTTGACTCAGGTTCGTTGTTGTTCCCTTAATGCGTGCTCTGCTTGGCTTACTTGGACCATCGGTTGTTTTTTTGAGTACAGATATGTTTAATAAAGCACGGTTTTTGCTACGTGGGATATTGTATGCCCTGGCGACGGAAGATGTTAAATTGTCTGTTGTGAAGGCGCTGTAATGAACGGTGTAATCACCAAATTTCTTTGATTGCTCCGCCTGCACCATTAGCGGCATGGCGAGCAAAAACAGGGCTGTAGAAAGTACTCTAATGGTTATCCCGGTTGATATCCTGGGTAAGTTCTGATCAGTCTTCATTGCCATATTCCACCTTTTTTAGCTTACATTATCTACACTAATAGCAGACAAGAGTTGTGTCAAAAGTTCCCCTGGTTTTTCAGGCGTTTTCCGGCCAGTTCCAGGAACCAGTCTGGTAATATTGTCGGTGAATGTATGGCGACACATTTGTTTCTATTCTGTACCCCTTTGACCAACTTCATTCGGGATTTGCTTACTTTAAATTCCTTTGCTATTAACGCGAGCAGGTACTGGTTGGCTCTACCCTCCACCGGAAGAGCCCTGATTTGCAGGCACAGCCTGTTGTCCAATAACCCTTTAAATTTATCATGACGCGTGCGTGTTTGTACATGCAAATCCAGAAGTAACTTGTCGTCACGGTAACGATAGTATGTCGACACAGATCTATTTATCGGTTGAGACTATTGCCAAAATCCATAAGCGGGGCGACGACCAGAGAAAGGAATAGGTAAATTCCAAGCAATACTATCATTGGTGACCAGTCAAGACCGGCAGTTGTAGGTACGCGTCGCCTTACCTGGCGCATTAAAGGATCGGTAAGTTGATATATGAGCACAGTCATGGGGTTATAGGCGCCGGGGTTAATCCAGCTGACAACGACAATGATAATGATACAAAACATATAGACAAAGGCGGTGAGTTGTAGCAAATGCGCAATACACAACAAAATCAATGCTGTCGCCGAGGGCATGTTCCCAGTTACCAGCAATGCGGTCAGACTGATCTCTAGGGCCTGCACAGAGAGCAAGAGGATAATTGATGGCCAGTCAATACCGGCAAAACCCGGCACGATCTTTCTCAAAATACGTAACGGCGGGTTAGTAACTGTGACAATTGCCTGCGATATTGGGTTATGAAAGTCCGCTCGCACCAGTTGAAACAAAAAGCGTAACAGAACCAGTATTAAATAAATGCCGATCACAAATTGCACCAGAGTAACAAGGGCTTGTAGAAGGTAAGCCATGCTAATCAACTATTTCCAAATTCTTCAGCCAATTCAGCTGATCTTTTTTGAGCTGCCTTGAGCGCATCACGAAATAAATCTTCTATGCCGCCGTCTATTAATACTTTCAGGGCCTGTTCTGTTGTGCCACCGGGAGAGGTCACCTGTTTGCGAAGTGATTCTGCATCGTGTGAACTTTCCAGGGCCATCTTGGCCGCACCAAATGCTGTTTGCAGGGTGAGTATGCGTGCCTGCTCCTGTGGTAATCCAAGTTGTAATGCGGCTTTTTCCATGACTTCCATGATAAGGAAGTAATAGGCGGGGCCACTCCCTGACAATGCGGTCACGGTGTCCATTAATGTTTCATCATCCAGCCATAAGGCCAGGCCAACAGATCGCATGATCGTTTCCGCCAGATCACACTGTGCACTACTGGTGTTTTTATTGGCGTAGAGTGCTGTTGCACCTGCCTGGATTAATGCCGGTGTATTCGGCATGACGCGTACAATCGCAAGGTCTTCGCCTGCCCATCTCCCAAGATCTGATAGTTTAATTCCTGCAGCGACCGATATGAGTAATGGTTTTTTCTGAGACAGGGTTTCCTTGATTGGTTTCAGGGTATCTTCCATTGATTGCGGTTTGACGGCGAGAACAACAACGTCTACATCCTTGATGGCTTGCTGATTATCTTCCAGCATTTCAATGTTATATTGTGATGCTGTTGTTTGGCGTTGTTCAGCGTTAATGTCCGTTCCTGTAATGGAATTTTCAGGCAAGCCGTTGGCAATCAAGCCGCCAATAAGACTTCGACCCATGTTGCCACAGCCAATGAAGGTAATTCTGGAATTTTTCATTCAAAAATCTCTATTGCTTTGTTTTAAATTGAGTGTATCAACTTAAGTGTAACAATTTATACTCAACTTGAAAGATGCCAGAACTCTGAATCCTGTATTTCCAGGTAGTTTGTGTATAGGCAGTTATTGGTAATTACGTGCCCCAAAAATTGCGGTACCAACGCGAACCATTGTTGCACCTTCGGCGATGGCTGCTTCCAGATCGTTCGTCGTGCCCATGGATAAGGTATCCAGTCTGGGGTATTCATTTTGAAGTTCTGACAGCAATCGTCTCATTTGCCCGAAAGGGACGCGTTGCCTTTCGAAGTCTGAAACTTGTGCCGGCATGGCCATCAGTCCTCTCAATCGGATATTTGGCAAAGACACGCAGTCATCAGCAAGCTGTTTTAATTCGTGGGGTTCTATGCCAGATTTACTTTTTTCGCCACTGATATTAATTTGGAGACACACATTTAAAGGGGGCAGATGCTCAGGGCGCAGTTCACTTAATCTACGGGCCACTTTAACCCTGTCTATGGTATGTGCCCAATGAAAGTATTGTGCAATATCACGGGTTTTATTTGACTGTATTGAACCAATGAAATGCCAGTCGACTTGAGCATTATTTAGATTAATTATTTTTCCTATTGCTTCCTGCAGATAATTTTCGGCAAAACAGGATTGTCCGGCGTTAATGGCCGCTCGTATGTCGGACACGGGCCTGGTTTTGCTGACTGCCAGCAATTGAACTGAGCCAGTGTCGCGATTAAAACGATGTTCAGCATCAGCAATCCTTTGTCTAATTTGTGCAAGTGCAGCAGTAATGTTTCCCTGAGTGTTTTTCTTGCTATTTTTCTCGGTGTTTTTCATAGGGGAACATTTCTGAGGATAGCAGTGGTCTAACCTTCAAAAAGCAAGTAACATCGTGTTGAAACCTCATAATAATACAATTTATTACCTGCCAGGGAAGTGACAAAGGCAGCAATTATTTTGAATGCCATTTTTACTGGTTTTAAGCATAAAATATATCATGTTGTATTCAAGAGCAGATATTTTAACATTGCAACTATTTTCCTACGTACAGGAGGATTTTGATGGATATTGGTGAACTTCTCGCATTCGGTGCAAAAAACGGCTCATCCGACCTGCATTTATCCGCTGGTGTGCCCCCCATGATTCGTGTTGATGGTGACATGAGAAAAATCAATGTCCCCGTCCTTACTCACACGGAAGTCCACGACATGGTCTATGACATCATGAACGATAAACAGCGCAAGGATTTTGAAGAATTTTGGGAGTGTGATTTCTCTTTTGAAATTCCTGGTCTGGCACGATTTCGCGTCAATGCCTTTAATCAAAATCGTGGTGCTGGGGCCGTGTTCCGGACAATTCCGTCCGAGATCCTGTCGTTGGAAGATCTAAAGTGCCCAAAGATTTTCGAAGAGTTGGCTGATATCCCTCGTGGCGTGGTGCTGGTAACAGGGCCTACAGGATCTGGTAAATCCACTACCCTGGCTGCCATGGTGAACCACAAAAACGAAAATGAATATGGTCATATCCTTACGGTTGAAGATCCTATTGAATTCGTACATGTCTCAAAGAAATGCCTCATCAACCAGCGTGAGGTCCATCGAGATACCCTGGGCTTTAATGAGGCCCTGCGCTCCGCTTTGCGTGAAGACCCGGATGTTATTCTCGTCGGTGAAATGCGTGATCTGGAAACTATCCGCCTGGCGCTGACTGCTGCTGAAACCGGTCACCTGGTATTTGGGACCTTGCATACCAGTTCAGCTGCCAAGACCATTGATCGTATTATTGATGTGTTCCCGGCGGCAGAGAAAGATATGATACGTGCCATGTTGTCCGAGTCACTGAAGGCTGTTATCGCACAGACCTTGCTTAAGAAAATTGGTGGTGGCCGTGTCGCTGCACATGAAATTATGGTTGGCACACCTGCTATTCGTAACCTGATTCGAGAGAACAAGATTGCACAGATGTATTCAGCAATACAGACCGGGCAACAATTTGGTATGAAAACGCTGGATCAGGATCTGGCCGAGTTGGTCAAAAAGAATGTGGTCAGTCGGCAAGAGGCCTTATCCAAATGCGCTAACAAAGACACTTTCCCGTAAATAGAGACTTGCATGACACATAATTAACAGGAGGAACTCGTGGAAAGAGAACAAGCGATAAAATTCATGCGTGATCTTCTCAAACTGATGATTGAGAAGGAAGGTTCCGATTTGTTTATTACAGTAGGGTTTCCTCCTGCAATCAAGGTACACGGCAAGATTACACCCGTGTCGAAAACTGAGTTGACAGCAGACAACACCAAAGCCCTGGTATACGCTGTCATGAATGACAAGCAGTTAAAGGAGTACGAAGCGACAAAGGAATGTAATTTCGCTGTTAATCCTGTGGGTGTGGGTCGGTTTAGAGCAAATGCGTTTATTCAGCAGGGATATTGCGGTCTGGTGATGCGTACCATTGAAACTGAAATACCCAATCTTGACAAACTCAAGCTACCAGAAATTTTGAAAGAGATTGTCATGACCAAACGCGGGTTGGTTATCATGGTGGGTGGAACAGGTTCAGGTAAGTCAACCTCGTTGGCGGCCATGATAGATTACAGAAACGAGAATTCATTCGGCCATATCATTACCATTGAAGATCCGATCGAATATGTTCATCCCCACAAGAGTTGTATCATTATGCAGCGTGAAGTGGGGATGGATACGGATGACTGGGAAATCGCACTGAAAAACACTTTGCGACAGGCTCCTGATGTTATTTTGCTGGGTGAGATTCGTGATCGTATGACGATGGAGTTTGGTATCGCCTTTGCCGAAACGGGGCATTTGGCGATGGCCACATTGCATGCCAACAGTGCTAACCAGGCACTGGATCGAATTATTAACTTTTTCCCGGAAGAACGCCGTCAACAATTATTAATGGATTTATCATTAAACTTGAAGGCTGTAATTGCCCAGAGGCTTCTCAAGACGCGCGATGGCAAGGGTCGTGCTGCCGCGATTGAGATTATGTTGAACTCTCCACTCATTTCTGATCTGATATTAAAAGGTGAGGTTCACGAGATTAAGACTATTATGTCCAAGTCCAATGAATTGGGCATGAAGACTTTTGATCAGGCATTGTTCGATCTCCATCAAGCAGACCTGGTAACACTGGAAGATGCACTGCGCAACGCAGATTCAATGAATGAATTACGTTTAAGAATCAAACTGGAAGGTAAGGATGCCAAAAATGTCGAAGAAGATGACCTGGATCATTTAAAGTTGCATGAAGAGGAAAAAGATTCAGGCGGAATGTATTAGGTGGGGTGGCATAGGTAATTGTTGGTTATAGAAAATAATGTTTAGCTTCGGGGGTAGTCAATCAGTATGGATATCACACCTTATCTTAAATTAATGGTTGAGAAGAATGCCTCGGATTTGTTTATTACTACAAACTCTGAAGTTAAGATCAAACTGGAAGGCAAGATAACAGCCGTCGGCAAGACAATTCTGACAGGAGATATCTGCAAGGCAGCCGCCCTTAACATCATGAATGATGTTCAGACAAGTCATTTCGAAGAAACAATGGAATGTGACTTTGCGATTGCACTTGAAGATGGCTCAGCAAGATTTCGTGTCAATATTTTTCGTCAAAGGGGTCAAGTGGGAATGGTGCTTCGACTTATTCCATCGGAAATTCCAACGATCGAACAACTGGGGCTACCCGCAATATTGCAGGAGATGATACTGCAGAAAAGGGGCTTGATCCTGATGGTCGGTGCAACTGGTTCAGGTAAATCAACAACACTCGCGGCGATGATTAATCATCGAAATAAAAACATGACAGGGCATATATTGTCGATTGAAGACCCAGTCGAGTTTAGTCATCCTAATATCAAATCGATTATAAACCAACGTGAGGTCGGGGTTGATACGCTATCTTATCGAAATGCCCTGAAGGCCTGCTTGCGTGAAGCCCCCGATGTCATTTTGATTGGTGAAATTCGCGATCGTGAAACAATGGAAGCAGTGATGGAGTTATCTAATACAGGCCACCTGGCGCTGTCAACACTACACGCTAATAATGCTAATCAGGCAATGGAACGGGTTATCAATCTGTTTCCTCATGATGCACATAAACAGTTGTATATGGATTTGTCTCTAAACTTACGAGCAGTTATTTCACAGAGGCTTGTTACAGGCATTGATGGCAAGCGTTGCGCCGCAATTGAAATACTGGTGAATACGCCACATATTGCCGATCTGATCCTGAAGGGTGATTTAGATGCGATGAAAGAAGCAATGGAAGAAAGCGGACAGAAAGGAATGCAAACATTTGATAAAGCGCTTTTCGATCTATATAAGGAAGGTCGTATTGACCTTGAAGAAGCTTTGAACAATGCTGATTCGCGAACAAACCTCGAGGCCAAGATTAATTTCGGTTAAAATACCTGTCACAAGATATCTCTGTTTAGGGTATCGTCTGTCAGACGACATTATAGTTATCGGGCTTAAAGATAGCGCTTATGATGGAGGACAAGTCCAAACCTTCAGATAATAATCATTTCCATTTAGTTCATATTAAGGTTGCTTGTTAGCAGTTTTAAATTGCTCACCGGCAAAAATGTCCTGGCGTCCGGTTGTGATATTGATAATATTTCCCGAGAGATATTTTTCGCACTATTTGCTGTTATGTCACATGGCCTGGAAGTTGATCCCGTCTTTAATTATGCTAACCAATGTGCATTGGATTTATTTGAAATGACATGGGAAGATTTTATTAAACTACCTTCACGATTATCAGCAGAGGCAGATTCATAAGAAGAACGCGACCGAATTTTGAAAAAGATTACAGATCAAGGTTATGTTGATGATTATACTTGTGTAAGAATTTCAAATCAGGGCAAGCGGTTTCAGATTAAAAATGCAACTATCTGGAATGTGATTGATCAAGATCGTCATTATGGTCAGGCAGCACTCATCAGGGAATGGGCATATCTATAAACATTAGGCCTGTGATCAACTAGTATTAATTATGCGAAATTTCATCAGGCACCCTGCCGATATACCGATAAAAATCATTAAAAATGAAAGTGGAGATTGCTATCGTCAACCATTGCAGGATATTAGTATTGGCGGTCTTCGCTGCCGGTTTAATGAACCCCTGGCAATAGGGGACGAGATAAAAATAATTATCGATCTGGTTGAACCGATATTGGAAATCTCTGGCAGAGTTATCTGGTGCCGGGCTGTTGATGCAGCATACGAACTTGGTATTGAGTATCGGGGAGAAGAGGACGTCTACAGATTACGCATGGTTGAGCAGATCTGTCACATTGAGCATTACCGAAAAGAGACACAAATCAGGGAAGGCAGAAATATCAGTAGCGAACAGGCGGCCAGGGAGTGGATTGTCAAATTCGCTGGCGGATTCCCGAAGTAAAAATTTCTCTGGATAATTTGTTGGTTTGCCTGTTTATTTGGAACTGGAAACGGCGCGTAGTATAGCCTGCATGATTGTCCCTTCAGGCAGGCGGGAATACGGACGCAGCCTCGAAGACAGGTCCATCGACACAGACACGTTTCATGCTGGGTCCCTGTTCCATTTCGACAAGCACCGTGCAACCAGCACAGCCACCAACGGCACAAACCATATATTCTTCAAGTGATACCTGACAGGCCAGGCCATAATCATGGGCCATTTGGCTTACTGCTTTGAGCATTGGTGTTGGGCCACAGCTAAAGATTTCAACTTTCTTGATTGTTTCCACATCAAGAGAATCAAGCCAGTGGCTAGCAAGATCCGTGACATAGCCATCATAACAACCAGTATAAGCCTGTAAACTAGTCAACCGACTTGGGATACCCCAATCTTCCAGTAATGGCATTGATGCAATCACCCCTTCAGGAATACCATCAAGCATGATCTGTGATGGTTTTACGCTAAAAGGAAATGGTATCTCAGAACCCATGATGACAAATGGTTTAATATCTTTGGCAGTATTCTTAATATGTTCGGCAAGAAAAATCATAGGGGGAATGCCAATACCGCCACCAATCAATAACGGGTATTTTTTATACTGATCAATTTTGAATGGCACGCCAATAGGACCAATCAGATCGATCAACTCACCGACAACACGTTTGGCCAATCGGTCAGTACCATAGCCGTGGGTCTTATAAAGTAAGTCTATCCATCCTGCATTTTTATCGGCACGCATGATGGACATGGGTCGTCGCATTGGTAGTTCACTATCGCATTGCATATGAATAAAACTACCGGGTTGTGCCAGCGATGCAGTGAGTGGTGCATGTAAACGCATGTAATACTGATTACCATCAAAAGTAACATGCTCAAGAAGCTCGGCTTGTTCGAGATGAAGAGTATTGCGTGATTCAGGGTGCTTCATTCTTGACAGTAATCTTTCGGGAGGAAGCGTTAATTTTTATAAACAATATTTCCGCCAAGAATTGTCTGTGTGACTTTACCTATCATTTCCCATGAGGCAAAAGGTGTATTTTTACCAGCGCTCAGGAGTGAGTCTCTTTCCACTGTCCATGAGGCCTCAGGATCGAATATACAGACGTCGGCGGGAGAGCCAATGGACAGGGAGCCAGCATTGATCCCTGCAATCCTGGCCGGTGCTGATGTTAAGGCTGCTATCGCTTGTTGAAGTGTCAGGGTTTTATCCCTGACCAGTTGCAAGGTCAGCGGTAAAAGCATTTCTATTGTTGACGCACCGGGTTCGGTCATACTAAAGGGTGCGGATTTGGCATCCGCATCATGTGGTTGATGATCCGAACAAATGCTTGAGATAGTTCCACTCGCCAGACCTGCACGGAGTCCTTCTTTATCCCGTTGGCTTCTGAAGGGGGGTAGAACAAAACAATCCGTATTAAATGTACCTATATCCAACTCTGTCAGGTGCAGGTAAGCGATGCCGACATCTGCAGTGATATCAAGGCCTCGTAATTTGGCATCTGCAAGCAATTCGATACTTCGAACTGTAGAGATTCTACAGAAATGTACGCGTGCACCTGTTTGCTCAACCAGTAACAGGGCGCGGCTGACTGCGACAGTTTCGGCTGTTTCTGGGATAGGTGGCAATCCTAGTCGGGTACTGATTGGTCCTTCATGTACGACACCATTATTCCTCAGGGAGCTATCTTCACAATAGAGATGCACTGTTATCTCACAGGTCACTGCATATTCAAGTGCCCGTCTTAATACTTCAGCATCATCGATTGGCGCGTACGCATTACTCACGCCGACACAGCCAGCTGTTTTTAAAGCATCCATTTCTGCCAGTGTTTTACCTTGCAAACCAAAAGTAAGCGCACCTAAGGGAAAGACCCGGGACAGACGACTATTCGACGAATGTTGAAAGATTAATTCGACCACGGCGGGTGAATCAATCACTGGAATCGTATCGGGCGGGCAACAGATCGAAGTGACTCCGGATGCAATGGCAGCGGCAGTTTCTGTTGCGATGGTTGCCTTATATTCCTGGCCGGGTTCACGAAGACGAGCGCAAAGATCGACCAGACCAGGACAAACAATTTGATCGCTTGCATCTATTTCCTGCTCGGCCTTGAAACCTTTTGGGGCCTTATTGATCCCGACAATACGTCCTTCCTCGATAAACAGATTGCCTGTTTGGTCGATATTATTTTCCGGGTCAATGATGCGACCATTCTTTATTTTTAGTCGCACTATTGGGTCTCCCCTGATCGATTGCCCATGGTCATGGCCATGACAGCCATGCGTACGGCAATACCATGACTCACCTGCTGCAAAATGACCGAGCGTTCACTATCTGCAATTTTTGAATCAATTTCGATGCCTCTGTTAATTGGGCCAGGGTGCATGACGATTGCATCTGGTTTTGCAAGAGCGAGTTTCTCCTCATTCAGTCCATAGCGTTTGAAGTATTCATATTCACTGGGGAGTAGTGCGCTACGCATGCGCTCTCTTTGTAAGCGCAACATCATGACAACATCAACATCTTTCAGACCATCATTCATATCATAATATGGGTGGGCACCAAGACTCTCAATATCGTTGGGGATTAACGTCCTGGGGCCTATCACCCTGATCTCCGGTACACCAAGGACACTCAGTGCATGAATCTCCGAACGAGCGACGCGCGAATGTGATACATCACCAATAATGGCAACCTTGAGTGTTGTGAAATCAGGTTTATGTTTACGGATGGTAAACATATCCAGCAGCGCTTGAGTGGGATGTGCATGGCGACCATCACCTCCGTTGATCACCCGAATATGCGGCGCAACTTTTGAAGCAATAAAATGTGCTGCACCACTATTAGGATGGCGAATAATAAACATATCACAATGCATGGCTTCCAGTGTCTGCAGTGTATCCAGAAGGGTCTCACCCTTTTTGGTTGCAGAGCTGAGAATATTCAGATTAAGCACATCGGCGGAAAGTCTTTTTGCGGCCAGTTCGAAGGTTGTACGTGTGCGTGTGCTGGGTTCGAAGAACAGGTTGGCGATTGTTTTGCCGCGTAGTAGAGGAACTTTTTTTACGGCACGCTCTCCGACGGCAGCGAACGATTCAGCGTAATCCAGAATTTCAATAAACAGGGAACGGTCAATACCTTCGATGGTAAGAAAATGTTTGAGTCGACCTTTAGTGTCGAGCTGGATATTGTTTCCTGTCATTCCGTCCCGGTTATTTCCAGAGCCAGATCCTCTGGGCCGGAAAGTTTAGCATGTTCTCCCTGTTTTAGTGAGATCCTTTTACCCACAAAATCAGCCTGTATGGGAAGTTCATGTTCTCCACGATCGATCAAAACGGCCAGCTGCACACTGGCTGGCCGGCCGTAATCAAAAATTTCGTTCAATGCTGCACGTATTGTTCTGCCAGTGTATAGTACGTCATCCACCAATAAAAGATGTTTATCTTCAATATCAAAGGGCAGTTTTGATGGCGTGACCTGTGGATGTGTGCCGATGCGACTGAAGTCGTCGCGGTAAAAAGCAATATTGAGTTTGCCAAGCGGTGCTTCGATCTTGAGTTTCTGATGTAATCTTTCAGCAATCCACACGCCACCTGTATGAATACCGATCATCAACAATTCTGACAGATCGCTATCTGTTATTTCAGCGCGTATTTGTGTGATCATATCA
This sequence comes from Pseudomonadota bacterium, assembly GCA_022574295.1. Classification (GTDB taxonomy): domain Bacteria; phylum Pseudomonadota; class Gammaproteobacteria; order Eutrophobiales; family Eutrophobiaceae; genus SMWN01. The sequence continues at coordinate 38,285 of JACZSJ010000004.1, forward strand.
TCGATACTTTGCTTGATATCTGTCGTTGCAATATTCATTTTAAATTTTTGGCTTTATTTAGACTTGTATTGGAGAGCCACTTTATCATGATCCACGCTTATTATGATCCTCGGCAAACCAGGTTTCCAGTATTGCTTGTGCAGCGATCGGATCCAGATCAGTTGTTTTGCCTGTGCGTTGGGCCGCTTCGAATGATGACAAACGTTCATCAACACCATAGACTCGCAGATGAAAGCGTCCATGTAATTGACGCATAAATTTTTCAGATGCAATAGTCATCTCCTGAATTTCACCCATCATGTTTAATGGCACGCCGACGATTAAAGCATCGGGTTTCCATTCATCGATTAGTTGTTTGATATGATCCCAGTCAGGCCGGTTGTTTTTATTTTTAACTGTTTGTAGTGGGGCAGCAGTTTGGGTAATGGACTGTCCAACAGCAACGCCGATACGCTTTGTACCAAAATCAAAACACAATAGCGTATTAATTTCACGCGTGTCCGACATCAGGTGAGAGTTGATCCATATCTATACCCAAAAGACTAGCAGCAGAATTCCAACGTTGTTCTACTGGAGTGTTAAAGATGACGTGTGAATCTGCTGGGCCACTTAACCAAATATTTTCCTGCATTTCTTTCTCGAGTTGGCCTGCTGACCAACCCGCGTAGCCTAGTGCAATGAAGGCACTTTCCGGGCCCTTACCATTTGCGATTGCATTGAGAATATCCAGCGATGTGGCAATGCCTATTTGCTCATTTATTTTCATTGATGAATTCCAGTCCTTATCGTATTGGTGTAAAACAAAACCACGATCAGACTGCACTGGACCACCATCATAAATAGGTGTGTCCATTGCGATTTTGCCTTCAAATTTAATATCCATCTGTCCAAGGACTTCTCCGAGCACCAAATCTAATGGCCTGTTGATAACGATTCCCATTGCACCTTCTTTATTATGTGAACAGATGTAGGTCACTGTGTGGTAAAAATTGGGATCATTTAACCCAGGCATGGCTATCAGGAAATGATGTGTCAGATTCATGGAATCCATATCGGCTAGTATCTTTAACTCCGGGGGAAACTACAAGTACGAATTTTATCTGTGATAGTCATCTGAACTTATTGCTATTGAGGAATTGCCAGGTGCGAGTGATGTGCAGAATGTCCGTTTCTTCGCGAATTTTGGTCGGAAATGGAGAATAGGGCGAGGCAAGTTTAACAATACGTATGGCGGCATCATCCAGTATTTTATGACCAGACGACCTTCGTACAGTGATCTGATTGATTGAACCGTCTTTGTTCAGTGCAACATCAAGAATCAAACTACCCGATAATTTCCGTTTTCGAGCTGCATCGGGGTAATTTAAATTACCCACACGTTCTACCTTTATACGCCAGGCTTCCATATAGGCAGCATATTTATACTCTTTGGTGCTGGCTGAAATAAATTTTCTTCTTGGACGCTCTGCCTTTGCCTGGAGTTTGCGTCGTATTTCAGCACTCAGCGAAGCTATCTTAAAGCTATTCGTTAGCAGGGTCATTGCACTAGGGGTCGGGGGCATTTCCGGTTTTTCAGGAATTTTTTTGTCGCTGACGTTTTCTTCCGGTTTTTGTTGCTCGGCAATTTCTTCAACTGGTTTTGCTTCTTCTGATTTCAGTTCAACCTTTTCTGCTAACCGCTCATCTGCCTCTGTTGATTCAACAGCGAGTTGTTCAACAACTTCCGCAGGTTCGGGTTCTGATTCTGTGACAAGCTCTGGTGCATTTGCTGCAGATTCAGCAGGGGGCTGTGATTCTACGGGGGCTGGCGCGGCGATTTCCGGTTTTTCCTGAGGGAACGGCGCGGGCAATAATGTTGTTGGATTCATATGCTCTGAGACATTTCCCCCACCTTGAAGGTTGACCTGTGCAAGGATCTTCGCATCTTCGGGAGCGTCGCTTTGTTGCTGGACGAGAATGATTTCCATCGTCTCGTAACGGGGTGGCGGTATATCTTCGGGGGCAAATGTGACGCCCAATACAAGAATGCCATGTGCCATGACGGCGAGACAAAATGTCAGGCCGAAACGATCCGTCGGCGTTATTAGTGGTTTAGCCTGCATATTGCACGAGTACGCTATAAATCAGGATGAATTGGTTACGGAATAACAATTTTAACATTTCTAGAAAATGTACAGTTTGTCATCATAAATTCCGTTGGGTAAGCCCCCTCACTGGTTCTAATGGATTTTACGTGTACATGCTCTCTTTACCAGCGCTACGGCTATGGTTATGGTGCGCGAGCACACGCAACACATCAGCTCTGCGTGATTGTGTGCAAGGATGCACTAATGCCGCAAAGACAGGAGTCGAGAGCGGTCATCTCATCAACTCGTGCAAAATGCGGCCTCGTCGCGCCTTGCCCTAAATAAAAACGGACGCACTCTGAACACTGCATTTCAAGTATAATGGCTGGTTTCAGACTATGGTATCCGCGCTTCAATAGCATCCATTAAATCGCCTGCAATATTGAGATCGTATATTGTATCAAGTTCCCTGATGCAGGTCGGGCTGGTGACATTGATTTCTGTTAAATAATCACCAATGACATCAATACCAACAAATAACAGGCCTTTCTCCTTTAAAGTGGGTGCGAGTTGTTCACATATCCATCGGTCTCTGCTAGTCAATTCAACGCCTTTTGCAGAGCCTCCAGCGGCCAGATTACCGCGAATCTCGCCTTCTTTAGGGATGCGCGCCAACGCATAGGGGACGGGCTCTCCATCGATCATGAGAATGCGCTTATCTCCATGGACAATCTCAGGAATGAAACGCTGAGCCATGGCATGTCTATTACCATTCTCAGTTAATGTTTCGATAATCACATTGGTATTTTGATCAGAATGTTGAATTCTGAAGATTGAAGCCCCACCCATTCCATCCAGAGGTTTCAGGATAATGTCCCGGTGTTCATCAAGAAATGCATGTATATGTTCTGACTTCCGGGCAACAAGTGTCGGTGTCGTGCACTGAGGAAACCAGCTGACGAACAATTTTTCGTTGGCGTCACGTAGGGATGCAGGATCATTGACGACCAAAGTGCCCTGACGATGAGCCAATTCCAGCAGGTAGGTTGCGTAAATATATTCCATATTAAATGGAGGATCTTTCCGCATCAGGATCACATCGAGATCAAAGAGTGATAGTGTCGTCGCCTGATGAAACTGGTACCAGCGAGAGGTTTCATCTTCCACGGTCATCTTACGCGTTGTCGCACTTGGAATGTCGTTAACCAGAAACAGATCATCCATTTCCATGTAATAAATATCCCAAGCCCTTGATTGCGCCTCAAGCAGCATCGCAAAAGAGCTGTCTTTTTTAATGTTAATCCCGTCGATAGGATCCATAATAATACCGAGTTTCATAATTCTATTTTTATCATCTATTATTCATCTGTCATAATAACATTCTAACCATTGTTGAGCCTGGTAAATATGTCGTTAAAAAAGATAAGGATAGCTACCCGGGAAAGTCCGTTGGCACTGTGGCAAGCTGAGCATGTGAAGGCACGTCTTATGCAAAATCATCCTGGGCTTGAAGTTGAATTAGTCACGATGCAGACGCAGGGGGATAAACTACTAGAAACCCCTTTGTCTGTGGTCGGTGGTAAAGGTTTGTTCATTAAAGAGCTTGAGCAGGCCTTGTATGATCATAGGGCCGATATCGCCGTCCACTCAATGAAGGACGTGACGATTGATATGTCGGATGGACTGATTTTACCCGTGATCCTGAAACGGGAAGCCCCGCATGATGTATTTATTTCAACAAAATACAAAAATATAAATGATTTACCAGATGGTGCAGTTATCGGCACGTCAAGTTTCCGCAGACAATGCCAGTTAAAGGCATGGCGGGGGGATCTGAATATCAAAGCTCTTCGCGGTAATGTTGGCACACGTTTGAAGAAACTTGATGATGGAAAATATGATGCCGTTATTCTTGCTGCAGCAGGTATTATCAGACTGGGGCTAGAAGATCGTATCGGTGAAATGATTTCAATGGATATTATTTTGCCCGCCATTGGCCAGGGTGCCATTGGCGTACAGCTCAGGGCAGATGATCATGACGTTCTAGAAAAGATCTGTTCACTCAATGATGACACAACACAACAACAAGTAGAAACAGAGCGAATTGTCAGCAGACGTTTGTTTGGTGGTTGCCAGTTGCCCATTGCAGCATATGCTGAGATTGATCAGGATTGTATTACTGTGCGTGGCATGGTCGGACGTATAGATGGCAGCGAGATAATTCGGGATACTGTGAGTGGAAGTTTGCAGGAAAGAGACGCCTTAGGATTACAGCTTGCTGAAAATTTACTGGAAAAAGGTGCAGATAAGATACTCGATGAATTATTGCAGGATTGATTTTCCCCGTATCAAGCTGACGTCGACCTATAACAATCCGGGTTATTCAACAATGGAACATGCAGGGTATGGATAAAACACTTGAGGGTCTAAAGATTCTTGTTACCAGGCCAGAACATCAGGCGGCATCACTCTGCAAATTAATCGAAGATCATGGTGGTACGGCAATTCGTTTTCCGGTGATCGAAATAAATAAGAGTGACAATCAACAGGCTGCAGAAAAATTACTCAATAATATCAGCCAATATGATATTGGAATATTTCTCAGCAGGAATGCTGTTGACTGGACCATGAAATTGCCAGGCGATAAACATCCGGCGTTAGAGGGCCTGACTCTAATTGCAATTGGTGCAACGACGGCAGAAGTGCTTGAACAATCTTTATCAAGGCATGTGATCGTTAATAATGGAATAAACAGCGAATCTTTGCTGGAAATTGATGCCTTGAGTGCTGATGAGGTTGGCGGTAAGAGAATTATTATTTTTCGTGGCCAGGGTGGGCGTGAACACTTGGCGACAACACTAAGGAAAAGAGGCGCAAAGGTTGATTACGCAGAAGTCTACCGTCGTGACTGTCCGGTGCATGATAAGGATATTATTAGTCAGCTCTGGATAAGGGACACTCCTGATGCAGTGATCGTGACCAGTAATAATGGATTACAGAATTTGTTTGTTTTATTGAATGATGAACAGAGGAGTATTTTATTAAGCAAACAGTTGATTGTGATGGGGAAACGAATGTTGGGTTTTTCAATTGGTTTTGGCTTTGTCAATCCACCGGTTTTTGCTGAAGAAAGTAGTGATGAAGGTATACTCAAGGCTATTGTGAAATGGGCGGCATTAGAAAAAAATCGGAGAGTTAATTGAATGAGTAATGAAGACAATCAACTGGCATCTGAAAATCAGGCCGAAGATAAAAAAATGAGCATGGAAGAAGGCAAGTCAGAAAACAAGGTTGAAAATCAGAGGGACAATGCGAATGATGAGAAGGCTGATGATAAGGATCCTGGTGATAAGAACCTTGGGCAGATTGCGTCAGACAAAAGAAAAAATAAATCAACTTACTGTCGTCTGTTCGGTTTCATTGGTTTGGTTTTAACCTGTGCCTTGATTGGCAGTGGCTATTATCTTTGGGGTGAGTTACAGCAAACAAAATTTGATCTGGCCGAAGTTACCAATAATGGACAGGCGCAAACTGGTTTGATGGCTGGGAATATTGCGGCGTTGGAAGACGCCATCGGGCAACTGAAACAAAAACAAATCGAACAGTCAGAAGCACTGGCATCCCTTTATAAGGACAAGCGGGGGAACAATGAAGACTGGGCGCTTGCGGAGGTTGAGTATTTGTTAATTATCGCCATGCATCGCTTATTACTGGAGGGGGATGTCATGACTGCATTGGCAGCAATGGAGGCCGCTGATCTCCGGCTCAAAGATCTGGGTAATCCTGGTTTATTACCAGTACGACAACAATTAGCGTCAGACATGAATCAATTACGATCTGTCAATTTAGCAGACATTGCCGGCCTTGCAATCTATCTGGCAGGTCTGGTTGATCTCTCTGCTGATCTCCTATTAAAGTCGAATGTGTTATTAGTAGAATCAAAACACACATCCTCTTCGGAGGTAAATTACGCTGATGTCGAGGGTCCACTCTGGAAAAAACTGCCCAGATTACTTTGGCAGGAAATAAAGAGTCTGGTTGTCATCAAAAGGTCAGGAGAAGCTAAACAGGCCTTGCTGTTACCAGGAGAAGAATATTTTATTTATCAGAATCTCAGACTGGAACTGGAGAGTGCAAGACAATCCGTGCTACGTTCAGACTCAGAAAATCTACGCGTTTCTATCGATCTCATACAGTCATGGATGCGCCAGTATTTTGACACCAATGATTCGGCTGTTGTCAATGTGATGGAAACGCTGGATCAAATGCGCATAGTCGAACTGAACCCTGCCCTGCCCGATATCAGTTCATCTCTGGAAAGTTTGCGGGCGTATGTGCGTGAAGCGACGTTTGAACCGACAATTGGGCCAGCCGATGTCGATGAGATCCCATCCCAATGAAAATACCGGCTCAATGAAACTACTGGCCTTAATTATATTCTCGTTACTGCTGGCCGTTGGTATTGGCACAGTTGCTGAGTATGATGCAGGTCAGCTGATTGTCACAATTTCTGGGTGGACTATCCAAACAAGTTTCAGTTTTTTCATTATCTCAATGTTGGTTTTATTCCTGTTTTTACACTTTACACTACGTTTGATAAGCAGACTTTGGAGAATGCCCAGAGAACTTGGTCGTTGGCAGGAAAACAGACATCAGCGATTATCAGAAAAATATTTGTCACGTGGTTTAATGGCACTGGTTGAAGGTGACTGGAATAAAGCTGAAGTTTCTTTAATTAAAGGGGCTCCACATAGCCAGTCATCATTGGTCAATTATCTGGGTGCTGCGCGGGCGGCCCAACAATTGGGTGCAACGGAGAGGCGAGATGATTATTTACTTAAGGCTTATAGGGATGATCCGGATGCCAAAGTCGCAATTGGTCTGGTCCAGGCAGAATTACAAATTAAGCAGCAGCAAACGGAACAGGCCATGGCGACGCTGATACGTTTACATGATCAAAAACCAAAACAGGCTCAGGTTAAAAAGATGTTACTGCATGTCTATGCTGATCTCAAAGATTGGCATGCGATGCTGGAGCTATTACCAAAGATAGAACGTGCGGGAATTTTACCGCGTGAACAAATTCAGGCCAAACAACTGGAAGCCTATGGTGGATTATTAAAAAGCATATGTTCTAAACAAACGGATCTGGACAGCGATAAAGAAAGATTAAACAATACCTGGTTAGATATCCCCAGGAAATTACGTACCGAATTTCACCTGATTGAAATGTACACAGAAGAAAAACTGAAGCTTTCTGATTCCTCAGATTGTGAGCCGTTGATACATAAGGCATTAAAAAAACAGTGGGATCTTGCGCTGGTCGGTTTATATGGTCTGGTAGAAGGGAAAGACAAGGTAAAACAGTTAAAATTTGCTGAAAGTTTTTTGTCCAGCCATGCAAGAGATCCAGTTTTATTGCTGACACTGGGCAGGCTGAGTGCCAGAAACAAGCTATGGGGAAAGGCAAGAACTTACTTGGAGGAGAGTATTGAAATTAACCCGCTTCCTGAAACCTTTCGGACACTCGCTTCTGTTCTGGATGAACTTGGTGAGCATGAAGCCGCGGCGGTTTATTATCAGAAGGGGTTGGAGTTGGCGATAGTGGGGGTTGTTGATGGTGGGGTTAAGTTGCTTGGGCAAGCTAATTAACCGTCATATTCGCGACTAAGAGCGACCCAGTCAATACCAGGTATTTCTATCCTTCGCCCGTCATTCTCGCGAATCAGACTGTGTGAAAACTCGAAATTCAAACCATAAAATAAAAAGTTTCCCCACTTCCATTGGTATATGATCACATTATAGGGATGAGTATCATTAAAATGAACATTAAATGAAACATGCCCCCACATTTTAAAATCGAAAATAGTTTTCACACAGCCTGGCATGCCAGTATCCAGTCAGACAAAGCCCACTTTCAGTGGTACATTATTACCGGATGGTGGGCGATGCTGGACTCGAACCAGCGACTTCTGCCATGTGAAGACAGCGCTCTAACCAGCTGAGCTAATCACCCTTTAGAGAATCAAAGTCTAAAGTAAAAATGGAGGCCTGACGAGCAACAAATTAATACCTCCGGTAATATTTGTGATTAGTAATTAGTAACTGGTGATTATTCGAGGATCAATTGGTATTGTTTCTCAAATGAGGAGGGCGGCAGTATCAATTGGAGCAAATATAGCTGAGGGTGCTGCCAGGTAATCAAGAAAAGAATTTATGTATTTTTTGTCTATTTCACAAGGCTCTGCTAGTGAACTTGATACATTGATTGAAATTTCAAAAGAGGTGGATATTATCAATATTATGAACCTTGAAAAACTTCAGGAAGATATCTCAAAAATATCAAAAATGCTGAGTGGATTACTCAGAAGTCTTAAACAAAAATAAATTATTTAAGGAAACTCTGATTAAGTATCTTAATCGTCATGCTGGTGAATACCAGCATCCAGTAAACAATTGTTTTGACTGGATTCTGGCCGGAGCCTGTGCTGGTATGTCGTAAGCCAGTACCAGAATGACGACTAAATGAATTTTGCAACTTGTTCAGACCTTCCTTAATATTTTTTTACAGCTTTTACGCGGTGTTAAAGATATTCTGAATAATAATGAATGAATTAACTAAAATCATTGAACAGGCTAAAGCTGATATAGAAGCGGCAGGCAATGTTGCTGATCTTGATCAGGTACGTATCGCCACCCTTGGGAAAAAAGGCAGTCTCACGGAGCGTCTCAAACAGTTGGGTAAGCTTCCCGCTGAAGAGCGGCCTCAAGCTGGTCAGGCAATCAATGATGCCAAGGATATTCTTCAGGAAGCAATCAACGACCGTCGTGAATTTCTGGATAATGAACGTATTAACACCAGGATTGCCGGAGAAAAGGTAGATGTTACCTTACCTGGACGTGGCGAAGACACTGGCAGTTTACATCCCATTACACAAACGATTGAACGAATAGAATCATTATTTTCTCAAATGGGCTTTGAAGTTGCAGAAGGACCAGAAGTAGAAGACGACTTCCATAATTTTGAGGCTTTGAACATCCCGGCTCATCACCCTGCGCGTGCAATGCACGATACGTTCTATTTTGATGAAAATACATTATTAAGAACGCACACTTCTTCGGTGCAAATCAGGTTTATGAAGCAGCATAAACCTCCGGTGAGATTCATTGCTCCCGGGAGAGTGTATCGTCATGACTCCGATATGACCCACACACCCATGTTTCATCAGGTGGAAGGTCTGATGATTGATGAAGGGATCAACTTTGCCGAGCTCAAGGGCTTAATCATTAATTTTCTTGAGCACTTTTTTGAAAAAAAACTGGAAATACGTTTCAGGCCTTCATATTTCCCGTTTACTGAGCCGTCAGCTGAAGTGGATATCATGGGTGAGAACGGTTGGTTAGAAGTATTGGGTTGTGGCATGGTCCATCCGAAGGTGTTGGCAAATATAGGCGTAGATAGCGAAAGATATAATGGCATCGCTTTCGGAATGGGGGTTGAACGATTGGCCATGTTAAGACACGGGATAGACGATCTTCGAATCTTCTTTGAGAATGACATGCGTTTTCTTGAACAGTTTAAGTAACAGACTACACCATGAAGATAAGCGAACAATGGTTACGTGAATGGGTAAATCCTGATATTGATACTCAGCAGTTAGCCGAACAGTTGACCATGGCTGGTTTGGAGGTTGAAGAGATTGTCTCTGCATCTCCTGGCTTTTCAGGTGTCGTCACGGCCAGAGTAGATGCCGTTGAAAAGCACCCTGATGTAGACAAATTAAAGGTATGCCATGTGAATACAGGATCGGGACAAAACCTGGTCATTGTTTGTGGTGCGGACAATGTGCGTGTTGGACTTTATGTTGCCCTGGCAGCAGTTGGTGCTGTATTACCGGGGAATATCACGATAAAAGCCAGTGACCTAAAAGGCATTACCTCTGAAGGCATGCTGTGTTCCGCACGGGAATTGGGTCTGGCAGAAGAATCTGAGGGCTTGATGGAGTTACCCAACGATCTGGGTCTGGGCGAAGATCTGCAGGAAATTCTTTCATTAGATGACCAGATCATTGATCTATCAATAACACCGAACCGTGGCGATTGCTTGAGTATCTCCGGTGTTGCACGTGAATTGTCCGTTATCAATGATTGTGAAATTAAGGCAAATCTCACAGAGGCTGTGGGACAAAAGAATCAACAAACGAGCAAACAGGTAAACAATCAGACCAGGGACGTGGTTGTAGATGAACCTGTTGCTTGTCCAAGGTATGTTGGGCAAGTTATCGAAGAGGTAGATGTTTCTGGCTTATCCCCGCTCTGGTTAACTGAAAAATTGCGTCGTTGTGGGTTGCGAAATATTAACCCTGTTGTCGATATTATCAATTTTGTCATGCTTGAACTTGGTCAGCCTATGCATGCATTTGATAATGATAAATTACAGGGTGCCATTTGCATTAGATATGCAAAACCTGGTGAAAAACTCAAATTACTGGATGGTCAGGAATGTACCCTGTCCACGGAAACATTGACCATAGCAGATGACAGGGGTGTATTGGCAATGGCGGGCATTATGGGTGGCCAACAGACTGCTGTCACTGAAGAGTCAGCAAATATTTTTCTGGAAAGTGCCTTCTTTTCACCCCGTACAATCCTAGGTAAGGCAAGACAATATGGTCTGCATACAGATTCCTCTCATCGATTCGAGCGTGGCGTTGATTTTGAAATTCAGAAAAAGGCCATCGAAAGGGCAGGACAGTTAATCGTTGATATTTGTGGAGGCAAGCCCGGTCCGATCGTCGAGAAGGTATCAGAGGATGATTTACCAGAATTGAAGCAAGTCAAATTACGACGTGGTCAGGTTGAGCGATTGCTGGGGATTACTTTTGCAGACGAAGATATTGAGAGGATTCTGTCCAGTTTGGGGCTGCAGCTCGAATCAGATGAAGATGGATGGTTAGTCACGGCACCTTCGTTTCGGTTTGATATTGAAATTGAAGCGGATTTAATTGAAGAAATAGCCCGCATATATGGCTATAACAACATCAAAACACAATTACCATTGACTCATCTACAGCTCAACAAAGACAATGAATTGCATAGTCACACAAAGAAAATGCGTCAATTATTGGTCAATCGGGGCTTTCAGGAGGTCATTACCTACAGTTTTGTGGATGCCGAAATGCAGGAACTCTTGAACCCAGGTGTCAGTGCATTGCCGCTGGCGAACCCCATTGCATCTGAATTATCCGTGATGAGAACCAATTTGTTGCCCGGATTGCTGGGTGCATTACGCTTTAACCAGAAGAGACAACAGCAAAGAATTCGATTGTTTGAAACTGGCTTAATATTCCAAAATGATAATAATCTAAGTCAAATACCAGCATTTGCAGGGGTGATTACTGGAAATATCAATAAAAATCATTGGGATATAAAAGATAGGTCATGTGATTTATTTGATTTAAAGAAGGATGTTGAAGCACTTTTTGAGCTGAATGGTGATGAAATCGGTGTGAGTTTTAGCCAGGTTGAGCACTCCGCTCTGCATCCAGGCCAGTCAGCAAAAATAATCTATGAAAATCAACAGGTTGGTTTCATTGGTGCCTTGCATCCCTCGATTCAAAAGGGATTGGGGCTAAGGAAAGAAGTATTTGTCTTTGAATTAGAACTTAGAAGCATTTCGAGGCAGATAGCGGCAAAATATAAGAAGATATCGAAATATCCATGGATACGTCGTGATCTTTCAATCACCGTTGCTGAAGAGATTACTATCGCTGAAATTATGACTTTAATCGGCAAAACAGCGTCTGATGTGCTATATAACCTAGAGTTGTTTGATGTATATCGCGGGGAAGCTATTGATTTAGGGAAAAAAAGTCTCGCTTTAGGCTTGACCTTTCAGCGAACTTCTAGCACTCTTACCGACGATGAGGTAGAGTCAGCGGTGGGGAGAATTCTGGAAAACCTCCGTAAGGAATTTGGAGCATTACTGAGAGAATAAAAAGAATGGCACTGACGAAAGCGGATATGGCAGAGCGTCTTTATGACGAGCTGGGCCTGAACAAGCGGGAAGCGAAGGAACTGGTCGAAATGTTTTTCGAAGAGGTTCGGGGTGCGCTTGAATCGGGAAACCAGGTCAAACTTTCAGGCTTTGGAAATTTCGATTTACGACAAAAAAATCAACGTCCGGGACGAAATCCAAAAACGGGAGAAGAAATCCCTATTAGTGCACGTCGAGTCGTTACCTTTCGTCCAGGACAAAAACTTAAATCACGGGTAGAGGCATATGCTGGAAGCGTCCAACAATAGAGAATTACCTGTAATTCCGGGAAAACGCTATTTCACCATCGGTGAAGTGAGCGAATTATGTATAGTAAAACCACATGTATTGAGGTATTGGGAGCAGGAATTTCCTCAGTTGAAGCCTCTGAAAAGACGTGGAAACAGACGTTATTACCAAAGACATGATGTCATTCTCATCAGGCAAATCAGAAGTTTGTTGTATGAGCAAGGTTTTACCATTGGCGGTGCACGTCGGAGGTTGTCAGGTGATGATGCCAAAGATGATTCTAATCAAAGCCAGCAAATTGTAAGACAGCTTCGCATAGAGCTGGAAGAAGTGTTGGATCTGCTTAGAAGATAGCTCTTTAAAACTTTCTTTTTGAATAGATAATAAACTACCAGTCTTTCAACTTCACACCATTCTGATCCATACTATTCCAGTTCTACATTTTGGTTTACAGGTGATTTTTACATCGGGGCGTGGCGCAGTCTGGTAGCGCACCGGCATGGGGTGCCGGTGGTCGGAGGTTCGAATCCTCTCGCCCCGACCAGATCGACCAGATAATTGTCAATTGCTTTTGTCACCCGTTAATTCCAATCAACACCGAAAGATAATTCTTTGTTTGCTGGATAACTATACCCAAGGAGTTTGGATATTTGACGCACGGTCATCCAGTATTCCGTTAGAAGATAATTACTCCTCACCCCGTCTTACATCAGTTAGAATGTACCCAAAAGACAAAGGATAATGAATGAAGTACAAGGCAATATTTATATATTGTTCTCTCCTTGTTTTGTTTTCCTGTGCTGAGGAGGTTGATCCCAGGATCGCTTTTGAAAAGGGGGATTACGCAAAAGCGTTTCCAATCTGGAAGATCAGGGCTGAACAGGATGACCATGAAGCACAAAATTTTCTTGGTATACAGTATCTGCTTGGATTAGGCGTAAAACGGAATTATGGTTTGGCAAAGAAATGGTATGAAAAAGCTGCCAAAAACGGTCATCCTGATGCACAGAGAAATTTGGGAGTTATGTATGAATCAGGGCATGGTATGGCTAGAGACTTCGAGAATGCGTATATATGGCTTTATGCTGCGCATAGACAGGGACATCCACGGGCAGCGGCCACATTACAATCATTGGTTACAAAGCTTTCCCCAAATAATAAAATCATCCTGAGAAAAAAAGCGAGAGAATATATCGTGGAAGACGTACTAGGATCGGATGCAGGTGATTTTTGAACTTATTGATCGACTTGAGGTAACAGTATGTGTGGAATAGTTGGTGCAGTTGCGCAAAGGAACATAACACCCATTCTGCTTGAAGGATTAAAACGTCTGGAATACAGGGGTTATGATTCTGCTGGAATCGCAGTGCTGGATAAAAGTGCCAAACTCCAGAGAGTCAGGGTCGCAGGAAAGATTAAAGATCTTGAACAGGCAATCAATGCAACCCAATTATTGGGCCAGACAGGAATTGCCCACACACGTTGGGCAACGCATGGGAAACCAACAGTTGAGAATGCCCATCCTCATATTTGTCGTGATCAGATTGCATTAGTCCATAATGGCATCATCGAAAACCACGCAAGACTTAGAGAGCAACAAAAGAATCTTGGATACGAATTCACCTCAGATACTGATAGTGAAGTCGTCGTCAATCAAATTCACCATTATCTGGAACAAGGTGAAGACCTGCTTTCCGCAGTGGTGAAAACAACGACCATACTTGAAGGTGCCTATGCGCTGGGCGTAATTAATCGTGGTGATCCTGATCGTATCATTGCGACTCGAAGCGGCAGTCCTTTGGTGATAGGGGTTGGCATTGGGGAGCATTTCATTGCGTCCGATGTATTTGCCTTATTGCCTGTTACGCAACAATTTATCTTCCTTGAGGAAGGGGACATTGCAGACATCAGGCGAGATAGTCTTACCATTTACGACAAGAACCAGAATGAGGTTCAGCGGCCGGTCAAACTGTCTGAATTAGGTCCAGACGTTGCTGATAAGGCAGGTTTTCGCCATTATATGCTGAAAGAAATATTTGAACAGCCAACAGCCATCATTGATACCCTGGAAGGGAGGTTGGATAAAGGCCTGATCGTTGAAGATGCGTTTGGTCATGCAGCGAGTAATATCTTCGACACAGTAGACGCCATTCAAATAGTTGCCTGTGGAACCAGTTATCATGCCGGTCTGGTTGCAAAATACTGGGCGGAAGATCTTGCAAATGTTCCATGCCAGGTAGAAGTCGCCAGTGAGTTTCGATACAGGGACATCTTCGTGCCGAAAAATACATTATTTGTGACAATTTCACAATCTGGAGAAACGGCCGATACATTAGCTGCCTTGAAAAAGGCGAAAGAATCTGGATTCGTGAGCACTTTGACCATATGTAATGTCGCAGAAAGTTCGATGACGCGTGAATCAGAATTGGTCTTTTTGACAAGGGCCGGTGCAGAAATTGGAGTCGCTTCAACCAAAGCATTTACGACACAGTTAGTTTCCCTGCTTTTATTGATTCTGACTATCGCAAGACGGCACGGGTCGGATTCTGTCACTGAAAAAGAGATTGTTTCACAACTTGAAAGTTTGCCTGGAAAAATAAACTCAGTACTTGAACTGAATGAACAGATCAGGGATTTGGCAAATCATTTCGCCAGTAAAAATCATGCGCTTTATTTAGGAAGAGGTACGATGTTACCAGTCGCAATGGAAGGTGCACTTAAACTAAAAGAAATATCCTATATTCATGCGGAAGCATATCCTGCAGGTGAATTGAAACATGGTCCTTTGGCACTTGTGGATAATGAAATGCCAGTCATCGCTGTGGCACCCAACAACACGCTTTTGGAGAAACTGAAATCAAATTTGCACGAAGTCAGAGCCAGGGGCGGAAAACTTTATGTCGTTACTGATACAAGTGCTGAGATTGATTCAGATGTTGATATTGAGTTACTTAAAATATCTCCGGTTAGCGAGTATATGTCACCCATTGTCTACACGGTGCCCTTACAATTGCTGGCCTATCATATTGCAGTGTTGAAAGGGGCCGATGTCGATCAGCCCAGGAACCTGGCTAAATCCGTTACAGTGGAGTAACAATAGTTATCATTTTTTATATGTCTAGAATTGCGTTCGGTGCGAACTAAATGAACAAGCAATATCGTCTATTGGTCGTTGATGATGAACAGGATGTTCTTTCCTTACTTGAAACCCTGTTAAAAAAAGATGGACATGAAGTGGAAACAGCAACGTCAGGTGAAGAAGCACTCGCCAAAATGGAGGAGAATATTCCGGACCTGGTGATTACCGATTTGTATATGGATGGCATGAACGGGATGCAGCTCATGGAGAGTATACATAGTAAAACACCTTTGCTTCCGGTCATCATATTAAGTGGGCAAGCCCAAATCAGGGATGCAGTTAAAGCTACACACATGGGTAGTACCGCTTTTCTTACCAAGCCCATCGATAAAGATAAACTCTCTGAGCAAGTCAGGTATACATTGAATGTATCCGCTAATGGCAGAAAAGATAGTGAGTTTGCAGAAGGCATCATCTATAAAAGCAATATCATGGCGGAGTTGGTTGATCTGTCTATGGCGGTTGCGGCAACCAATGTGACTGTGTTCATCAGTGGTGAAACAGGCACAGGTAAAGAAATATTTGCCAGGGCTATTCATAAAGGCAGTGAGCGTAGTGGGGCCCCATTTATTGGCATCAATTGCGGGGCCATTCCTGAGCAGTTACTCGAATCAGAATTGTTTGGACATGAGAAAGGGGCTTTTACGGGTGCTGCAACAAGACACGAGGGGTTATTTCGAGCGGCTAACGGAGGAACATTATTTCTGGATGAAATCGGTGATATGCCATTATCCTTGCAAGTAAAGTTATTAAGAGTACTACAGGACATGGAAGTACGTCCTGTCGGTTCAACAAAAACTTATTCTATCGATGTACGAATTATTTCAGCATCACACAGAGATTTGGATGAAATGGTCAACTCGGGTGAATTTAGATCAGACCTTTACTACCGTTTGAAGGTTGTTCCATTGGAAATGCCAAAACTCTCAGAACGATGCGAGGATATTCCATTATTGGCTGATCACTTTTTAGAGGAACACGCCCAGGCAAATAATAAAAAAAAGAAACACCTATCACCTGAATCTCTGGATTATTTAATGGCAGCTAAGTGGCCCGGTAACATCAGACAATTAAATAATGTCATTGAATTATGCGCAACCTTGAGTAAGACAAAGACAATCGCCTTAAGCCTGATTAGAATGGGATGTCAGGACAGGTCAAAGCAGATGAAAACTCTGAAACAGGCCAAACTGGAGTTTGAAAAAAATTATTTGATTGGTATATTGAAAATATCTAGTGGCCATGTTGCTAATGCTGCAAAAATTGCAGGAAGGAATCGTACCGAATTCTATAAATTATTAAATCTACACAATATTGAGCCGGCCAAATTTCGTAGTTAAGAGTAAAACATAAAATTTCATATTGACATATTAAGGGTATTCTGAAATGAGTGGAGAAAAAATAGTTGTTCATGTAGATATTGATCTTGAAGATCTTATCCCCGGATTTCTGGACAATCGTCAGAAAGATATACAAAAACTTGAGAGTGCATTACAAGAAAATGATTTTGAGACTTTAAGGTCAATCGGTCACAACCTCAAAGGCGTGGGTGGTGGTTATGGGTTCTCTGATATTACTGAGATGGGTGCAGAAATTGAGGTGGGTGCCAGGGCAAATGACCTGGAGAGCATTAGCGAGAATATCAAAAAATTGTCACATTACCTTTCTAAACTAGAAATTATATATGAAGAAGGGTAGGCATTAAACAATGTATAAAAACCTGAACAAGCAGACATCAAGATGGTTGATCTATGCTGTTGCTTTACTTTCGGGCCTTACACTCGGTATAACACTGGTTTTTATCGCATGGAATAGCGCGTTAGAAGAGAACAAAAGAAGTTTTACCTTTGAGTCTTCCAAGATAAGAGAATCTGTTGCCCATAACGTCCAGGTAAGTAATGACATCATTAACAGCTTTGCAACATTCATTGATGCAAATAAGGTGCTCAACGATCAAGTATTTCAACCGATGGCGAAGGGGATACTGGAGCAACAACCTTTTATAGAAGGTATACAGTATTACCCCTTACTTAAGATCACAGATCAATTAAATTCTAATTTTTCTCTAGAGAGTAAATATTACAGATTTCGTGATTCAAAAAAAGCTACTTCAAGCCATGAGATAAAGGATATTGAGAATTATGAGACTATTCTAAAGTCATTATTTTTAAACGAAGGAACAGAACCTGTTGTCTCTGTTGTGAATCTGGGGTCAAGTAAATATTACGTCTTGTTCAAAGCGATGCTCAACGAAGGATATTCCGCAGCAATTGATGGAAAACCGGAAGATTCAATTCGAGGAATTATTCTTTTGCTGGTGAGCCCGGAGAAATTAATCGAGTACTCCGGAATTCCTGATACATTGAAGGTCGATTTGTATAGTGAATCATCCAATCTAAGTGGTAGAAAATTAATTTATAGTGTTTCACCGGCCAACATACGAAGTGGTATTTTGGTGTCCAGTTTTAGTCATGACGTATCAATTCAGCTTCCGTCTTATTCTGTCAGATTATCCATATCGAAAAATGTCTATTGGCCTGATGTTAATCAGGATCTGATATATATCGCTCTACTTATTGGAATGGGTATAACGCTTTTGCTAATGTCTTTGGTCAGGGCAAAAGATCTTCGTGAAAAAGAATTGAGTGAACGAAATGTTGTGATTGAGTCAAGAGTAGAACTCCAAACAAGGGAATTGGCATGGGCCAGAGACAAAGCGCTGGATGCCGCTCGGGCGAAATCAGATTTTCTGGCGAGCATGAGTCACGAAATACGTACACCACTTACAGCAATTATTGGAATGGCTGAATTACTTTCTGATACAAAACTGGATAACGATCAGAAAAAATATGTCAAAGTTTTCAGGAAAGCAGGTGATACATTACTGAGTCTGGTTAACGATATTCTGGATCTTTCGAAAATTGAAGCAGAGCAATTGGTCTTAGAAAATATTCCATTTGATTTATTTGATGTAATTGAAGAGTCGGTTGAAATATATGCAATCAAGGCAGCGGAACGTAATGTTGAGTTAATTAGCAGAATTGATCCAAAGTTAGACACTAAACGAATGGGTGATCCGGTACGCCTTAAACAAATTATTCTCAATCTGATTAGTAATGCGATTAAGTTTACAGAAAAGGGCCATATTGTTGTGTGGGCGCATGAATCTGACTCGAACGAACTATTAATCTCGGTCACTGATACAGGTGTTGGTATTCCGAAAGAGAAGCAAGAAGCAATATTTGCAAGCTTTACCCAAGCTGACTCTTCTACAACACGTAAATATGGTGGGACAGGACTGGGCCTGACGATCTCCAGGCAACTGGTCGGGATGATGGGTGGACGTATATGGGTTGAAAGTGAAGAAGGAGAAGGAAGTACCTTTTCGTTTACTGTCAATTTAGCGTGGAACAAATCAGCAACAAGAGATGAACTCTACCCAGCAGAATATCTAAAGGATAAGAAAGTGCTTGTGCTCGATAGAAATCAGCATAATAGAGTCAAGATAATTAATATTCTCGACGCATGTGGCGCTGAATGTACTGAATTTGAAGAATTATTATCATGGGATCAATTATCTAATAGCAGTGGCGGTAAACCGAAATTTCAGTATATATTTCTGGACAATAAAACATTACGAAAATCTAGTGCTGCAGAAATCAAAGCATTCAGGCAGTCAAGTCAATCAGATTCTGGCCCAGTGATTATCGCAATGCTAGGTCCGGTTTCTCTACATCAAAAAATAAACAATGTAAATGAATTAGAACTTGATGGTTATTTAGTCAAACCAATCAAACGGTCCGAATTGCTACATGTTTTTTCAAGTAAGGATGAGCAAGTAGGAGAACGTGTCACAAATATTGAACAGATTGAAACTGAAGAAGATGAAACACCTGTTGAAAAGAAACGGATATTGCTGGTTGAGGACAATGAAGATAATCGCCTGTTAGTTAAAACTTACCTGAAAAAATTGCCGTATATTATCGATGAAGCAGAGAATGGTGAGATCGCAGTAGATCTGTATCGTCTGAATACCTACAACTTGATTTTAATGGACGTCCAGATGCCTGTTATGGATGGACATGAAGCAACCAGAGCAATGCGTGTATTAGAAGCTGAAGATGGCCGCCCGACGACACCGATAATCGCTCTAACAGCCCACGCCATCAAAGAAGAGATTGACAAGTGTTTGGCCGCCGGTTGCGATATGCATGTTGGCAAGCCAATCAAGAAATCTACCCTGCTGAGTGTGATTGAGGATTATATAACTTAAGGAACCTCTGATTAAGTCATGAATCGACATCTTGCGACTAAAACATCCTGTTTCTGCGTTGTAAAATTTCGCAATAGCCTTGCTATTACGCGCGT
>JACZSJ010000116.1 GCA_022574295.1 Pseudomonadota bacterium
GTCGCTCTTTGATATCCATATCACCGCGACATTAGTGCATCCATGCACGTCATACTGGCATTCGCCAGTATGACGAGAAGGTAGTACTGGATTCCCGTTTCCACGGGAATGACGGGTGTAGAATGGTTGTAATTAAAAAATCAAATGTTCGTCGACCATAAGTTGGAATAAATCAAACAATTACCGGGACTGAAATTCCCCTAATTCTTTATTTTTAACAACTTCATCATAATTAAAAACCTTGCCATTCATGGTGATATAAACACCATTTCCTAACGTTTGAACTGCAGCAATAGCGCAGCCCAGATTAAACAAGGCATCAGAATTTTTGAACTGGTAAGGAACCATTGCACCAAGCAAGACGATGGTCTTGTCTTTAATCCCGGCAGCCAGCACCTGACTGGTTTCAACCATGGTATCGGTGCCATGCGTGATAACAATACGAGATTCATCACAGGCAAGACAGGACGCCAAAATTTTCTGTCTGTCATTATCATCCAAGTCCAGACTATCTTTTAACATCACTGTTTCCAGTGATAGTTCCAGCCTGGTTCTGCCCTGGGTCAACATGTCCCCGATGCCAGATTGAGTGAATATCAGCTTACCATTCAGCTCGTCGTATTGCTTATCGATGGTACCGCCGGTAATTAGTAGTTTTATCGTCATCGGCTTGTGCGAAGTCATAGTATATTATTAAGAGTAAAATTGACTGTATTCTATTATTGAGAGGCGGGCAATTGATTGACAAGGGTTTTTATTATTAATGCAGGTTGACTCAGCAACGACAGTCAAAGAGAATCACTCGTTCGTTAATGCGGGGAAGGGGAGACTCACTGTGCGGTCACTATCTAAAATATTCGTGGGTCATTCATGATTAACTTGATCAAGATTTGTTATCGCAGCGTGGTGCTCAATCATCCTGTCTTTACTATTTTTTTGTTAATGTTGGTGTTCGGATTTTTTGTTTCTCATGCAAAAGATTTCAAACTAGATGCCTCTGCCGACGCCCTGTTATTGGAGAATGATAAGGATCTAAAAATCTTTCGTGATCTCAATGAACGCTATGCTACCAAGGATTTTCTTTTCGTTACTTTTACTCCCAACCAGGATTTGTTTTCTGACAGTTCCCTACACATCATCGCCAGCTTAAGGGATGAGCTAAAACAACTGGAATTGACCCATTCCATGGTTACCTTGCTGGATGTACCGCTAGTGAAGCAAATCAAAGGATCGTTGTCAGAAGTGACCAATGATTATAGGACGCTGGAGTCTGATGATGTTGACAAGGTAAAAGCCAAAGCTGAGTTACTTGCAAGTCCGATATTCAAGGAACTGATCATTAGCCTTGATGGAAATACCACTGCCTTGCAGGTCAACCTGAAAGGTAATGACACATTCCGGGAATTACTTCACAAAAGAAATGCACTGTTGCTAAAACAACAGGAGGGGACATTGACCTCTGATGAGAGCAAGCAGTTGGAGGAAGTTTCTGACGCGTATGCATTACTAAAAGATGAAATTAATCAAAAAGATCATCAAAACATTCTCAATATTCGCGCGATCATGGAGAAGTATAAGCAGTTTGGGGCACTGCATCTCGGCGGTGTCACCATGATCTCAGATGATATGGTCACCTTTATCAAGAATGATCTGCTTGTCTTTGGTATTGGCGTATTCGTATTTCTTGTCGCAATGCTGAGTATCATCTTTCGCAAGCCTAGATGGGTGATACTGCCGTTATTAAGTTGTGCCTTTGCCGGGGCGCTGATGATAGGGTTGCTCGGATTGGTCGGGTGGAATGTGACTGTCATTTCCTCCAATTTTATTTCTTTAATGTTGATCATCACCATGTCGATGAATGTTCATCTGGTGGTGCGTTATCGACAGCTACGCAACGATTTGCCAGATTTGAATCAGCAGGATTTGGTTATGGAGATGGCAAGCAAAATGGTTTGGCCTTGTTTTTATACAGCGTTGACGACGATTATGGCTTTTGGCTCATTAGTGGTGAGTGGTATCAAACCTGTCATAGATTTTGGCTGGATGATGACGATTGGTCTGACAGTCACGTTTGTCACGACTTTTTTGTTGTTTCCTGCTTTATTGGTACTAATGAAAAAGCCTGAGCTTGAGCAGGACAAACATGATGGTTTCCAGATGATGCATATTTTATCCGCGTTCACTGTAAATCATGGGAATAAGATTTTATTGTTATCTGTTTTGTTGGTGGTGGTCAGTGGTATAGGGATTTCAAAACTCGAAGTAGAGAACAGCTTCATCAATTATTTCAGTAAGGACACTGAAATTTATCGTGGACTTAAACTGATCGATGACAAGCTGGGGGGGACGACTTCTCTTGATATCATACTTAAATTTGAAGAGGAGCCTGAAGAAGAGTTATCAGGTGATCTCGCAGATGAGGAAGATGATTTCAATTTTGATTTCGGTGGTGGGGCAGAGGGGGACCCCGCTGATTACTGGTTTACGCCAGACAAGTTGGATGACGTGAAGAAAATCCACGATTATCTGGAAGGATTGCCTGCTGTCGGCAAGGTGCTCTCGCTCGCTTCCCTTATTCGTGTTGGAGAAGATGTAAATCAGGGCGAATTTGATGCGTTTGAACTGGCGATAGTCTACAAACGCATGCCCGAAGATCTAAAGTCCAGCATGATCGATCCCTATATCTCAATTGAAGATAATGAAGCGAGAATTAATTTGCGGATTCTGGATTCTCTCGAAAATTTGCGGCGCAAGGAATTACTTGAGCAGATCCATTCTGATCTTACCGGCAAAATGGGTTTCTCTGAAGACCGAATTGCCATTTCCGGACTACTGGTGCTTTATAACAATATGTTGCAGAGTTTATTCAAATCACAAATCCTGACTTTGGGCGTTGTCATGGTGGGGATTGCTTTGATGTTACTGGTACTTTTTCGCTCAATCCCATTGGCGATCATAGGGATTATTCCAAATATTATGGCGGCAGGTATTATTCTCGGTTTGATGGGATGGCTTCACATTCCCCTGGATATGATGACGATTACCATTGCAGCGATCACCATTGGTATTGCAGTGGATAATTCTATCCATTACATCTATCGATTCCGGGAAGAATTTGCCAGGAGGCAAGACTACATAGAGACATTACACTACTGTCATGCCAATATTGGCAAGGCCGTTTTCTACACTGCAGTTACCATCATTGTAGGGTTTTCCATACTCGTGATGTCAAATTTCATACCAACCATCTATTTTGGCCTATTGACAGCATTTGCCATGTTGGTGGCTTTTTTTGCAGCGTTGACCTTGCTGCCAAAGTTGATATTAATCTGGAAACCTTTTACACCAAAAAATAAAAATATATGATTTACAATAGTTTACACAGGTTTTATGGGGGATAACTCAATCCGCCGAGGCAAAAAACTGTGATAGTCCTGTTTGTACGGAAACCTTTTACTTGTGAGTGGAACTAATTAGAATATACCCCCTGTGTTGAGCGACAGTCGTCAACCAGATCAGGGGGTGTTGGATATTCAGAATACAGGATCATTGCGGGTGGGCCCCGTGCTTAATTGGGGAAAAGAGCAGAGAAGACATAATGAAAAAAATAATATTATTAATTAGTTGTTTATGGTCAGTCCTTCTATTTAGTTCAGCACAGGCAACGATACAGACTGCTGGAGAGGTTGTGATGAGTACGGCGGATGCGGTACTTGCACGAGTGACATCTGAACGAGAAGCGATTGATGCTGATCCTGGCAGGATTTATAGTTTGGTTGATGATGTCGTCATTCCTCATTTTGATTTTGTCAGTATGTCGAAATGGGTATTGGGTAAAAAGAGTTGGCATGGTGCCTCAAAGAGTCAACAGGAACAATTTATAGGTGAGTTCAGGACTTTACTGGTGCGTACCTATGCCAAGGTCTTGCTAGAATATGCAAATCAAGAAATAGAATATTTTCCAGAAGAGAGCAATCCCAATTCAAATCTGGTCGTGGTAAAAACAAAAATCCGCCAGGCAGGGAGAAGTGCAGTGCCGATCGACTACCGTATGCATATTAGCGGTGGAGAATGGAAGGTCGTTGATATTGTCGTGGATGGCGTGAGTCTGATTTTGACCTATCGTGGTTCATTTGCGTCAGAAATCAGAAAAAATGGCCTTGATGCCCTGATAAGCAAGTTATCAAAACGAAACGATGCAATGGTTAACTCTGTGGTCAAGGCTGATCCCTAAATGACATTATTCCACCCTCAATGTGTCTAACATCACGTAGTAGAGTAATCACTAGTGGTGTTCAATGTTTAACAGGCTGTTAGAGTTTATCCTGCCAGCATCATTTCTTTGATGCCGAAACTTGCTTATACCTAAGGAACCTCTGATTAAGTCTGGGTCGAATAGATTGCTGATTATAACATTCTGGTTCAAGGCGTGAAACGCGCGTAATAGCAAGGCTATTGCGAAATTTTACAACGCAGAAACAGGATGTTTTAGTCGCAAG
>JACZSJ010000117.1 GCA_022574295.1 Pseudomonadota bacterium
TCTGGAACAATTCTTGCCCAGTTAAATCAATTACTTACTGGATACCGGACAACCGCTACGCAGTTTCCGGCATGACGAAAATGGGTTAACGGGACAGCAGTGATAAATCCTTATTTATTGTGGTGACGTTGACGCTGAGCCTCGTATAAACAAACCCCGGCAGCAACGGAGACATTCAGGCTCTCAACGACTCCTGCCATCGGGATATTGACCAGCTTGTCACAATGCTTGCGGGTATTCTGTCGAAGTCCCTGCCCTTCTGAGCCCATGACCAGGGCGGTGGGTGAGGTAAGATCTTCTTCAAATATACTGTTCTCAGCTTCATCAGCCGTACCGATGATCCATATACCTGCCTCCTGCATCTCTGTCAAAGCACGGGACAGGTTGGTCACGTGAATGACTGGCGTATTTTCTGCTGCACCACTGGCAACCTTACGCACCGTTTCATTCAGACCAACGGCTCTATCCTTCGGTAAAATAACAGCGCGTACACCCACGGCATCAGCAGTACGTAGACACGCACCCAGATTATGAGGATCCTGCACGCCATCAAGCACCAGGAATAGTGGGTTTGTTCCATCATCAATGTCTAATACTGACTTTAAATCCATCTTGCTTTCAGCAAGCGCTGCTTTACGTCTAATCGCAACCCCCTGGTGATTTGCTTGATGTGTCAATTTATCCAGTGTTTTATTTGCGACAAACTGGACTGTCACTTGCGCATGTTTAGCCAATTCAAGAATTTCTAATATTGCCTTCCCTGACTTTTTTTCTGGCTTTTTATTTTCCAGCACCCACATCTCCAGGACATTAGCCGAAGCATTTTTCAGTGCATGTCGGACGGCATGTATGCCACAGGTGATTTCAGTCTGTTTGCTCACAATATGTTTTCATCAGGAGTTATTCTACTAATTCAAAATCGATTTTCTTGTCATCCATGCTGACTCTCATCACTCTGACTCTGACCCTGTTGCCCAGGCGATAACTCTTTCCTCCCCGTTCACCAGTGAGGCGATGCCCGATCGGATCAAAATGATAATAATCTGCCGGCAACGCCGTAATATGAACCAGTCCTTCTACATAGATGTCGTCTAATTCGACAAACATTCCAAATGAAGTCACACCACTGATGGTCCCTTCAAAGTCTTCGCCAACCTTCTCCCGCATCAGCTCACATTTGTACCATTGAACCACATCTCTTGTCGCTTCTTCAGCACGCCTGTCTGTTGCTGAACAATGTTCGGCAATGCCATGCATATCATTTGTTGAATAAGCAAAACCTGTTGCATTCTTATTGTAAATTAAATGGCGAATAGCCCTGTGTACCATCAAATCAGGATAACGTCTGATGGGTGAGGTAAAGTGTGTGTAAGCAGGAAATGCCAGTCCAAAATGGCCCATATTGTTTTCGCTATAGATGGCCAACTGCATACTGCGCAATAACACCGTTTCAATAAGGTGTGCATCTTCCCTGTTTTTCACTTCCTCAATCAAACCGGCATAATCTTTCGCCGTGGGTGTTTCACTCCCGCCGAGATGAAGCCCTAGTTCGCCAAGAAAACTGTGCAAGCCCTCTAATTTCTTTTCCTTTGGGCTCTCATGTACTCGATATAGCGCTGGTATTTCATGCGCCAGAAGAAATTCTGCTGCTGCGATATTTGCTGCCAACATGAACTCCTCGATTAAACGATGCGCATCATTTCTATCAAGTGCATGTATCGCTGACACACCATGATCTTCATCAAACTCAAAATAAGTTTCTACTGTCCTGAAATCAAGTACGCCATGTTTTTGCCTATGTTTATTTAGTAACTGATATAAAGTATAGAGATTTTCCAGATGTGGAATATTTTCTTTGTATATTTCACGTAATCCTTTATCTTTTTCTATTAAAATTCCGGAGACTTTGTCATAGGTCATCCTTTCCACGGAACGCATGACACCCTCAAAGAAACGATGACGCTTGACCTCGCCTTGTTTGCTAATGTGAAGTTCACAAACAATACATAACCGATCTACCTTCGGATTAAGTGAGCATAATCCGTTAGACAGGATTTCCGGTAGCATGGGAATGACACGCTGTGGAAAATAAACAGAATTTCCACGGTTTAATGCCTCATCATCCATCGCCATTCCTGAATGTACATAATGAGACACGTCTGCAATGGCGACTAATAAGCGCCATCCAGAGCCTTGAGGTTCACAATAGACAGCATCATCGAAATCTCTCGCATCTGCACCATCAATGGTGACTAGCGGCAAATGGCGGATATCTTCTCGATGACGTTTATCCTCTTCTTTAACTTCATCCGTTAAGCTGGTCACTTCCTCCAATACTTGATCCGGCCAATCACTGGGAATCTCATGTGATCTAATCGCGATCTCAACGGCCATCCCTGCCGCCGCATAATCACCCAGGGTCTCTGTCACTTTACCAACAGGCTGTGTATGCTTATCGGGTTGCTTGGTAATATGAACAACCACGTATTGTCCCGATTTAGCACCACTTTCCATCGATGCTGGAATCAATATGTCCTGGTGTATGCGTTTGTTCTCAGGCACCACAAAGCCAACCCCGGCTTCCTTGAAATAACGCCCGACAATGGTCTGATTTGCACGCTGAAGGATTTCAACCATGGCACCTTCTTTACGCCCACGTTTATCGACACCGACAAGTCGCGCGATAATTCGATCGCCATGTAACAAACAACGCATTTCCCTTGCTGATAAATAAAGATCATCAGTTTGATCTTCTATATTGAGAAAACCGTAGCCATCTGGATGACCAATGACCGTCCCCTGGTGTAAGTCCATTTTATTGATCAATCCATACCCGCCACGACGGTTGAGGACAATTTGGCCATCTCGCTGCATGGCCTTGATACGTCGAAGCAGCGCCTGACGTCCCTCACTTCCATCCACTCCCAGGGCATCTGCAATTTTACGAAGTGTTCTGGGTCGATTACATTCCGTCAAATATTTGAGGATATCCTGGCGCTTTGGCAGGCTAATTTTGTACCTGGTTTTTTTGCTTTCTGATTTCATTGACAACCTTTCATTGGCTATGTAAAGTCCGCCGTTCTTCCTTAACCCAACACTTATGCCGAGGTGGCGGAATTGGTAGACGCGCTAGCTTCAGGTGCTAGTATGGGTAACCATGTGGAGGTTCAAGTCCTCTTCTCGGCACCATAATTACATTGTAAATTCATAGATGTACCTCGTCGAAGACTACGTCCCCGTCACTCATTTGCGCATCCATGCGCCCGCGACACTTGTGCTTCCTGCACGTCGTTCTCGGCACCATTAATTTCTTTGTATCAATCAAAAGGATGTTTGAGAATGATCGTCTCAACACGATCAGGTCCAGTAGAAATCATATCAATAGAGGTGTCCGTGAGTTCTGCCAGTCGATGCAAATAATTTCGTGCATTTTCCGGGAGTTCATCGTATGAAGTCACACCCGAAGTAGACTCAGACCAACCGGGCATCTCTTCATAAACAGGCTTACATTCGGCAATTGCGTCTGCGCCTGCAGGTGGGGTTGTTCTTGTTTCACCCCTGTAATCGTATCCGGTGCAAATCTGAACGGAATCCAGCCCATCCAGAACATCAAGTTTGGTAATGCATAATCCACTCAGACTATTCACCTGTTTTGATCGCCTTAAGGCCACGGCATCGAACCATCCACAACGACGTGCGCGTCCTGTTGTTGCACCGAATTCATGACCATTATCTGCGAGATGTTCTCCGGTCGCGTCAAACAACTCGGTTGGAAACGGGCCTGAACCAACACGCGTCGTGTAGGCCTTGGTGATTCCAAGTATGTAATCAATACATCCCGGACCAACACCTGAACCTGTTGAAGCGCTCCCTGCCGTTGTGTTAGAAGAAGTCACGAAGGGATAAGTACCGTGATCGATATCCAGTAATGTTCCCTGTGCCCCTTCAAAAAGAATATTGTCCCCCGCTTTTTGCAGCTGCCAGATGAGCTCCGTCACATCTGTGATCATGGGAATAATCGCTTCGGCCAGATCCATTGTTTCATCAAGCGTCGTCTGATAATCAACCGTCTCGGATTTGAAATATTCCTTCAATATGAAGTTATGAAATTCCAGAACTTCTGACAATTTTTCTGCAAATCTGTCTTTATTCAGTAAATCGACTGCTTTGAGTGCCCTTCTTGCAACCTTGTCTTCGTAAGCTGGGCCTATCCCACGTCCTGTTGTGCCAATGGCATCAATGCCTCTTGCTTTTTCCCGTGCCTGATCAAGTGCAACATGGTAGGGAAGGATCAATGTGCATGCCTCGCTGATTTTCAATCTTTCACGTGCATGGATACCACTCTGTTCAAGCATGCCAACTTCTTCCAGCAGGGCCTGCGGACTCAGAACGACACCATTTCCAATCAGACATTGCACACCCTCTCGAAGAATTCCGGAGGGAATGAGATGCAACACCGTTTTATCACCCTCAATGATGACCGTAT
>JACZSJ010000005.1 GCA_022574295.1 Pseudomonadota bacterium
AGTCCTGAGGACCATAGGCATCGAGTAAACGTCGGTATACGATCATTAACTGCGCTTGTTTCATATTCAAGATGCCGGATGGGTAGGTGATGGGTCTATCTTCGTCCGGATTTTCTTGCCCGACTTTTCTTTCCTGATATTTTCTTTCGTCCTGCTGGTTTTGTGCTTCTGCTGACTCGGATCGATGATGGGGTTACCTGGGGTTTAAAATTGGCCCATTCAAACAATGCATCGAGATCCTTACCTTCCAGTTCCGTGACTGATCCAGGCCGTGATCGGCGGGATAATATAATAGGGCCAAAACGGACACGCATCAGACGACTGACCTTAACCCCCTGAGACTCCCAGAGTCGCTTTACTTCATGGTTACGTCCTTCCATCAGAGTCACGTGATACCAGTGATTTGCACCATCACCACCCGAATCAACGATATCAGAGAAGTGCGCTGGACCATCCTCAAGCTCAACCCCTTTTTGTAATTGTTTGAGCATTGCTTCATCCACCCGGCCAATCACACGGACAGCATATTCCCGATCTATGTTCGATGAAGGATGCATTAAACGGTTGGCAAGATCCCCATTGTTTGTAAAAAGCAGTAATCCGGAAGTGTTGATATCCAGCCGGCCGATACTGACCCACCGTGCCCCCTTTAATCGTGGTAATTTTGAAAATACGGTAGTCCTGCCTTCTGCATCTTTACGAGTACAGATTTCACCTGCAGGTTTGTGATAAGTAATTACCTTTGGTCTGGAATCTGTCTTCCTGGGGAACTTTATCTGTTTTTTATCCAGCTGAACCCGGTCATCAGTGGTGATGGAGTCCCCCAGTTTGGCAAGCTTGCCATTGACCTTGATACGTCCTGCCTTGATCCATGACTCTATTTCACGTCGCGATCCCAGGCCCATACGAGCCAGGACTTTTTGAATACGTTCAGGTTTTTGTTGTCCAGACATGTGCTAAAACAAATCGTCTGTATATGAAGGATGATATTTTAGAAATGAATTAAGGCTCAACCGAAAGGGACAACGTTATCTTTGTCGCTAACAATATCCTCTTCTGCATCTGCGTCTGATTCGACAGTCTCTACCTCATCATCTTCTGTTGGACTATCCGCCCCGGTAACAGCAAGCTGTACGCCCGAACCAGTTTGTTGCTCACCCGTCTTTGCCGCGGCTTCTTCCTGAATTTTCTTTTCCAGTTCATCGAACAGATCGGGATTGATCTGATCAAAATCTTTTATCTCGGCCAGTGCAGGCAGCTCCGAAAGTTTTTTCAGGTTGAAATAATCCAGAAATTCTTTGCTAGTGGCTAATAATTCAGGTCTACCTGGTATGTCCCTCTGACCGACCACACGGATCCAGCTGCGTTCCTGCAATGTCCTGATTATATTTGAACTGACACTGACACCCCTGATCTCTTCAATCTCAGCACGGGTCACAGGTTGACGATAGGCAATGATGGCCAGTGTTTCCAGCAATGCCCTGGAATATCTTGGTGGCCTGTCTTCAAATAAAAGATTGATCCATTCTGAATAATCACCATTGACCTGTATACGAAAGCCACTGGCAACCTCCTTAACCTCAATACCACGCCCTGTATAGTCTTCCGTGATTTGATCAATCGCTGCCCGTACGTCTGCTTTTTCAGGTCTGTCCAACTCTTTTTCAAAGAGTGCCAATAGCCGATTTAAACTGACCGGTCTCTCTGAGACCATTAATGCAGCTTCGGCAATATTTTGTAATTGTTCCTTGTCCATGTTTTTGGGTTCACGTTTCTGGATTTATATTCTTCTGAGTTCGTTTGAGTTTTAAGATGCTGCCTTGATATAGATAGGGCCGTTGTTCTCATTCTGTACCATCTCAATGAGTGCATCTTTTAATAATTCAAGAATTGCCAACAGCGCAACGATGACACCACCTCGACCTTCTTCTATAGCGAACAGCTCCTTAAAATCCGTAAAATCCTCAGCGTTGACCTTATCCAGTATCATGATCATGCGCTCACGCACGGACAATGCCTCACGCTGGATACGGTGGTGTGTGTACATATCTGCCCTGGCCAGTACTTCAGCAAACGCCTTCAGTAAGGTCTGCATGGCAACTTCCGGTTCCTGCTGACTCGATTTACGGTCAGGGAACTCGACAATGGTGCCGAATATTTCACGTTCATATCGGGGCAGATTATCTAATTCCTCTGCGGCCTGCTTGTACCTTTCATATTCCTGTAATCTCCTGACCAACTCAGCACGAGGATCATCTTCATCCTCATCTTCTTCACCGGGCCTCGGCAACAACATTCTCGATTTGATCTCGGCCAGCATGGCTGCCATCAACAGATATTCTCCTGCCAGATCAAGCTGCAGGTCATCCATCAAATCAATGTAGCGCATGTATTGCTCGGTGATCTTGGCAACAGGAATATTCACAATATCCAGATTTTGTCGCTTGATTAGATAAAGCAAAAAATCCAACGGCCCTTCAAAGGCCTCAAGAAAAACCTTCAATGCATCGGGGGGAATATATAAGTCATGAGGAATCTCAGATAAGGGCTCGCCCTGAACCACTGCAAAAGGCATTTCTTTTTGATTACCCGTTGCCTGATTATGAGTCTGGCTCTGTACCTGAATTTGATCCTGAGTCCCGCTCTCTGATAAAGATTTATCTGACATGTCTAACGATAATTCCCTAACGATAATTGTTTATCGATATTCCAGACCCATGGCTTGCCTGACTTCACGGATTGTTTCTCGGGCAATTCCCCTCGCCGCTTCACAGCCTTCGCTTATGATACCACGTACGGTTTCTGTATCTTCCTGATATTCCCTGGCCCGTTCACGTATCGGCGATTGTTCTTTCAAGATAGAATCTATTAACGGCCCCTTGCAATCCAGACAGCCAATTCCAGCTGACCGACAACCCGTCTGAACCCAGTCTTTTACCTCATCATTGGAATAGACTTCATGAAGGTTCCAGACAGGACATCTGCCTGGATCGCCCGGATCTTCACGACGCACACGGTTGGGATCTGTCTGCATGGTTTTAATTTTTTCTTCCACACTGACAGGATTTTCCCGCAAAGATATCGTATTACCATAGGATTTGGACATCTTCCGACCATCCAGGCCCAGTAATTTCGATGCCGGTGTTAAAAGTGCCTGTGGCTCGGGCAATATGACTTTACCGCCACCTTCCAGATATCCGATTAAACGTTCACGATCCCCAATACTGATGTTCTGTTGTCCCTCAATCAGTGCACGTGCCTTCTCAAGTGCCTGAACATCACCTTGTTCCTGATAA
Source organism: Pseudomonadota bacterium (assembly GCA_022574295.1). Taxonomy (GTDB): domain Bacteria; phylum Pseudomonadota; class Gammaproteobacteria; order Eutrophobiales; family Eutrophobiaceae; genus SMWN01. Next base: position 3,297 of record JACZSJ010000005.1, read on the forward strand.
TTCTTCCGTAAGTCATGATACAGACGGTTATTCTTTTTACCCATTTTCCTGGCAGCCGCTTCTGCCTTTTCTTCAAAACCTGCTTCTCTGCCATAAAGATAATTAAATCGGCGTGCGACTTCACGGGACAATTCCACATGGGCGACCTGATCTTCGCCAACCGGGACATTGCCGGCCTTATATATCAAAATGTCCGCAGTCTGTAACAATGGATAGCCAAGAAAGCCATAGGTTGTCAGATCTTTATTACTGAGTTTTTCCTGTTGGTCTTTGTAGCTCGGTACCCTTTCAAGCCAGCTCAGTGGGGTGCACATAGACAACAAAAGATGTAACTCTGCATGTTCCGGGACACGAGACTGAATAAAAATCTTGGCGGCACCCGGGTCGATACCTACGGCCAACCAGTCAATCACCATATCCCAGACACTTTCAGAAATTACTTGTGGGTCCTCATACTCAGTGGTTAGTGCATGCCAGTCTGCAACGAAGAAAAAACACTCGTATTCGTTTTGTAAGTTTAACCAGTTTTTGAGTACGCCATGATAATGGCCAAGATGAAGACGCCCTGTCGGTCTCATACCGGACAGAACCCTTTGATTCGCACTACTGATCAAGTAAAGACCCCCGATGATTCACATTTAGTCGCGTAGTATACCTACTCTTATAAACCCAAACTACTTGGAAATGTAAATTTCAGATATAGTCTAGATTATAGACCTATGGCAGAAATATCACCCCTTCCCTCACGGACAATCACCGCCTGACCATCTGCCATATCGACGACTGTGGTTGCCTCTAGCCCACAGGCCCCTCCGTCGATGACCAGGTCAATCTGCCCACCTAATTTTTCCTCGATTTCTACGGGGTCAGTCATTGGCAGACTATTCCCAGGCAATATCAGGCTGGTGCTGAGCATCGGTTCACCCAATTCTTCCAGTAAGTCCAGAATAATCTGGTGATCTGGAATACGTACCCCAATGGTCTTGCGTTTGGGATGTTGCAATCGACTTGGTACATCACGGGTTGCCACTAATAAAAAAGTATAAGGCCCCGGTGTGGCTGATTTCATCAGACGAAACGAAGAATTGTGGACCTTGGCATAGGTTCCTATTTCCGAGAGGTCTCTACATAACAGTGTCAAATTATGTTTTTTATCCAGCGCCCTTATTTTCTGGATTCTCTCCAATGCTGTTTTATCGCCGATATGACATCCCAGGGCATAACAGGAATCGGTTGGATACACCACGACACCTCCATCACGCACAATCAAGGCCGCAGACTGGATCAGTCGTTTTTGTGGATTTATGGGATGAATTTCAAAAACCTGTGTCATAACTATTAAGAGCCATTTTTTTTGATATGATTACACCATCAATTTTTATTAAATGGCGTATATTACCTTCATGAAATTTTTATTCGACTTTTTACCTGCACTGGCCTTTCTCATCGCCCTATTCATTCCGGAAAATAGAGAAGAAGGGATCTATCTAGCTACTAAGGTCATTATTGTAACATCCATTCTGCAGGTGATTATTTCCTGGTTGGTAACGCGTCGCGTTGAAAAACAATATCTGATCATCCTTGCTATCGTACTGGTATTAGGAACGGCAACTTTACTATTGCATGATGAACGCTTTATTAAGTGGAAACCGACGCTAGTATTCTGGATCTTTTCCACAATCTGCATGGCTAGCCAGTTCATCGGTAATAAAAATATTCCGCGAAGAGTGATGGAAAAAATGTTCGATGCACCCGATATTGTCTGGCTGCGCGTCAACATCAGCCTAGTATCATTTTTTGTACTCTTAGGTTTTTCCAATCTCTATGTTGCAAAATACTATACAACAGAAACATGGGCTTTTTTTAAAGTGTTTGGCATCATGGGCATCAATTTTGTCTTCATGATTGGACTGGTAGTATACCTATCGCGTTATATGATCGAATCAAAAGAAGATACCGAAGAAATAGAGGCCAGTACTAAAACTGAAAAATTAGAGGAGTAACCCTGGATATCTCTATTAATTTGGTGTTTGATTCAAGTTCGAGGCGAATGGCTTTCGAGAACTGAGTGTATAATTAATACATGAGGATCGGAGAAAACCAATCCAACGCAGAAATCGAATAAAAAATATTTAACAGAGGTGTCCATAGAATGTTTTACGCAATCATAAGCCAGGATGTTGAAGATAGTCTGGAAAAACGCATGAGTGTACGTGCTGATCACATCGCCCGACTACAGGCACTGCAGGATGAAGGTCGCATGTTGATCGCCGGACCACACCCCGCCATTGATAGCGATGATCCGGGGCCAGCAGGATTTACAGGGAGTTTAATTGTTGCAGAGTTTGATTCTCTGGAAGCAGCACAGGCATGGGCAGATGCAGATCCCTATATTGCCGCAGGCGTTTATGAAAACGTGATAGTAAAACCTTTTAAAAAGGTCTTCTAGGATTGTCCACACTGGTAGAGAATTATTATGGATCGTATTGCAGAAATTAAATCTCGGCTCGAACGTGAATTATCACCCACACGTATCGACATTGTTGATGAATCACATCTGCATGCAGGTCACGCGGGGGCAGCCAGCGGTGCCGGTCATTTCAATGTGACTATCGTCTCAGATAAGTTCGCAGGTCAGTCCGCCATTCAACGACATCGCATGGTCTATTTGGCCGTTAACGACTTAATGCCATCGGAAATCCACGCCTTGAGCATCAATGCCCTCGCACCAAATGAACAGGCACAAAATGGCAAAACTCCGGAAAAAACTTGAATAACCTCCACACTTCCAAACCATTTCTTAAGTGGCCGGGTGGTAAATACCGCTTAACAAACCGCATTAATAAAAAACTAGGCCAGGGTAAACGACTGGTTGAACCTTTTGTTGGTTCAGCGGCTGTGTTTCTGAATACTGACTATCAAGACTATCTACTGGCAGACACAAATCAAGATTTGATTAATCTTTATCTGCATCTGCAATCAGAAGGCCTCGTTTTCGTCGAGTACTGTAAAACATTTTTTACAAAAAAAAATAATAACGAAGGTAAATATTACAAATTCAGAGAAGAGTTTAATGCTTCGACAGAGTCACGATTGAAATCGGCCCTGTTCCTTTATCTAAATCGCCATTGTTACAACGGACTCTGTCGTTATAATTCTAAAGGTATATTCAATACGCCTTTTGGTCGTTATAGTCGACCGTATTTTCCACAAAATGAAATGTTAAATTTTTTTCATAAGGCAAAAAATGCCGAGTTCATCTGTGCTAGTTTCTCAGATACCATACGTCGTATCACAAAGCATGATGTTGTCTATTGCGACCCACCTTATGTCCCATTGAGTAAAACAGCCAACTTCACTGATTACAGTGCTGGTGGATTCAACTGGAAGGACCAAATTGCACTGGCTGACTGGGCGAGCAGACTAGCAACAAAAGGAATACAGGTTGTGATCTCAAATCACAATACACCAACAACAAGGGAATTGTATCTTAAGGCGGGTGCCACAATGGAAAATTTTAAGGTCAGGCGCACCATTAGCTGCAATCCAGATAAACGGAACCCAGTCGGAGAATTGCTCGCAGTTTTCGGGTAATCACTACAAACAACAGCACAAGCTAAAACATCAATTTATCAGGCCACTGCAGATGAATATTGTGTTGATATCTTCATGACTTTAGGTTTAACCAGACGTGCAAAGTCTTCATATGAGATTTCAATCAGTTCATTATGCGAACATGCATTGAATGCAATCATCTTGTCCTGGCTTAAGGCCTCTTCAACGTAGACATCCATATGATAAAGGTTACCAAATGGTGGCATCGCACCAATCTCACATTCTGAAAACTGAGGCATAAATTCTGATTCAGTCGCCAGACTGACTTTCTTTGCCCCTAATGCACCTTCCAGTAATTCAAGATCGATATGATCTGTGGCAGGCAATACAACCATAGCCTGTTTACCATCAATTTTTACAATGACTGTTTTTGCCATTTCATCACCGGGAATATGTGCAAGCTGCGCAACCTCCTGTGCTGTATAAGCCGTTGAATGCTTAATGGTGGTATATTTGACATTTTCCTGATCCAGGTATTCTTTCAGTTTGGTTGATGACATTTCACAGTCCCCCCTTTTAAAAATTGGAACCAAATAACTGACCTTTATAAGCAAGTATAGCTCTGAATATCCCTGTTTAAATGGTCTGAACAATATATATATAAATTGATTGATAATTTCACCATTACAGGAATTTAAATATCACTTAGAATGTCCCCGACATTAATTCCACATCCGGACAGGATCTATTTTTTGTAACTTATGGAAACAACCCTTGAATTAGCCAAAGACCTGATCAGTAGACGTTCAGTGACACCTGAAGATGGTGGTTGTCAGGTTATGTTGGCTGAGAGATTAGAAGCCATAGGCTTCAAGGCAAATCATCTGCGTTTTGATGATGTCGATAACCTATGGATCACGCGGGGTGAAGGCGACCCTGTATTTGCCTTTGTGGGACACACTGATGTTGTCCCGACTGGGCCATTAGATCAATGGAACTCTGACCCCTTTGTACCGGAAATTAGAGACGGTATGCTTTATGGTCGCGGTGCTGCTGATATGAAAAGCAGTATAGCTGCGTTCGTGACTGCAGTTGAAAGATTCATTGATAAGCATCCTGATCATCAAGGAACCATTGCCTTACTCATCACCAGCGATGAAGAAGGTCCCTCCATCAATGGTACCCGCAAGGTCGTTGAGTACCTGGAAGAAAATAATATCAAGATCAAATGGTGCCTGGTGGGGGAGCCTACCAGTGAAAAGAAAGCGGGGGATGTGATTAAAAATGGTCGTCGAGGTTCACTCGGTGGGAAATTAATCGTCCGTGGCATTCAAGGTCATGTTGCCTATCCGCATCTGGCAGAAAATCCCATACATAAATTGAGCCCTGCCCTGAATGAGCTTTGTGCCAAGGTGTGGGACGAGGGCAATGAATTTTATCCACCAACTTCTTTCCAGATATCAAATATTCATGCTGGAACGGGTGCAGACAATGTGATCCCGGGAGAAGTGGAGGTTCTGTTTAACTATCGCTTTTGTACCGAAATAACCGAAGCAGAACTCAGGGCACAAACAGAGGAAATTCTTGATAAATATAAACTCGATTATGAATTAAGCTGGAAACTTTCCGGCAATCCCTTCCTTACACCGGAAGGCAGTCTGGTTGATGCCGTTAGGGAAGCCATCAGTGAAGTCGCTGGCTATGAAACTGAACTCTCCACCGCTGGCGGCACCTCAGATGGCCGTTTTATCGCGCCCACCGGTGCCCAGGTAGTGGAACTGGGGCCACTAAATCAAACTATTCACAAGATTGATGAATGTGTAAAGATAGATGATTTATTAACACTGTCTTCAATCTATGAATTGATAATAAAGAAATTAATTCAATAATAATTTACTTTTTTATCCCGCCTTTAGTCAGTTCCGCCGGATCAAGTAATCGATCAAGTTCTTCATCAGAAAGATCTGTCATTTCCTTTGCAACTTCTTTTACAGATCGGCTTTCGGCGTAAGCTTTCTTGGCAATCTCAGCGCCTTTCTCATAGCCAATCACAGAATTCAGCGCCGTTACCAGGATTGGATTTTGCTCCAATACCTTATTCAGTTGATCCTGGTTCACGGTAAAACCTGCAATTGCTGTATCTGCCAATAGACGTGAAACATTGGCAAGTATCTCCATACTTTGTGCTAGATTATAGGCAATGACCGGTAACATGACATTCAATTGAAAGTTACCTGACTGTCCAGCAACTGTGATCGTAACGTCGTTACCGATTACCTGTGCAGACACCATACAGACTGCTTCAGGTATTACCGGATTAACCTTGCCAGGCATTATGCTACTGCCTGGCTGTAATGATGGCAGGACAATTTCTCCTAATCCTGCCAGCGGTCCACTATTCATCCAACGTAGATCATTAGCTATCTTCATCAGACTAACAGCCACGGTCTTAAGCTGGCCGCTCATTTCAACTGCAGCATCTTGTGTACTTAAGCCTTCAAAATAATTTTCCTTTGTGGTAAATTTAATTCCTGTGGCTGCAGATAGATTTGCGGTAACTTTTTTTCCAAATTCAGGATCTGCATTGATCCCGGTACCGACCGCCGTACCCCCTATTGGTAAAGCAGACAATCTTTCCAGTGCCGAAGTGATGCGCTGATGCCCTTGTTTTATTTGCGTTTCCCAACCACTCATCTCTTGAGCAAGAGTAACAGGCATGGCATCCATTAAATGGGTACGCCCGGTCTTGACAAAACTATTCATTTCAGAAAGACGTGCATGAATAGTATCGGCAAGGTATTCAAGGGCCGGTAATAGAGATTCACTTGCCAGCAAACTGCCACCAACATGGATGGCCGTTGGAATTACATCATTACTGCTCTGTCCCATATTAATATGATCATTGGGATGTACCTTGCGGCCCAGTCGTTGACTGGCCAGATTGGCTATCACCTCATTGGCATTCATGTTGGAACTGGTGCCTGACCCGGTTTGAAAGATATCCACCGGAAAATGCTCATCATGATTCCCATCAGCCACTTCATTAGCGACTGCCTTGATAGCTTCAGCCATGTCTGATTCCAGTAATCCAAGTTCCTGGTTAGCAATTGCCGCCGACGCTTTTATCAAACCCAGGGCACGGATTACCGCTCTCGGCATAGTTAATCCGCTTACAGGAAAATTTTCAACAGCTCTTTGAGTTTGCGCTGCATATAATGCATTAGCGGGTACTTGAATTTCACCCATACTGTCTTTTTCAATACGATATTTTTTATCTTTCATCGCAGATAATATAATCCTTAAAATGAGACGAACATAGTTAAGTTTTGAAACTTCATAATCATGAGTAAAAAAAAGGATGGAGTCAATTTTACGAAATATACAGTAATCAACCAATTTAGAACAACACCTTGTGCCTTATTGATAATTAACAGGAATAGCAACCATTCCTGTTAATTATCAATAAGGCAGAGCGTGGCCATTCTGGAATATTTTAAATTCGCCTTTCTCCATTAGTATCCATTCTTCATTATCGGTTAGTGCCCGAGAAGCAACCACTGTGACGACGTCTTTTGCTGTCGTGTGTTCCCTGAAATCTATAGTTTCCCCGGTGTCAATCAGACGTGCCTTTCCGAATGGATGGCGACGTGTGATCCAACACATATTGTTCGTACAATAGGCATATAGATAGCGGGAATCGCTTAATAAAAAACTGAAGACGCCCAACTGATTAATGTCTTTTGCCAATGCATGAATCATTTTCCATAACGCCTTAATGTTTTTTGTTTTTTCAGGAAATTTTTCTCTGATTTGACCCATCATCCAGCAAAATGCATGTTCACTATCTGTTGCCCCGATAGGTTGGTAAAATGTTAGAGGACGCTTTTTAATCCCTTTTAACTGTCCATTGTGTGCAAATACCCAACTACATCCCCAAAGCTCCCTCGAAAAAGGATGGGTATTTTCCAGGCAGACCTTGCCTCGGTTTGCCTTTCGTATATGACTGATGATAATTTTGCTTTTTATGGAATAACGCTGAATAAGCTCAGCAATCTCTGATGCGACACTGGCTCGGGGATCATGAAACGAGCGACTGCCACGGCCCTCATAGAGACTGATACCCCAGCCATCCTTATGAGGCCCTGTTTTACCACCACGCTGTACCAGTCCTTTGAAACTAAAGCATATATCTGTAGGGACATTTGCATTCAAACCCAAAAGCTCGCACATCGTTAAATATTCCTGTCAGTTAAAGTTGCCCATTCTAACCCATTATTTAGCGTCATAACGGCAGTGCATTGAACCTGGTATATAGCACTCTGCTAACTGGTACAATAGCAGTTTTTATGATATTGCTTGCACAATGAAATTACACAACAAAATTCGGGACTGTTTGCCTGTACTGTTTGGACTTTTATTGTTGCTGGGCTGCGAACAAGATCATCAGGCAGCCACTGCGATTGTCGGACCAGTGACTGGACAAGAACCTGTAATCTCACTAACCGAACCTTCAAAGCCAATGTATGCTCAAACTGATAGCCAATTCACAATCGGTAATAAACGCTACCTGTATGATATATCAGAGCACTCCATTGAAGATTTAAAACTATTACTTCAGCGAGCAGAAGAGATCACACAGGCGGGGACAGAGAAGCTTGAGGATCTCAAGATTGTGATGATACTGCATGGCCCTGATATTGGTTGGTTCACACTGGATAGTTATGATGACAACAAGGAGCTTGTAGACCTGGCAAAGCGACTGGATACATTTGATATTATTGACTTGAAAGTATGTGAAACTACGATGGAAAACATGAAAATTGATAGAAATCAATTACCTGCATTTATTGAATCTGTTCCCTATGCCCCTGATGAACTCAATCGATTATTAAATGAAGGCTATACACATTTATAAATATAACAATAAAAATGGAAAATAACATGACGACTGAAGAAGATGAAAAAACGCTGCATATGACCGTATTGATGACTCCAGTATGCGTAAGGAAATTACTGGGCGGAATAAAATAATTACTGCGAAGATCCCGGACTACAATCCGGATATCACTCAAAAAGCATAGAATTAAAAATGACGATATGGGCTGCCCGAGGGTTCAAATAGTCTGCCCTCAGGACTTTTGCAGCTCAATCCCCTTTCCCCAGTAATTTTACCAATACAACTCACCGCTAGCTTTAATTCCTTAAAGGTATTGATAATCAGGTCATGCTTCTCTGCTGATGCTGTAAAACATAATTTATAATCATCACCAGAGGTCAGTGCATGATTCCAGGCAGTTGTTTCATCTATGCATTGTTGCATTGCCTCTGACAATGGTATTTTTTTAACTTCAATTTCAGCGCCGACACGACTAGCGCCCAGTATATGACCTAAATCAGCCATTAACCCATCTGATATATCAATCGCGCTGCTGGCAATATTTCTCAATCGGATACCAGTATCAATACTGATATCCGGTCTATTTAAACTATTCAGAAAAAACATTCTTTGCTTTTCCCCAACCGACAGTTTCCCGTTCATGATATCCAGACCGACACCAGCATCACCTAGCGTCCCTGTGACATAAATCAGATCGTCTTTCCGTGCACCATTACGCTTAAGTGCTGACCCTGTTGGGAGCAATCCTTGTATCTGTACTGTGATTGAAAGGGGCCCTCTACTGAGATCGCCACCAATGAGGTTAATCGAATGTGGTTTGGCGAGTTCGAGAAAACCAGAAACAAATTTTTCTAACCAGTCTTCATCTTTCTCAGGAAGGCTGATGGATAACAAAACCCACTTCGGCACCGCGCCCATAGCCGCCATGTCACTAAGATTGACTGCCAGTGCTTTATAAGCAATATCAGACGGCTGTGTCTCTGCTGGAAAATGCGTACCTTCCAGTAAGGTGTCTATTGAAAGTGCAACTTCCATACCATGGGGAATATGAATAATCGCTGCATCGTCGCCAATGCCACATTGAACAGATGGATCGTCATCTGTAAGGTTTTTAAAATACTTATTGATTAATTCAAATTCTGACGAGGACATCAATTAAACCATCAATCAAGAAGCACGCTTCATTTCTGCCGCTCTGATTTTTTGTGCTGCCTTATCCAGGACACCGTTGATATATTTGTATGACTGCTCTGCACCAAACATTTTTGCCAGATCAACTGCTTCATTCAACACGACCCGATACGGAAGCTCCGGATGAAATGTCAGCTCATAGAGCCCAATGTGCAATATGGCTTTTTCAACAGGGTCCAGATCATCAATGGCTCTATCCAGCAATGGGGCTAATTGTTTGTCCAGATTTTCGCCTTCCTTTGCGGTTCCGCGTAATATCTCTTTAAAATAATCTGTATCCGCTTTTTTTAATTCAGATCGTTCTCTGACAAATTCATTAATTACATCCTCTATCGGCATATCAGACATAGACCATTGATACAAAGCCTGTACTGCTGAGCGACGCGCTCGTATGCGCGCATGTCTGGAAAATGATTTCTTTTCCAGAGATTTTTTTTCTGGTAATTTTTTACCGGAGGATTTATTTTCCACGGGTTTATCTTTTGAGGCCATTAGACCAACGCTCTGAAAATATTGATCATTTCTATTGCGGCCTGTGCAGCCTCGGCACCTTTATTACTTTCTTCTTCACCTGCTCTGTCCATGGCTTGTTCTGTATTATCGACAGTAAGTACACCAAAAATTACCGGGGTGTCATTCTCCAGAGAAATTTGTCCCAGACCGCGAATACATTCTGAGCATATATAATCAAAGTGTGGTGTTTCGCCTCGAATCACCGCCCCCAATGCAATCACTGCATCACAACTTGTATGTTTAATTACATATTGAACCGTCGATGGAATTTCAAATGCACCTGGCACACGAACGATAGTAATATCTTCATCCTGCAAACCGGATTTTTTTAATGTGGCAAGACAGGCATCAAGCAACAGATCAACAACGAAGCTATTGAAACGACTCGCAACAATAGTAATTTTTGCGCTATCCAGCTTCTGATTACCTTCAACTAAATGATATTCAGACATATGATAATGACTTCATCAGGTTACGTATTCAACAACTTCAAGACCAAACCCGGAAATTGCATGAAACCGTTTTGGAGCACTGAGTACACGCATTTTTTGTACGCCAAGATCAGATAAAATCTGTGCACCAAGACCTATCGTCCGTTGATCTTTTGTATTTTGTTTATTCATATGTCCCAGTTCCTGCGACTCTCCCTGACAAAACAATTTCAACTGTTCTGCCAACTCCTGTGATCCAAACTGATTACACAAGATAACAACAACTCCCTGGCCTTCAGATTGTATACGTCTCAATACATTATTGATTGGCCACGCAATATCCTCTCTTATACTTCCTGTTAGATCATAAATTGGGTTTTGCATATGAACACGCACCAGGGTAGGTTCCTCCGGTGTAATCTCACCCTTGATCATTGCCAAGTGTAGATTATTATCAATGCTATCTTCATAGGCAACGATCCTGAAATCACCATATTCAGTCTGCATACCATACTCGGCGACTCGTTTAACCGTTTTTTCATTCTCGATACGGTGTTGAATCAAATCTGCAATCGTGCCAATTTTCAAACCATGTTCACTACCAAAAATCTCCAGATCTGCTCTTCTGGCCATGCTGCCATCATCTTTTAGTACTTCTACGATCACTGCTGCCGGTGTGAGTCCTGCTAATTTGGCCAGATCACATCCCGCTTCAGTATGCCCGGCACGTAACAGGACACCACCTGGATGCGCCATTAAGGGGAAAACATGCCCTGGTTGTACCAGATCAGATGGCTTTGCATCTTTTGCCACAGCTTTCTGTATGGTAAGTGCCCTGTCAGCAGCGGATATTCCTGTCGTCACACCCTTCGCGGCCTCGATAGATACGGTAAAGTTAGTCCCCTGGCTTGAATAACTGTTTCCCGCCATCAATGGCAAATTTAATATTTTGCAGTGTTCGTGCGTTAAGGTAAGACAGATTAAACCTCTACCATACCGTGCCATAAAATTGATATCTTCCGCTTTCACAGCAGATGCGGCCATCACCAGATCACCTTCATTTTCACGATCCTCATCATCCATCAGGATGATGATCTTGCCATCGCGAATATCTTCAATCAGTTCTATTGCTGTATTAAGTACCATTAAAATTCAGACCTGTATAATTTCATTAGTATGGCACAGTTTCATCGTTTGCTTTCGTGTGAAATTAATGAATCTATATAACGAGCCACGATATCAACCTCAAGATTTACTTGCTTGCCTTCCACATAGTCAGAAATAATTGTTTCTCCTTTGGTGTACGGAATGATATTGACAGAGAAGGTTGCTTGTTCGACTTCATTGATTGTCAGACTGACACCATCAACACAGATAGAACCTTTTTTACAAATATATTTTCCAAGTTCGGCAGGAAATATTATTTCAAAGCGTTCCGATCTTGCATCGGCAGTTTTTTTCTGAATCATTCCCTTGCCATCGATGTGACCACTCACCATGTGCCCGCTGAGCCGTGACGAAAGTAAGAGTGATTTTTCGAGATTGACTTTTCCACCTGTTACAAAATCATTAAATGTTGTACATGAAAGCGTTTCAACGGAAACATCTGCAGAAAAGCCGTTTTCCTGTAATTCCACAACAGACAGGCAAACGCCATTGACACTGATACTGTCACCTTGTTTAACATCTGATAAATCAAGTAATTTAGTATTGAATACGAATCTTTTGTCGGAGCCAATATCTTCGATCAATTCTATGGTACCAACGGCTTCTATAATCCCGGTGAACATATTTATTCTTTTCTGTTGATAGTTGCTTTAATTCTTATATCTTTTCCAATCGTTCTGATGTCGGAAATATTCAGTGAAATCCGATCTGACATATTGTCGATCAACGGCAATTGAAACAGGGCTTTCGCATCCTGACCTAACAAGGTCGGTGCGAGATAGATAATCAACTCGTCAATGAAACCTGCCTGTAACATTTCACCTGATAAGGTAGAACCTGTCTCCAGAAGTACTTCATTGATTTCCTTTTCTCTGGCCAGATAGCGTAAAACATATTCAAGAAACGCCGAACCTCTTTTCGCTTCTACAGAGACCATTTCAACACCGAGATTTGCGAGCTGCTTTTTCTTGTCTCCACACTCTGAAGCATTAAAGATGATTACGTCTCCGGGCAAACCTAATATTTTTGCATCTGGTGAGATTTCAAGATCAGAATCGAGTATCACTCTCAGTGGCTGTCTTCCGTGTTTAGTCCACTCCGATGATCCAGATAACCTGACACTCATTGATGGGTCATCGGCAATGACAGTGCCAATCCCGGTCATTACAGCGGAACTGCGTGCGCGTAACCTCTGTACATCCATTCTGGATTCATCACTACTTATCCATTGGCTCTGACCATTGGCCAGTGCTGTTTTGCCATCCAGGCTCATCGCCAGTTTACATCTTACAAACGGGCGCCCTTGCTTCATGCGCATCTCGAAACCGGGATTTAATTCGCGCGCTTGTGCTTCCATTAAGCCACTCCCTGTTTCAATGCCGGCTTCATTTAACTGCTGCAATCCCTTGCCGGCAACGAGTGGGTTTGGATCAATTGTTGCTGCCACCACTCTCCTGATACCTGCCTTAATCAAGGCCTCAGTGCAGGGTGGTGTACGACCATGATGTGCGCATGGTTCTAGCGACACATAACAAGTTGCCCCTGATACATCAGCGAATGTATTATTCTCTGACGCATTTTTCAGGGCCTCAATTTCAGCGTGTGGGTGTCCTGCCTTTTGATGCCATCCTTCTGCCAGAACAGAATTATCTTTGATAATGACACAACCAACACGGGGGTTCGGATCGGTACTATAAAGACCACGCTGCGCAATTTGTAAGGCGCGAGACATATGTTGATAGTCTGAGGCAGTCCACATCAACTCTCTTCACCATCAGACTTTAACAAATCAAGCTGACTTTCCTTAATCTCGGGGGGCAAATCATTTTCCAGTCGTTCTATCTCATCCAGAAACGCACGTACATCTTCGAAACTTCTGTAGACCGATGCAAAACGAACATAGGCGACCTGGTCAAGACTCCGCAACTGTTCCATCACCCAATCACCCAGTTTGCGCGACTTCACTTCCCGTTCCCCTTCAGTTCTGAGTTTATGCTTGATTTGTGAAATAGCCACCTCAACTCTTTCCATTGCCACGGGCCGTTTTTCGATGGCGCGCAGAATACCTCCGCGAAGTTTATCTTCACTGAAGGGCTCACGCCGACCATCCGATTTCAAAATTCTGGGAAAATTTAATTCCGCAGATTCATAAGTGGTAAAACGTTCTTTACACTCTGTACATTCACGACGACGACGAATCTGATCACCTTCACCAACCAGTCGGGAATCAATAACCCGCGTATCCATATTAGAACAAAACGGACATCGCATTCACATACACTCCTTTTTCAACATAGTTTATGTTTACCTTTACTTAACGACGCAGGGGACCGTATAACGATCCCCCTGCAAACCTGTACCTCGTGTATTACGAATCAGTTATCCGTAAAGTGGCCTGCTCTTACAAAGAACAGCAACTTCACCCTTAACTCGTTCGATAACACTCTCATCACCCAGGTTATCCATGATGTCGCAAATCCAGTTGGCAACTTGTTTGCAGTCAGCTTCATCAAAACCACGTGTTGTGATTGATGGTGTGCCGATACGGATACCACTGGTAACAAAGGGTGACTGAGGATCATTCGGAACCGCATTCTTATTAACAGTAATGTTGGCGCGACCCAAAGCTGCATCAACTTCTTTGCCTGTCAGTCCTTTTTCGATCAAATCCACCAGAAACAGATGATTATCTGTCCCGCCAGAAACAATTTTCAAACCACGTTCAATGAAAGTATTAGCCATGGCTGATGCATTCTTTTTGACCTGCTGGATATATCCCTTGAAGCCTGGCTCCAGACATTCCTTGAAAGCAACAGCCTTTGCAGCGATGGTGTGCATATGTGGGCCACCCTGGTAAGCAGGAAATACCATGAAGTTTATCTTCTTCTGAATATCCTCATTGGCTTTGCCCATGATAATACCGGAACGTGGACCACGTAATGTTTTGTGCGTTGTTGATGTTGTAACATCAGCAATCTGCACAGGACTTGGATATTCACCTGTGGCAATAAGACCGGCGACGTGGGCAATATCAGCCATCATCAATGCGCCAACCTTGTCTGCGATCTCACGGAACCGTTGCCAATCAACAATTCTGGAATAGGCAGAAAAACCTGTAATAATTAATTTTGGCTTGTGTTCCAAAGCGAGTTCTTCGGCCTGATTATAATCAATATAACCCTTATCATCCAGACCGTACTGAACAGCATCATAGATGCGACCAGACACGTTTACTGAGGCACCGTGGGTCAAATGGCCACCATGGGCCAGACTCATACCCATGATGTGATCACCTGGTTCCAACAAGGCATGATAAACCGCACCGTTTGCCTGTGAACCGGAATGTGGTTGTACGTTCACCCAATCTGCACCAAACAGTTCCTTAAGTCGATCAATGGCCAACTGCTCTGCAACGTCAACGTATTCACAACCACCATAATAGCGCTTGCCCGGATAGCCTTCAGCATACTTATTCGTTAAATAAGAGCCTTGACACTCCATCACGCGTGGACTTGTCATATTCTCTGATGCAATCAACTCAATGTGCTCTTCCTGACGCACGCGCTCTGAATCCATGGCTTTCCAGAGTTCTTCATCATAACCGGCAACTTTCATATCTTTGCTAAACATGGTGTTCCTCTTCATTTGAATAATATTTGTGTCTCTGCGGATCCTGTCCATTATTGTTGATGACTATTGCGGCCACCTGCAAGCGGGATCGCCTGGTCGAATCGACCGACAGAGTAGCAAATAATGCATGTTAATGCATTGTTAATATTAGGATTATCAGGAATATATGATGATGGCCGAGTCATTGAAATAAACCGAGCAGAGAACCTTTAGCTTCTGCTCAGAAGAAATAATTGGTTGATTTTCAAGGTATAATCAGGCATTTTTCTGCCGCCGCTAATCATGATTGCACTGCTCACCGAGGCCTCCACAATCTGAAAACATGATCAAAAAGTTAAATTGAGATGAGTTTAAGTAAAATTCCATGAATCCAACTGAAATTACACAGGTTCAGGCCGACGCTGATTTAATTCACTCATCTGAAGAAATTGAGGCTGCTATTGAAAGGATGTCCCGGGAGATCACTGCAGTGCTCGCGGACAAAAACCCGGTCATCCTCTGTCTGATGATAGGCGGGATTATTCTCACGGGAAAATTGCTACCCTTGTTAAATTTCCCGTTGCAAGTCGAATACGTTCATGTCAGCCGCTATCGTGGCGAAACCCGCGGTAGAGAACTCCACTGGATTAGAAAACCGGCAATCTCCCTGCAGGACAGACACGTCCTGATAATCGATGATATTCTTGATGAAGGGATGACCCTGATGGCAATTGTTGAAGAATGTAAAAACAATCAGGCAAAGGCAATCCTTACGGCTGTGCTGGCAGATAAGCAACTGGATAAGGAAAGAAGTTTTAAAAATGCTGATTTCACTGGTGTAACGGTTCCAAACCGCTATGTATTTGGTTATGGGATGGATTACAAGGAATATTTACGTAATGCTCCAGGCATATACGCAGTAAAGGGCTTATGAATAAAATAGCGATTATTGGCGGCACTGGTCTGGCATCACTGGAAGGTGTCGAAATTGATGAAACAAAAAAAGTGGATACGCCTTATGGCAGTCCATCCAGTGCCCTGGTTTTTGGTCATTTTGGAGAAAAAAAAATCATCTTTTTATCGAGACACGGCAACCCTCATACCATCCCCCCTCACAAAATAAATTATCGCGCCAATATTCATGCACTGAAAGAAAATGGCGTAGAAAATATCATTGCTGTTAACGCTGTTGGCGGGATTACGCCAGAAATGCATCCTGAGAGGATCGTTGTCCCTGAACAAATTATTGATTACACCCATGATCGAAATCAGACATTTTACGAAGACAATCTGAATGAAGTGACCCATATCGATTTTACAAATCCATATAGTACTGTTCTGAGAAAACAGTTGACTGAAACCAGTGCTATTTCAGGCTTAAATGTATTTGTTGGCGGTGTCTACGCTGCTACACAAGGACCTAGACTGGAAACTTCTGCAGAGATCCAAAAATTAGAAAAAGATGGCTGTGATATCGTCGGAATGACGGGTATGCCAGAGGCAGCGCTTGCACGTGAACTGGATATTCACTACGTGTGTCTTGCCCTCGTTGTAAATTGGGCGGCTGGCAAAACAGATGAAGAAATCACCATGGCAATAATCGAAAAACACCTTGAGGATGGCCTGGGGCAAGTCAAGTTACTGCTTAAAAAATTTATGTCCTCTTGCTAAGGCACAATTATTTTATTCTACTCCAAGGCGCGTCACTCGCATCAACACGCCAAACAATGGATGATCAAAATAATGCAATTCATTCAGTTTAATTCGTCGTGTTTCCTTCATTTGCGCATAGGTACCAGTCATAATAATATCTTCCATAACGACCTCTTCACTACCTTCTTCCGTAAACGATGTTACTGATTCTGTGTAAAGATCAATAAAGTAAGAGATATCCAGATCCAGATGAAGTAGATGCCCACCTCTTAAATTGACTGTGCCATTTATCCTGGCCTCGGGATTTTTGATATGAACTTTCTTTGCCCTTGATTTTCTCAATTCAGGCTGTTGCCAGGCGACATGATACACGGGTCGATATTCGCTGGATAATTTAAGCACTTTGTTCACACCGCCGAGTTTATGCCTGCTTGATGGCAGCATTTTAAATGCATTGGAACCATCAGGGCCTGTAACCAGTTCTATGGCATTGCTATAATCCGGCACATTACCCGCATTCCACAGTTCACCACTGCTATCTGGTATCAAATGTTCAAACACAATCATTTCTACCTGATACCATTTGGCAAAGACATGGCTACTAAATACTAAAATAAAACCAGCGAGTAATATTCTTATCATGTGGGCACCACTATTAATTCTGGATGAGCCAGATTGATATTCAAAATCTTTAAGAGCAAGGCACTAGGTGCTTGTAATAGTAATTCTATTACGAGTGCTTGACAACGCAGCCATCGGAGATTTTTGACTCAAGGTGCTCGTGCACGAATTAATAATGGTTCCCATAATTATGCGGCATCCTTGTTTGTAATATCTGTCAAGAGCTTGGCCAGTATTGTGAACCTGTCAGCAGGTTCCGGCAATTCCTCATCAATTCTTAATTTGTCCTGACCTTCCAGTCTATAGGTAAACGGATTGTTTTGTATCAATGCCATTATCTTAATGGGATCAACATTATTTTTCTCATTAAACTGTAACCGTCCGCCATGAAGTCCCAAATCTATTTTGCGCACACCGAGAGGATTGGCCAATAATTTTAATGTTGCAATCTGAAAAATATTTTTGGCAAAATCAGGCAATAAACCAAAACGATCAATCATTTCTATTTGCAGTTCCTTTAACTCTTCTTCATTCTTTACACTGGCAATTCGCTTATACATGATGAGTCGCATGTGTACGTCTGGCAAATAATCCTCAGGGATCAGTGTTGGAATGTGCAGGTCGATCTCCACACCATGATCCAGGGGCCGATCAAGCTCAGGCTGTTGACCGGATTTAAGCGCGGTCACGGCACGATCCAGCAGATCCATATAAAGGCCATAACCTATTTCCTGAATTTGTCCACTTTGTCCTTCGCCCAATATTTCCCCTGCCCCGCGGATCTCCAGATCATGAGTTGCCAGGGTAAAACCAACTCCTAATTCTTCCAGAGCTTCAATGGCCTCCAGTCTTTTCACTGCATCCGCCGTCATCTGTCTCTTTTCAGGGACAATAAGATAGGCATAGGCCTGATGATGCGAACGTCCGACACGGCCTCTCAACTGATAGAGTTGTGCCAATCCAAATTTATCAGCACGATTGATAATTATAGTATTGGCGCTCGGCACATCGATTCCTGTTTCAATGATGGTCGTGCAAACCAGTACATTAAAACGCCGATGATAAAAATCCTGCATGACCTGCTCAAGTACTTTTTCCGGCATCTGGCCATGTGCTGTTCTGACACTTGCCTCTGGCAGAAGCAATTCCACCTGCTTCGCCATTTTTTCTATGGTTTCAACTTTATTATGTAACACGTAAACCTGACCACCACGTTTGATTTCACGCAGTAGTGCCTCTTTCAAAAGTGTATCATTCCATTCGCGTACAAAGGTTTTTACTGCCAATCGCTTTGCTGGGGGTGTCGCGATGATTGAAAACTCGCGCAGGTCAGACAATGCCATATTCAGCGTGCGTGGGATTGGGGTTGCCGTGAGTGTCAGGACATCAATTTCTGCACGAATTGCCTTAAACTTTTCCTTTTGTCTCACACCGAAACGGTGTTCTTCATCGATGATTAATAAACCCAATCGGGCAAATTGTATATTCCCCTGGATTAATTTGTGTGTGCCAATAACGATATCGACCGTACCATCTTCAATTCCTTTAATGGCCTTTCCCTGTTGCTTGCCTGTGCGGAATCTTGATAATAATTCAACACGCACAGGCCAGTCGGCAAACCTGTCTATAAAATTTTGATAATGTTGCTGTGCCAATAATGTTGTGGGCACAAGGATGGCGACCTGTTTGCTATTCTGTACTGCGATAAACGAGGCACGCATGGCCACTTCTGTTTTACCAAAACCTGAATCACCACATATCAGACGATCCATGGGTTTCCCCTGGGTCATATCATCAATGACTGCCGAGATAGCATCCATTTGGCCCGGTGTTTCTTCAAAGGGAAATGCTTGCACAAAAGCATGATAGGCATCTTCATCAAGTTCAAATTTAAAACCAGAACGTGCTGCACGTTGCGCATGCATTTCCAGTAGTTCAGCAGCAACATCATATACGCGTTTGGCGGCCTTACGTCTTGCCTTCTCCCACTGGCCGCTACCCAAACGATGTAATGGCGCATGCTCTGGATCTATTCCAGTGAAACGACTGATCAGATCAAGTGCAGAAACAGGCACATAAAGTTTGTCGCTCTCGGCATATTCTATGAAAATAAACTCTGCAGGGATGTCTCCTACCTGCAGAGTGATTAAACCCTGATACCGACCAACACCATGTTCCTCATGCACTACTGCTGCACCCAGGGTTAACTCCGTCAGATTACGGATGATGTTTTCTGAATCCTGCTGCTTGCGTTTACGCAATCGACGTTGCATCACGCGTTCACCAAATAATTGCCCTTCACTGACAATGGCAATCCTGGGGTTATTCAATTGTGCCCCTTGCTCCAGAGGAGCAACGGTCAGTCCCAGACGCTCTTTACCATGTAAAAATTCGGACCAATCGGCATATTGCACAGGTTTAATCTGATGTTGCTGGAACAGATCTAGTAAGGTTTCTCTTCTGCCCGCCGATTCTGCGACCAATAAGATTCTGCCGTCAAAGCCATTGACGAAGCGTTTGAATAACGATAATGAATCTACCGAACGAGCATCAATTGTCAGACTTGCTGGCAGGGTTGTATCATAATTACTGGTTCCAGCACGCTCATCCTGCTGCATATGTGATATGTGGATCTGGTGGTAGTTTTTTGTTCTGCTTAACAAGTCATGGGGATTGAGAAACATCTCTCGAGGCGGCAATACTGGACGTTCCAGATCATGTCTTGTTTGCTCATAACGTGTTTCGATGTCCTGCCAAAATGTTTCTGCAACATCAATGACATCTTCATCAAAGATAGTGATGCAGTTATCCGGCAAATAATCAAATAAGGTATTGGTCTCTTTGTAAAACAATGGTAAATAATACTCAATTCCTGCTGGAGCAAACCCCTGGCTAACATCACGATAGACGGGACATTGGTTAGGGTTCCCTTCAAATCGTGATCGCCAATTTGATCTGAAGCGAGCAATTCCTTCATCAATCAAGGGGACTTCCCTTGCCGGTAGTATTCTAATTTCCTCTACCTTATCCAGTGAACGCTGGGTTTCAGGATCGAAGGTTCTGATACTGTCTATTTCGTCATCGAACAAATCTATCCGATAGGGTTGCGTTGTCCCCATGGGGTACAAATCAATCAATGAACCGCGAACTGCGACATCGCCATGCTCAATGACCTGTGTGACAAACGTATATCCACCTTCATTCAGTTGTTTTCTGAATGCATCAACATTGAGTTGCTGTCCTTTTTTCAGAATCAGGCTATGTGACAACAGGAATTCTTTAGGCATCAAACGATGCATTAGTGTGGTGACAGGAACAATCAGAATACCTTCCTTCAAGCTCGGCAGGATGGTCAGAGTCGCCAGCCTTTCTGAAATAATATCCTGATAGGGTGAAAACATATCGTAAGGCAATGTTTCCCAGTCAGGAAAAGACAGAAGACTGAAAGTTTTATTCTCACCTAGATAAAAACGAAGCTCTTCTGTCAGTCTGCTTGCCACAAGTGAGCTTGCCGTCATAATAACGATGGGAGCTTTTTCTTTTTGAACTAATCGGCTGATAGCCAGGGCTTTGCTACTACCGTAAAGCCTGCCCCAGAAACTTTTTTCGCCCGCCCTGAATGAACATTCTGGCTGGAATGCACTTGCGCGATTATTAGTCATCGATTTAAAGCAATCAGACACCAAAATGCTACACGGCCATACTTGCAGCGCAGATTTCTTCCTCAATATTCTTTAGCACCTGTACTGGATCTACTGCTTGTGTGATTGGTCTTCCTATCACCAGATAATCGCTCCCTGCATTGATGGCTTGACCAGGTGTCATGACACGTTCTTGATCATTATTATCGGAACCAGCCGGGCGAATACCGGGAGTGACTAACTTGAACTCTTTGCCTAGATTGTCTCGTAACATCTTTACTTCCTGCGCAGAACATACCACGCCATCAAGACCAGCATCAGATGCTAACTGCGCCAGTCTCATCACCTGTTCTTCAACAGAACATTGATAACCCAGTTCTCTTAATGCTTCTTCATTCATACTGGTAAGTATGGTTACACCAATCAACAGTGGATGATGTGATTTTTTCTCGATTTCCTCTCTGGCGAGCGACATCATTTCGGATCCACCACTTGCATGCACATTGACCATCCACACACCTAAATCTGCGGCGACTGCGCACGCCTTTGCTACGGTGGTGGGGATATCGTGATATTTCAAATCAAGAAATACATCAAAACCTTTGCTGATCAATTTCTCGACCATGACTGGCCCTGCTTTCGTGAATAGCTCTTTACCTACTTTCACTCGGCATAAAGCAGGCTGCAGTTTTTCAACCAGCTCCAGAGCCAGTTTCGGTTCAGAATAATCCAGAGGAACAATAATACGTGAGTGATCCACCTTCTACTCCCCTTCTACCCCATGGATAGGCTTTACCGTGTTCCAGTTTTTACAACCAGGGCATTGCCAGTGCAATGCCCTGGCATCAAAGCCACAATGATTACATTGATATATTGGTCGATCCTCAAGCAACTTACCTGTCAGATCCTTGATTGTCATCAGATCATCTTTTGCCTTACCTTGAGCTGGAATAAGAGCGTATTCAATCAGTCGATCAACACCACGCACAGTCGGTCTTTTCTTCAGTTCTGTTGTGATATATTTTATTGCTTCTTCTTCACCATCCTGTTCAGCAATCAGCTCAACAAGCTTTATCATTGGCGTGATCCCGCCATGTGTGTCGACGATGGTGTGTAAATAATCTCTGAATTCATCCAGTTTTTCCAGTTGCCTGTAACATTCAAACAGCGGAGCAACCGCTTCTGGGATGTATTCTGCATCTTGCCTTTCAATACGTTTGTATACTCGTATGGCCTGCTTGTACTTCCCCTCATCTTTAAAGATATCCGCTTCGATCAAACTTGCACGGACACAGTTTGCATCAATATTAATGGCTTTTTTCAGTAGACCACGCGCACCTCTATCTTGCCCATGGGCCATTAATTCACATGCTTGTTCACAATAGAACTGGGCGATGTTTTTTTTCAATGAACGGCCTGAGGATAATTCCAGTTGGCGTGCCGTCTTAATCGCATTTCCCCAATCTTTTTCCTGTTGATAGATATCGAGTAATTCGGTAAATGCAGGAACTGTATACAGACCAATTTCCACTAACTCAATAAATAAACTTTCAGCACGATCAAATAATCCTGATCTCATGTAATCCATGCCGAGTTCGAGTAATGCCAATGCTCGTTGTTCTCTGTTTAAGTTTGGTCTGGCAATCAAATTCTGATGAATACGAATCGCACGATCAACCTCCCCGCGACGCCGGAACAGATTGCCCAAAGCAAGATGAGTTTCTACCGTTTCACTATCTACTTCCAGCATTTTGACAAAGACCTCGATAGCCTTGTCTGGTTGCTCGTTCAAAACATAATTCAGGCCTTTAAAATACTCAGGGTGTAATCCACCTTGATTTGAAATCCCTGAGGATGCATTACTACGTCTACCATACAACCACCCACTAAATGCAGCGACTGGTAATAACCAGATGATTATCATCCAGTTTATCTCCATTAAAGCGTATCCTTCATGGGCATGACCCTGAGATTATCAAGCTCCTTTTCATAGAGTTTCCCCTGTTTCTCGAGCCTGGATATTCTATGTTTCAAACTGATGATTCTCGGAAGCCATGCTAATACGCCTAACAATGCTCCAATACCGAGAGAAATAAAAAGTAGAAATGATAGCGAAATATCCTTGCTGGCGACGAGATAGTTGAAGGTAATCATCTGATTATTTTTCAGAAAGAACACCAACGACACGATAAATATCAACAGGAAAAAGATGATGGAAAAATATTTTTTAATAGTTTGAGACATATGCTCTCTTCTCATATTCAGTAGTTTGGCTATAAACCGAGGTAACAACAATAAGCAGAGAACACTTCAAATACAATAGTCCGCTGTCGCGGAGCATTAAAAAATGGGGATAGTCTGTCTTCAGGCCTATGAGTATGGCCGCTTATCGACTCTTTCGCGTAACTCTTTACCCGGCTTGAAATGGGGGACATGTTTAGCTGGAAGTGAAACTGGTTCACCTGATTTTGGATTCCTGCCCACACGAGGAGGACGATAATGCAAAGCGAAGCTGCCAAAACCCCGGATCTCTATCCTTTCACCATTGGACAGTGTCGTTGCCATATGTTCAAGAATCGTCTTCACCGCTGATTCGACGTCCCTGTAGGCTAATTGTGTTTGTCTTCTAGCAAGTGCTTCTATGAGTTCTGATTTAGTCATCAAATTTTTCTCAACTTCTGTACAAGACCGCTCCGTCATACCAGACAATAAAATTCTATCAATCTGGCCCCCTATTTTCCTTTAATTACAACAGTTTAAATCATATGTGTCCTTACTTCTACAGCAGATACACAGTTTTTTTATATTATTTATCCAGGTGTTCTTTCAACAAATCTCCCAGTTTACTTCCTGCAAGCTCAGAACCTGAACCATACTCTTCCACAGCAGCTGCTTCAGCATCAGATTCCTTTGCTCTGATTGATACATTAATCGAACGCTTTTTACGATCAATTGCAGTAATTTTAACTTCCAGTTCATCACCCCCCTTAACCTCGGTACGCGCATCATCAACTTTCGCATCCATCGAAATCTCTGAAGATTTCATATAACCCTCGACACCCTCTGCCAATGTCAGGATAACACTTCTCATTTCAACACTTTCTACAACAGCCTTTACGATAGATCCTTTTGAATTTTCAGCAACATAATTTGAGAAAGGATCTTTTCCCATTTGCTTCACACCCAGAGAAATACGTTCTCTTTCTGCATCCACTGCGAGCACAACCGTTTCCAGTTTGTCACCTTTACTATATCCATGAATAAACTCTTCGCCAGTACCCGACCAGGTAATATCAGAAAGATGAACCAGCCCATCAATATCACCCTCAAGCCCGATAAAGATTCCAAAATCGGTAATGGATTTAATGGTACCTACAACTCTATCACCCTTGTTGTGGGTCGCAGCAAACTGTTCCCATGGATTGGGCTGGCACTGTTTCATACCAAGCGAAATACGACGTCTTTCAGCATCAATATCCAGAATAACAACATCCACTTCTTCAGCAACCTGTACCAGTTTTGATGGATGGACATTCTTGTTTGTCCAGTCCATTTCGGATACGTGAACAAGCCCTTCAACACCCTCTTCAAGTTCAACAAAGCAACCATAGTCTGCAAGGTTGGTCACCTTTCCGCGGAGACGGGCACCTTCAGGATAACGCTTGCTTAAATCAACCCAGGGATCATCACCCATCTGCTTAAGGCCGAGTGAAACACGATTGCGTTCACGATCAAATTTCAACACCTTGACTTCAATTTCGTCACCGACGGTCACAATTTCACTTGGGTTTTTAACTCGTTTCCAGGCCATATCAGTGATATGAAGTAATCCGTCTACACCACCCAAATCAAGGAAGGCACCATAATCTGTGGTATTTTTCACTATACCCTTAATAACCGCCCCTTCCTGTAGGGATTCGAGCAGTTCAGCACGTTCAGTTGTGTTTTCGGTTTCTACCACCGCACGACGTGAAACAACAACATTGTTCCTGCGTTGGTCGATTTTAATCACTTTAAATTCTAGCGGCTTGCCTTCCAGATAAGTGGTGTCCTTGACCGGGCGTACATCAATCAGTGAACCTGGGAGAAATGCCCTGACCTTATCTATGTCGACGGTGAAACCACCTTTGACTCTTTCAGAGATCACGCCTTTTACGATCTCGTCTGCTTCATGCGCTTTTTCCAGCGCCGTCCAGGCCATTAATCGTTTTGCTTTTTCGCGTGAGAGTCGTGTCTCACCAAAACCATCCTCTACAGCATCCAGAGAAACGTCTACTTCATCACCAATACTCACCTCGATCTCACCGTTCTCATCAAAGAATTGTGAGGCTGGAATAAATCCTTCGGATTTGAGTCCTGCGTTTACAACGACGGTGTCCTGACTGATATCTACCACCGTAGCACTGACGATGGAACCTGGGCGCATTTTGCCCTCAATTTGACTTTGTTCAAAAAGTTCGGCGAAACTTTCACTCATGAAAAATAATTACCTCTGCTCCAGTCCTGTCTTTCCCAGTTCTGGCATATCCCAGTTCTGGCATATCGTAGGCTGGTGAGTCTATGCAAATACATTACTGCACAACTGTTAGTTAATAAAATTAGCCAATACAACAACTCATCACCTCACCTCACGCTCAACACTTCGAACAAGCGTCTGGCAAGGTCTCCCGAACCAGTTTTTCTATCTTCAGTATCACAGTAGAGATTTCCAATGTCGTTGTGTCGACAACGATGGCATCGTCTGCGGGCTTTAGTGGTGATATAGTTCTCTGACTATCCCTTGTATCTCTCTCGGCTATATCAGCCGTGAGGCGCGGGAGGTTAACACTAAACCCTTTCTGCTTCAACTGCTTATACCGCCTTTTGGCACGTTCAGCAGCGGAAGCGATGAGGTATATTTTTAGTGGGGCATCGGCAAAAACTACGGTTCCCATATCTCGTCCATCAGCAACCAGCCCCGGCTTTTGTCGAAATTTCCTTTGTCTTTCCAGCAAGGCAGACCTTACTTCAGACAAAGTAGCTATTTGTGATGCAGAATTACCGCATTCCTCTGTCCTTATCTGCTGGCTGATATCATTGCCTTCGAAAATAACCGTCACATCCTTTCCCGGCTGGGGCCTGTCAAACACGACGTCTAATGATTCGGCCAGTTCAGCAATGCCTGGTTCATTATCCCTTGCAAGATCATATTTTTCGGCGGCAACGGCCAGAACCCTGTAGAGGGCACCACTATCAAGAAAATTCCAGCCCAACCAGTTTGCCAAATGACTACATACCGTGCCTTTCCCCGTACCACTTGGGCCATCAACTGTGATGACGGGAATTTCAGACATTTAGACTTGTTCCTGAACAAGCAGATCAAGACCAGCATTTTTTGCGAGTTCAACAAACCCTGGAAAAGAGGTTTCAACATTGGCACAGTCTTTAACCGTGATCGGTGCCCTGGCATTTAAACCCGCGATGGAAAATGCCATGGCAATCCGGTGATCGGTAAAACTATTAATCTCGCCTCCTTCAATCGTACCACCCGTCACCGTCATGCCCGTCTCCTGTTCTTCAACCTCAATGCCTAATGTTTGTAACCCTTCGCTCATTGCTGCGATTCTGTCACTTTCCTTAACACGTAATTCTCCCGCACCAGTGAGTCTGGTGACACCTTGTGCACAGGCGGCCGCCACCATAATGACAGGAAACTCATCGATCGCCGCAGGAACCCTCGATTCAGGGATATCGATCCCATGTAATTCTGATGTTCTTACCTGAATGTCAGCAATGGGCTCTCCACTGACAATCTTTTCATTCAACAATGTGATATCTGCACCCATCTCTCTCAATATATGAATAACAGCATCTCTGTTTGGATTGATGCCGACATTTTCGATAATTAACTCTGAGCCTTCAGCAATGCAGGCACCAACAATGAAAAAAGCAGCTGAGGATATATCTGCAGGAACCTCAATATTCGTGCCTAGTAGAGCTCCACCACCTTCAAGAGAAATCGTATTCCCGGCACACTCAACCTGGTAAGCAAATTGTCTGAGCATCCGTTCAGTATGATCACGTGTTGCGACTGGTTCGTGAATACGTGTCCTGCCTTTTGCACTCAAGCCAGCTAATAGCAAGCTGGATTTTAATTGTGCACTCGCCACCGGCATTTCAAAGTCTATTGCAGTTAAACAGGCGCCGCCTTTGATATGGATAGGTAAGGTGCCATCTTCTGAGCAAGTGATCAGAGCATGCATTTTTTGCAGGGGGTCAATAATTCTTCGCATGGGTCGGGACATCAACGAGTGATCGCCTGTCAATTCACATTCAACCCCAAGTCCTGCGAGTAAACCAGAAAGTAAACGCACAGAGGTACCTGAGTTACCCAGATTTAGTACTTTCCCAGGTGTTGAAAGGCCACCCTTGCCGACCCCATTTACAAGAACCTCGTTTTCTGAGGTGTGTTGAATTTCAACTCCCATCGCCTTAAACGCCGCCATGGTTGCCAATGTATCTCCACCATCCAGAAACCCGGTGATACGACTTTGTCCGTCCGCAATGGCCGCCAGCATCAATGCGCGGTGTGAAATTGATTTATCTCCTGGTACGCGAAGGTTACCGCTAAGTTTGCCACCAGGTGAAATCAAGTAATTAATCATGTTTTTGACAGATGAGAACGCGAATATTATTCAAGGTCACTATTCAGGAGAATCGTTTCGCTTCTTTCTTTGATCAGTAAACTTATCTCTTGAAGTCTTGGCTCTTTCAAATATATTCAGCAGCGCATCACTATCGTCATTCTTGATGGCTTCTCGGATACTATCTAAATGCTGCTCGAACTGATCCATCACCTTCAGGAGTTGTTTGCGGTTTGAAAAACATATGTCGTGCCACATACGTGGATGACTCGAAGCAATTCGGGTGAAATCTGCAAAACCACCCGCCGCAAACTCAAAAATCTTGTCCCGTTCCTGCATCCCTGATAAACAATCAACCAGGGCATAAGCAAGCATATGTGGTAAATGGCTGGTTGCCGCCAGGATCTCGTCATGTTGTTCCACATCTAAACTAACAACTTCTGCACCAGTCAGTTCCCACATGTCTATAATAACATTCAGCGCTTCATGTTCTGTCTCAGCAACGGGTGTTAGGATAACGCGATGCGCATCAAATAATTCTGCAAATGAGGCTTCGACACCACTTGCTTCCTTCCCTGCAATGGGATGTCCAGGGACAAAACGCGTAAATAGCTCCCCCAGGTTCCCCCTTGCAGATTCAACAATTTTCCCTTTCGCACTTCCGACATCGGTGACAATAACAGTCTGCTTGAGGGAACCTGACATGGCCGCAAATAATGAGTCAGCCGTTGATAGCGGTGTTGCCAGGACGACAATATCGGCATCATTCACGACTTCTTTAATATTCAGACTGTAGGTATCTATGACACCCAACTGGACAGCTTTTTGCAAATGTTTTTCATCACGCCCATAGCCAGCAACCGTTTTTACCGCATTGACTTTTTTCAGTGCGCGCGCGAGTGAGCCACCAATCAGACCGACACCGATGATTGCTATTCGCCTGGCTATAAGATTGGCTATCATGACACTGCGTTTATTCCTGTTAATACTTTATCAAGTGCATTGATAAATTTCTCATTCTCTTCTTCCAGACCAATGGTGATCCGGAGATGATTTGGCATGCCATAATTATCAACTGGTCTTACGATAACACCTTCATGTAGTAGTTTTTTGTATATTTCCATGCCAGATTGTTCGACATCAACACAGATAAAATTTCCAACTGAGGGAATGTATTGCAGTCCCATTCTATCGAAGGCACTTGTCAACTGTTGCATTCCAGTCTGATTCAATTTGACACTCTGTTGCAGATGTTCACTATCAGCCAGAGCTGTCTCGGCGGCGGACAAGGCCGGATTATTCACATTAAAAGGTTGCCTGACGCGGTTCATCAGATCGGCGATGTCTTTGTGTGAAATACCATAACCAATTCTCAGGCCAGCAAGACCAAAGGCCTTCGAGAAAGTACGAGTCACGAGCAAATGTGGGAATTCATTCACCCATTGAACACAATTGGGATAATCATCCTCTTGTACATATTCAAAATAGGCTTCATCCACAACAATCACCATATGTTCCGGACTCGACTCAAGCAATGTCCTTAATGTTCGTTTATTCAACCACGTTCCGGTCGGATTATTCGGATTTGCAATAAACATGACTCGTGAGTTTTTATTGATCGCAGCCTGCATCGCGACGATATCATGTCCCCAATCTTTCGCCGGAACCACAATCGCCTTTGCTCCGACCGCCTGTGTCACCAGGGGGTAAACGGCAAAAGCATGGTCTGAAAAAATGATTTCGTGTTGTGGTTCAGTAATTGCCCTGGTAATGAGTTCAAGAATTTCATTTGAGCCATTGCCTATGGTGATCTGATCGTCGTTGACATCATGATACTTTGCCAACGCCATTTTGAGACCATGAGCATTACCATCTGGATACCTGGATATCTCTGATGTGGATAATATAGCTTGCTTCACTTTCACTCCCGGACCGAGTGGGTTCTCGTTTGAGGCCAACTTGATAATGTTATCTATACCAAGTTCGCGTTCCAGTTCCTCTATGGGTTTACCTGGCTGATAAGGTTGCAAGCCAGTAACACCGGGAGTAGCCAAATTTAACAAATCACAGGCCATCATCTTCCAGCCAAATCTATTAGATATATATCCGTTACAATAACGACACTAGCCATTACAAAACAGCACGGGGATAAGAGCCTAACAATTTCACCGTGGAGGCACGGCCATTAAGTTTGTCCAGAGCCAGTGCCACTGAAGCTTCCTCAGCATGGCCCTCGATATCGACAAAGAATACATATTCCCACATGCCCTTGCGCGATGGTCGTGATTCAATACGAGTCAAACTGACACCGTTATCTGAAAAACAGGCAAGCATCTCTTGCAAGGCGCCGGGTTTGTTCGGCGTTGTAAAAAGTAAGGAAGTCTTGTCATTGTCACTGGGTAAGGTCTTGTGCTGACCCAAAACAAGAAATCGGGTTGTATTGTTGGTTTCATTCTCGATATTTTTCATCAACACGGAAAGCTTATAAGTTTCGGCTGCAGTTTCACCTGCAATGGCCGCAGTATTTTCTTCGCCCGCAGCAAGACGTGCTGCCTCGGCATTACTGTTCACAGGAATACGTTCTGCTTTTAATAAATGGACATCCAGCCAGGCGCGACATTGTGCAAATGATTGTTGATGTGAATAAACGCGCGTAATCTGGTCGATGGAATCTTCATTGCTCAGTAAATGATGATGAATTCGTAATTCGACTTCACCGCAAATCATCAGGCTGGAATTAACCAACATATCCAGTGTGTGATTGACCACGCCCTCAATTGAATTTTCTACGGGGACGACACCATATTGACATGCCCCGGATTCCACTTCCCGAAATACCTGATCAATACTATCCATTGCAGTCGATTTGACTGAATGACCAAAATGTTTCAACGCCGCAGCTTGTGTGAAGGTCCCTTCAGGTCCCAGGTAGGCAATATCCAGAATTTGTTCCAGGGCAAGACAGGCGGACATAATTTCACGAAACAATCGGGCCATTTCCTCATCAGATAAGGGGCCCGGATTCCTGTCTAAGATTTTCCTCAGTACCTGCGCTTCACGCTCTGGTCGATAAAAGCCATTATCGTCCTGCTGCTCACTTTTAACTCGAGCAACTTCTGTAGCAATGCGCGCACGTTCGCTAATCAACTCCAGTAGACTTGAGTCAATCTCATCAATCCGTGCCCTTAGCTCATTTAATTTTGTATCATCAGACATGAATATTCACAATTTAAGTCATCTCAACCGGGTTAAAAAATTAACCCCAAATTTAGCAGTTTTAATTATACCTAAACTACTTGAGTATAAATCTTTTTGTAAGATGAAAAATATCAGCCATTACTGCATTCAAATTCCTGCATAAAGGCAATCAGGGCATCAACACCTTCCTCAGGCATGGCATTGTACATACTGGCACGCATGCCCCCAACACTACGATGGCCTTGCAGCGCAACTAGTCCATGATCTTTTGCTTCACTGACAAATTTTTCATTTAATGAATCATCATTCAGTGTAAATGACACGTTCATGTTAGAGCGATATTTTGGGTTAATGGAATTGTGATAAAAATCAGAATCATCAATCACCTGATACAGTTTACCAGATCTTATGTGGCTCAATTTTTCCATGGCTTTCAGTCCACCTTGCTGTTTGATCCATTTCAATACCAAACCTGACATATACCAACTGTAGGTGGGCGGTGTATTGAACATTGAGTCATTTTTTGCCTGCACAGCATAGTCATACATGCTGGGGATATGCTTTGGGGCATGACCAATCAAATCTTCGCGAACGATGACAATCACCAACCCTGAGGGACCAATATTTTTTTGTGCTCCGGCAAAAATAACACCATGACGCGAGACATTCAGGGGCCTGGACAACAAATTAGAAGTCATGTCTGACACCAGAGGGACATCACCTACCTCTGGTATAGAAGGGAACTCAACCCCACTGATGGTCTCATTATCGGTGTAATACACATAAGCAGCATCAGAATTCAATGACCATGTTTTCTGTTCGGGGATAGACATCATCTGTCCACCGCCAGCACCTACTTCAGGGTCGGCAATGACATTGACCTGACAGAACCGTTCTGCTTCTTTCACCGCCTTTCCAGACCAGGTGCCGGTGTGGAAATAGTCTGCCGACTTTTTGTCTGCAAGCAAATTCAAAGGCACCATGGCAAACTGACTACTGGCTCCCCCCTGCAAAAAGAGCACCTTGTAGTTGTCAGGAATATCCAGGATATCCCTGAAATCTGCTTCTGTCTGTGCAGCAATTGACATAAATTCATCACTACGATGACTTATCTCCATCACCGACATTCCAGAGCCATGCCAATCAAGAAATTCTGCCCTCGCAAGTTGCATGACTTCCCTTGGTAACATCGCAGGGCCTGCGCCAAAGTTATAAACCAGTCCTGAATAATTCTCCTGCGCATCCACTACCTTGAGGGTATTTATTTTCTGTTCCATTATTATTCGTCTTTTTTGTCTTCTTTTTCGTCTTCGCCTACCCGTTCTTCATCAACCAGGTCTTTTTCAGGATCTTTATATTCAACGATGCGCTCCAGGCTCACCAGGCGCTCTCCTCCCCCCAGTTTAACCAGCGTCACACCTTGTGTATTTCTTCCCAATACTGAAACATCCTTCACGGGTGTACGAATCAAAGTACCTTGATCGCTGATGAGCATGACATCATCATCATCATCGACAGCGACAGCACCAATCACTTGGCCATTACGCGCCGTTGTCCGAATGGAGATAACTCCCAAACCACCCCTGCCTTTTACCGCATAGTCCGTCATTGCGGTTCGTTTACCAAAACCATTCTCAGTAACGGTCAGTACAGAACTCTCTTCCGATTTAACAACAATTAATGAATTCACCTTCTGGCCTTCGGCCAATCGAATACCACGAACGCCCCGGGCTGTTCGCCCCATGGCTCTCACTTTACTTTCCTTAAAGCGCACAGCTTTCCCTGCATTATTGAACAACATGATGTCATGATCTCCATCAGTGACTTCAACACCAATCAACTGATTACCATCCACCAGTTCAATTGCCCTCAGTCCACTGGGGCGTGGACGAGAAAAATCTGTCAGCTTGCATTTTTTGACCGTTCCATCAGCTGTCGCCATAAATATAAATTTATCTTCAACAAATTCACGTATAGGCAATACAGCATTGATCCGTTCACCCTCTTCCAATGGCAACAAATTAACAATGGGCTTGCCTCGTGCCAGGCGACTGGCCTGGGGCAATTGATAGACCTTCAACCAATACAGTTTTCCCCTACTGGAAAAACACAGGAGCGTATCGTGGGTACTGGCAACGAATAATTTATCTATGAAATCCTCATCCTTCATGTTCGTCGCTGACTTACCCTTACCACCGCGACGTTGTGAGCGATAGGTATCAATCGGTTGAGATTTCGCGTAGCCCGCATGAGAAAGCGTCACAACGACATCTTCCTCAGTGATGAGATCTTCCATGCTTAAATCAAGCTGATCTTCGAGAATAATAGTGCGTCGTTCATCACCATATCGATTCCGAATATCTTCCAGCTCCTCCCTGATCACCTGCATGAGTCTGTCTGGTCGTGACAGGATATCCAGCAGATCGACAATGGCTTCCAGGATTTCACCATATTCCTTGATGATCTTTTCCTGTTCCAGTCCGGTCAATCTTTGTAACTTGAGATCCAGAATCGCCTGGGCCTGAACTTCAGAAAGTCGATAACCGCCTTCCACCAGACCAAATTCATCAGATAAATCTTCTGGCCGTGATGCGTCTGAATCTGCCCGTCCCAGCATCTTGATCACAACGCCCGATTCCCATACAGGTTTTAACAAAGCCTGCTTGGCCTCTGCAGGTGTAGGCGATGCCTTGATTAACTCGATAATTTGATCAATGTTCAACAGAGAAACAGCAAGGCCTTCTAAAATATGTGCGCGTGCCCTTGATTTGCGCAAATCATAACGTGTACGACGGGTGACAATTTCGCGACGATGGCGAATAAACGCCTCAAGTAGTTGCTTCAGCGTCAACAACCGTGGCCGCCCATTCTCCAGTGCAACAATATTGATACCAAACACGTTCTGCATTTGCGTGTGTTGATAAAGATTATTTAATAACACTTCAGGGACTTCGCCTTTGCGCAGATCGATGACCATACGCATCCCATCTTTATCCGATTCATCACGCAATTCCCTAACACCACTGATTTTTTTATCCTTCACCAGTTCAGCAATTTTTTCCATCAAACGTGCTTTATTTACCTGATAAGGTAGTTCCGTGACGATAATACTGTTCATGCCTTTCTCATCATCAGTCTCAATGTGAGTACGTGCACGCATATAAATTTTGCCACGACCTGTTTCATAGGCCTCACGAATACCTTTTGAACCATTAATAAACCCTGCCGTCGGGAAGTCCGGCCCGGGAATAAACTGCATCAGCTCAGTAATTGTCAGTTCAGCATTGCCAATGAGTGCGATAGTGGCATTAATAACTTCAGTTAAATTGTGCGGTGGAATATTGGTTGCCATACCCACTGCAATACCACTGGAACCATTAACGAGCAGATTAGGGATACGCGCAGGTAGAACGGTGGGTTCGTGTTCGGATCCATCATAATTCGGGACGAAATCAACAGTTTCTTTATCCAGATCTTCTAGTAATTCATGTGCAATGCGTGTCATACGGACTTCCGTGTAACGCATGGCGGCGGGTGAATCGCCATCGACCGAGCCAAAATTTCCCTGACCATCAACCAGGATATAACGCAACGAAAATGGCTGAGCCATACGTACCATGGTGTCATACACCGCAGTGTCGCCATGAGGGTGGTATTTACCGATCACATCACCCACGATACGGGCTGATTTTTTATAGGATTTGTTCCAGTCATTGCCCATCACATTCATGGCATACAGGACACGACGATGTACAGGTTTCAAACCATCTCGGACATCCGGTAGAGCCCTTCCCACGATCACGCTCATGGCGTAATCCATGTAGGATTGTCTCATTTCGTCTTCAATATTGACGGGGGTTACGGAAGGCGTTATTTCACTCTCAGTCATACAAGATCAGGGCTTGATTATGGAAGAATCTACCCCTTGTTTTCCTCATTCACAAAGGGCGAAATGTTACCACATTTAGCCACTTCTCTGTAGGATAAAAGTGGTGAAAAACAGATTATTTTCAAATAAATAGCGACTTTGCAGCGAATTATTTTTTAGCGCATGGCACGCCGTATCTTTTTATTATCAGGGGCTTTGATCACGCCTTTTTCAGTGACAATATAGTCAATCAAAGCAGCCGGCGTAACATCAAAGGCAGGGTTCCATGCTGAGACATTCTCTGGTGCTATTTTAACGCCTGAAAAGTTTAAAATTTCTTCTTTTGTTCTCTGTTCGATAGCAATCTCTTTTCCACTTCTGGTATTGAGATCGATGGTTGATGATGGCGCGACTACCATGACTCGAATGCCATGGTATCTTGCCGTGACCGCATGCATATAGGTACCAATTTTATTACAGACATCGCCATTTGCTGCGATCCGATCTGAGCCAACAATAACCCACTTTATAGCCCCCTGATTGTACAGGTGACAAGCCGCACTATCTGTCAAAAGAGTTGTTGGTATATTGTCTTCCTGTAGTTCCCATGCAGTCAATCTCGCGCCTTGCAACCACGGACGCGTTTCGCAGACAAACACGGAGGATATCTTGCCTTGCGTATATGCAGTTCGGATAACACCCAGAGCGGTTCCGTAGCCACCAGTTGCCAGCGCACCTGTATTGCAATGGGTCAATACCTGACATTCCTCTTCAATTAATCCTGCACCCAGTTCGCCCATACGAATATTGGCTGCAATATCTTCATTATGTATAGATTTCGCTTCTGCCAATAGAGCAGATTCTGGATTGCCCTCAATCGACACAAATAAACCCTTCATCCTGTTAATTGCCCATTGCAGGTTAACTGCCGTCGGCCTGCTTGCAATGAGTAAGGCGAGATCATCTTCAATAATATCTCGCCAGTTCTCCGGGGATTGAGCAAAGGCATCTCTGGCCGCGAGCACGACACCATACGCGGCTGTAATTCCAATCGCAGGGGCACCTCGAACAACCATGTCAGTTATCGCATCGGAGAGTGCGTGAACATTATCATAGTGAATGAGCTGTAATTCGTGTGGCAATAGTCGCTGGTCAATCAGGCTTATTCCTTCTGATTTCCATTCAACGGGGGTTAGCATGGTATGTTTTCCTGTTCCAGGGAATTATTCTGCGGGGATCGAGCAAATCTTTCGATGACAATTTAAGATCTCCCTATTAAGTTTTTTCTCGTACAATTCATATCCTAAGGTCACTGACTATGGTAACAGGATGAATATCGACACGTTGATCAATGCACGCTGGGTCATTCCAGTAGATCCTGCAAATAGTAATAAGGGAAATAATATACTGGAACATCATTCGCTTGCCATCAACAATGGCAAGATACTTGCCATTTTACCGACTGAAAAAGCACAAAATAAATACTCTGCTTTCGATGAATATCATCTTCAGCGCCATGCGGTGATGCCTGGTTT
Source organism: Pseudomonadota bacterium (assembly GCA_022574295.1). Taxonomy (GTDB): domain Bacteria; phylum Pseudomonadota; class Gammaproteobacteria; order Eutrophobiales; family Eutrophobiaceae; genus SMWN01. Next base: position 39,799 of record JACZSJ010000005.1, read on the forward strand.
CATTAATTGCCACACACACACAGCAATGACACTTTTCCGTGGCCTGGCCGATGATTTACCACTGATGGAATGGCTCAATGAATATATATGGCCTGCAGAACAACAGTGGATCGGTCCTGAGTTTGTCAGCGACGGGGCGCGGCACGCCATCGCAGAGATGATCCGGAGCGGCACGACCTGCTTCAATGATATGTATTTCTTCCCGGATAAGGTTGCGGAAGTTGCCATAGAAACCGGTATTCGTGCAATGATTGGTTTAATCTTGATCGATTTTCCCACGGCATGGGCAAAAGATGCTGATGAGTATCTCGTCAAAGGTGAACAGATCCACGACAAATATCGACACAATTCACTTATTCACACCGCCTTTGCACCTCATGCTCCCTATACCGTTTCAGATGGACCGCTACAACGTATCAATATATTGGCCGAAGAACTCGATATCCCTATTCATATGCATATTCATGAAACGGTAGATGAAATCAACCAAAGTGAAGAGCAACACGGTAAACGTTCATTGCAACGGCTCCACGATCTCGGATTACTCAGTCCACGTCTGATAGCGGTGCACATGACACAATTGACGGAAGAAGAAATTGCACTGCTCAGTACACAGGGTGTGCATGTCGTCCATTGTCCAGAATCTAATTTAAAATTGGCCAGTGGTTTTTGCCCTGTCAGTGAATTACTGAGACAAGATATTAATGTTGCATTAGGCACCGATGGCGCCGCCAGTAATAATGATCTGGATATGCTGGGTGAAATGCGGACGGCGGCCTTATTAGCTAAAGGAATCACCGGCAATAGCAGTGCATTACCCGCGCATCAGGCGCTGAAGATGGCAACAATTAATGGGGCAAAAGCCCTGGGCATTGATCACATCACTGGCTCATTAACAAAAGGCAAGGCTGCTGATGTGATTGCGATTGATCTTGATACAATTGAATCCCAGCCACTTTACGATCCTGTCTCGCATATCGTCTATGCAGCCAATCGCAACCAGGTTACTGATGTCTGGGTCGCGGGAAAACAACTCTTGAAAAATCGGACACTGACAACCATTGATGAAAACATCGTGTTAAGCAAATCACGAGACTGGCAAGAAAAAATTAATGTGGGGAAAATTAATAACCAGGCATAACGGCAAGGTAATTAAACAGACTTTTTTCTGTTTGTACTTCTACGTTTATACTTCACCATTTATAGAGCAACTATTCCCTACAGAAATAATCCAAACCCACGAATAAAAGGTCTATTGTTGAAACTCAAACTATCGTTAATTTTGCTTCTGAGTATCGCCCTTGGTGCATGTACATCTCTGCAACAATCCACCAGGCAACATGAAGCGGATTCCAGTTTCAAAGAAGTGCGAACTTGCACATCTTTTATAGCAGATACAGAAGCAACCATAAGGACAGCAAATGTTATTGATGCTGAGGCCAAACGAATAGCTGATTATCCCTATCTACGCACGAATCGTTTTCTTTCAGATTTCCGCCACGAGAAGCTATCGAATCAGGCCTTCGATCACTGGGTAAATCACCTCCTCGCGTTAGGGTTAGATGGATGGCGGATTGAACTTGCCAATTTGCCACATGCATCCAGAAGTAAATTGACAAAACTGGCCAGTCAAATTAACTATTCTCAAATTACACTCTCGGGGATGAGCGTTGATGAAGCATTGCAATATTGCGCCAGTATCCTGATAGCTGTCGAACTTGATGAAGCAGACGAGCAGCAGAATTTAAAACTAAAAGCATCCACCCCTGACGAGTATAATACCTGGCAACGAATGCTTGGACTTTATCCCATCACAGCGCTGATATTTCGTTCCGGAATCAGTCGTTGGCATAAAAATACCCGACGAATTTTTGCATTGCCCCTGAACAAATTACCTGTATCTGGCGAGCTGATTCAATACACACCACCACCAAATGCTGTACAGCTGACATCACTGCAAGTTTCACAAATCATAAGCAATACATCCAATAACACATTGGGCATTCCTGAACCTGTAGATGAAGATGAAAAGAAGTTGTTTGATAGTTTCGCGCCAACTTTTGAGATTGATGTGGTCACAAACGATGATCGAATTGGGGCTGTAGAATGGGACAACAATGATCGAGCAGAAATTAACATTCATTCACCAAAGGTATATCGGCATTTTTCTTACGCACGTGTCGCCAATAATATTTTATTACAACTAAACTATACCATCTGGTTCCCTTCTCGACCGAAGACATCATCTTTTGATTTGCTCGGTGGTCATCTGGATGGCATTACCTGGCGTGTTACTCTGCTCCCCAACGGTAAGCCATGGCTATATGACACCATGCATAACTGTGGGTGTTATTATCTTGCTTTCCCAACGAGTAATGCATCGATATTAAAGCAAACTCAAATCATCAATGAACCTGTTCTTATACCACAAATTATTTCACCAGATATTGCAAAAAAATCATCAGATTCTCAATCAAGCCACAGCCCTATCCTGCGTATTGCACATGGTTCTCACTACATTGAACGTGTCTATTTCGAATCTTCCCGTTCGGTACAGACCATGAACTACCAGTATGCTAATAGTAGGGAACTACGTTCATTAAAATTAGATGATGGAAACTACCGCAGTTTATATGGCCAGGATGGAATAATAAAAAGTAGCCAACGCAATGAACGTTATTTATTCTGGCCAATGGGTATCCCAAGCCCGGGCGCCATGCGGCAATGGGGGCATCATGCAATTGCCTTTGTAGGACGACGCCACTTTGATGATGCCCGATTGTTTGAAGAATATTTCGGATATCCAGACATTGGAAATGATTAATGAATAGAATTTTATCAAAAATAATATTAGTAATGCCAAGTCTGCTACCTGGCCCATCCTTAGGCGCAGATGTTAATACTGTCGAGATCAATCGAGAAAAAGGTCGATACCACTTACATACCAACACTACTGTGTACGCAAAAGCTGATAATGTTAGAAGAATTATCATGGACTACGAAAATCTCACCTCGATAATTCCTAATCTTAAAGAAAGCAAGTTAATGGATAAATCAGAAAACGGACGAACCACCGTGAGTATGCTTACTGAAATGTGTGTATTCTTTCTGTGCTATAAGATCAGACACGTTCAGACATTCCATGCTCTGAAGAATGGCATCTTATTTTCCCGTATCATTCCTGAAAAGAGTGATTTTAAGTCAGGCTGGATGCGTTGGGAAATTAAGGAAATTGATTCAAATGAGATGGCTCCAGTCACACAAATAATACTGGATATCGAGCTAACTCCTGACTTTTTTATCCCTCCTTTGATCGGACCGTATCAATTCAAAAAGAAATTGCTTGGAGTTACACGCGCCACAATTAATAAGCTGGAGAAAAAAGCAAAGACTATTTCTCCTGGCTAAAACGCAATGTCTTCCTGTATTCAGCATAAACCTTCTTACAGCGATCGCCTAATTCTGAATCTTCATCAATTACATCCACATAAAACCGAATCAACCCACGCATACATCCCTCTACCTTGCCATGCGTTGTTGGCGGATTTGAATTTTTTTCTATTTTTCTGAGATACCTTAAAAGGAACCACTCTGTAGATTGAAATTCGGGACTTTGTGCCTCAATCGCCCTGATATGTTCGATAACATAGATTCGAAAATCACCGAAGTAGATTTCTCTCATATCTGATCAGAATGATAAACAAAACAACAGCTTATGAGAACAAAAACTCTCGTGAAGTAAATTCAGGAAAAATTACTTCTCACAACAAATACAATTCCTACCGCTGTTTTTGGCCTTGTAAAGTGCACTATCTGCAGCTTTGAATAACTCCTCATAGTAAGCATCAGGTTTCGCTTGAGTCACGCCGATTGAAATCGTCACAGAAGGCAGGTCTTCAAGCCGGTTACCTATAATTTCTGTTTTCTCAACTTCATCCTTGATTCTTTCTGCAATACTTTCACTGGTCGCAAGATTAGTATCAGGCAACAGAATGACAAATTCTTCACCACCAAATCTGCCCAGCATATCACTTGGACGAATGCTGATTCTTATGGCCTCTGCGACTGCTTTCAAGCATGCATCTCCCTCCAAATGTCCATTGTCATCATTATATTTTTTAAAATGATCAATATCGAGCATCATCAGACATGATGGCATTTTTTCTGCGACACAGGCCTCTAATGCTCGCGGTAGATTAACATCAATCCATCGTCGATTATGCAACCGCGTCAGCGCATCAACATTCGCCCTATTTTCATAATGCTGTTGAATCCTACGACTATTTGACATGCTAAAATTACTTATACGCATGCGGCTTGAAGTTAAATGAAGAAAGTTTTTAGCAAACCCTTCACAATGATCAATCATGTTCCAGACCATCTCACCGCTCATTTTTAAGATTCTTGAATCATCCGCCGCGACAACATAGGCTGATGGTGTGCCTGCATCAAACAGTGACATCTCCCCCGCACATTCACCAACATTGATTGTTGCAATCAGGTCAGAATTGGGTGAATCCAGATGAACTGATAATAAGCCACTCAACACAACGAATAGATCAGTATTCTCAGAACGCGGTGAGAGCAATATCTCGCCTTTGGGCAGTATATGATGTTCCGCATGATCCAGATATTTTCTGGCAGTTGGAATATCAAGTCCCTGGAAAAGGCTTAAATTGTACAGTAATTGTGTATCTAACGTACTGTCATCTTCCAACATGATTCATTCCCGCGATAGAATATTTTTTCTTGAATTCTTGTTCTAGCATCAGCATAGACCCAGGTACACCTCTTATTCTATCAGAATCTATTGATTTTCACTTATGAGGTTTTCCCATCGATTCACAATGTTGCAGAATAATTCTGCCGTTTTTTCAGTGTCATAACGTGCCGAGTGGGCCTGTTCAGGATCCCAATGGATGCCGGCAGCAATGACAGCGCGGGACAATACTGTTTGACCATAGGCAAGACCGCCCAGTGTTGCCGTATCAAATGTGCTAAACGGATGAAACGGATTTCGTTTGATGCCTGACCGTGCGACAGCCGCATTGATAAAACCCAGATCGAATGAGGGATTATGACCAACAAGAATGGCCCGTTTACAGCCGTAGGCCTTCATTCGTTGTCGTACAGTCTTGAAAATATCCTGTAGCGCTTCCTTTTCAGGCACAGCAATTTGCTTACGAAAAGGATGTTCAGGATTGATGCCGGTAAATTCCAGTGCAGCCGGCTCCATATTGGCACCCTCAAATGGAGCAACATGTCTTGATAAACATTCATCCATTGTCCAAAAGCCACTTTCATCGATTGAGAATGTTGTTGCCGCTACCTCCAGCAATGCATCGGTCGCTGAATTGAATCCTCCGGTCTCGACATCCACAGCGACTGGGTAATAACCCCGAAACCGACCAGACACAATTTCTTTTTGTTTCTGGCTAACCTCTTTCTGGCTGATTATTGTTTTATCTTCCATTGACAATGCTCTCCTGCTCGAAATGGGATTATTATTGACTCTCCGAATGCAAGCGTTTCAGGTATCTGCCATGACTTCTTTTCCAGGGTGATTGTGCCTTCATTTCTTGGCAAGCCGTAAAAATCTGCACCATGATGGCTTGCAAAGGCTTCTAATTTATCCAGACAAGCTGACTTCTCAAAGATCTCGGCATAGAGCTCTATGGCATTATGAGCAGAATAAATTCCCGCACATCCACAGGCTGATTCCTTGGCCTCTCTCGCATGTGGGGCACTGTCCGTCCCAAGAAAGAATTTTGGACTGCCACTGATCGCTGCGTCGACAACAGCACATCGATGTGCTTCTGCCTTTAATACAGGCATACAAAAATGGTGCGGGCGAATACCACCGATAAATAATGCATTACGATTTAATAAAAGATGTTGTGGCGTGATGGTTGCGGCCAGGCCACCAGGACCTTCATTAACAAAATCAACAGCATCTTTCGTGGTGATGTGTTCAAAGACAATACGTAATTCTGGAATATCCTCCATCAGCGGGCACAATTGTCGCTCGATAAAGACCGCTTCCCGATCAAATATATCAACATCTGAACTCGTCACTTCGCCATGAACCAGTAAAGGTAAATTTTGTTTTGCCATTGCTTCCAGGACAGGATATACCTTATCAAGGGCGGTAACGCCGCTTTCAGAATTCGTTGTTGCACCTGCAGGGTAATATTTCACAGCATGAATCAAACCACTCTGTTTTGCCTGTCTAATTTCCTCTGCTGACGTTGTCTCTGTCAGATAAAGTGTCATTAACGGTTTAAAATCACCTTTTCCCTGAATATGCTCGGGCAAACTTTCAATAATTCGTTTTCGATATTTCAATGCCTGCCCGGTTGAAACCACAGGTGACTTGAGATTGGGCATGATAATCGCGCGCGCAAACTGCCGGGTAGTATCGGCTAATACATCACGCATCTGCGCACCATCTCTGAGATGCAAATGCATATCGTCGGGTCTTGTCAGGGTCAATGTTTTCATGTTTTTTTAAGGTATCATATACGTTCATTTTTGTCTGAAATTGTGTAGGGATCATAAATGGAATACAGACGACTGGGTCGAACTGATATTAATGTAAGTTTGTTATGCCTTGGCACTATGACCTGGGGCGAACAAAATACCGAAGCTGAAGCAGTTGAACAACTGGATTACGCTATTGATCAAGGCATTAACTTTATTGATACCGCAGAGCTTTATCCTGTCGCGCCAATGGAGGAGACACAGGGAAGAACGGAAACCTATCTTGGTCACTGGCTGAATAAACGAAAAGGTCGTGATAAGTTAATTATCTCATCAAAAGTTTGTGCTACTGCAGACTGGATACCTTACCTGAGAAATGGAAATGCCCGGCTGGACAAACAAAATATTGAGGCCGCATTGAATGGCAGTTTAAAAAGATTACAAACAGATTATATCGATCTTTACCAACCGCACTGGCCAGAACGAGATACCAACTTCTTTGGCAAACTGGGCTACTACCACGCGCCTGAAAAAGACGGTGTGCCCATTGAAGAAACTCTTGGGGTGCTGAACGATTTGGTGCAATCTGGAAAGATAAGACATATTGGACTTTCTAATGAAACGGCCTGGGGTATTTCTGAATATTGTCGGCTATCAGAGCAAAATCATTTTCCACGCATTGTCTCAATACAAAACCCCTACAATTTATTAAACCGTAGTTATGAAATTGGCATGTCAGAATTTGCTCATCGTGAAAATGTCGGGCTCCTGGCCTATTCGCCAATGGCATTTGGTGTGTTAAGTGGGAAATATCTCAATGATGCAAAACCCGAGGGCGCACGAATTACATTGTTTGAGCGATTTTCCCGGTATACCAATGAAATGGGTATCGCTTGCACAGAAGCCTACGTCAATCTTGCAAAAGCGAGTGGCCTGGATCCGGCGCAAATGGCATTGGCTTTTGTTAACACACGTCCATTTCTGACCAGCAACATTATTGGGGCAACAAATATGACGCAATTAAGATCAAATATTGCAAGTCTGGATATTAATCTCTCGAAAGATGTTTTGCGCGAAATTGAAAATATCCATCACCAGCAGGCAAATCCGTGCCCATAAACAACAAAAAGCTTATACCTAAACTACCTGGAAATGCAGGCTTCAGAGTAGTTTGGGTATAGAATAACCATCCGAAACTCATTTGCCTGTTGGACTTTATAGGAAGCTTATAAATGAATTTGACCAACCTGACCGCAATTTCGCCACTCGATGGTCGCTATGGCGACAAAACTGCTGAGCTAAAACCAATATTTAGCGAATACGGCTTAATGCGCTTCCGTGTCCAGGTAGAGCTCCGTTGGTTGCAAGCCCTGGCTAATCAGCCTGATATCCAGGAAGTCCCTTCCCTGAGCGATGAAGCCAATACCTTGCTCAATGGAATCACCGACAATTTTTCTGAAACGGATGCATTACGTATTAAGGAGATTGAAAGTACCACCAACCATGATGTTAAAGCGGTTGAGTATTTCATCAAGGAAAAAATGACAGGAAATAAAGAACTGGCAGCAGTTTCTGAATTTATTCATTTTGCCTGTACTTCGGAGGACATTAATAATCTAAGCCATGCCCTGATGCTTAAGGAAGGTCATGAACTTGTCATGCGTCCCGCGCTTGGCGATATTATAAATGCCATCACAGCGCTCACCGTGAAGTATGCCGATCAGTCCATGTTGGCGAGGACCCATGGACAAATAGCATCACCCACAACAATGGGAAAAGAAATGGGCGTATTCGCTCATCGTCTCAATCGTCAGTTATCACAGCTTGATGAAATCAATTTCCTGGGCAAAATGAATGGTGCAGTGGGTAATTTTAATGCGCATTTATCTGCGTACCCGGATGTGGACTGGCCCGAGTTATCAAAAAGTTTTGTAGAAGACCTGGGCCTTCAGTGGAACCCGCATACCACGCAAATAGAACCTCACGATTATATGGCTGAATATTTTCAGGCCATGAGCAGATTCAATACCATCCTTATCGACTTTTGTCGCGATGTTTGGGGTTATATTTCGCTTGGTTATTTCAAGCAAAAGACCATCGAGGGAGAAATCGGCTCTTCAACAATGCCGCATAAAGTTAATCCCATCGACTTTGAAAATGCAGAGGGTAATCTTGGACTATCAAATTGCATACTCACTCACCTGGCTGGAAAATTACCAGTTTCGCGTTGGCAAAGAGATTTAACTGACTCAACAACAATTCGAAATAATGGATCTGGGCTCGCCTATGCATTACTGGCCTATAAATCCTGTTTGAAAGGTATCTCCAAACTTGAAACAAACCCGGATGTCATTGCCAATGATCTGGAGTGTGCCTGGGAAGTACTGTCGGAACCCGTACAGACCGTAATGCGTCGATACGGCGTAGAAAAACCTTATGAGAAATTGAAGGATCTCACGCGGGGCCAGACCATCAATGCAGAAATACTACACCAATTCATCAATTCACTGGAGATCCCTGAAACAGAAAAAAAACGTTTGCTGAAATTAACACCGGCTGATTATGTTGGGAACGCATCTCAACAGGCAAAAATGTTTTCAGCCAAATAATTATATAGATTTAACGAGTATCGAACATGTACGATATTGGGGATTATAGACTTGGTGAGACAGACAAATTATTACAGTTAGAAACACGCGCTGAAAATAGTCTGGCCGCCAATCATATGGCAAAGCAATGTCGAAGAACCCTGAATATCATCAGTAGAAAACTGGATCCTGTAGCCTTTGATACAGAAGAGTTTGCCGATGCGGTCAAATATCTTGCACTTCGTCATCGAAGGGCGAAGATTCAAATTATCGTATTCGAAACAGATACCATTGTAAAACGTGGACATCGCCTGCTTGAATTAGCTGGAAAATTAAGTTCCTTTATCGAATTACGGAAGGCACATTATTCTTTTGATGCTTATAACGAGTGCCTGATGGTGGCAGATGCGACTGGCTATATTCACAGAAATAATGGTGAGCGCTACGAAGGGACATTAAATTTTAAAGACCGCCGACAGGCCGGAATTTTACTCAAACAATTTGAGGACATGTGGGAATTGGCAACCCCTGATCCAGATTTAAGAAAAATGATTCTATGATAATTATTTATGACGAATAGATTTCACAAACTGATTATTTACCTTGTTCTGCTACTGCCACAATTCACCATGGCAGAAGAAATGAAATTGGAAATCATCCCGCTTCAACATCGCACGGTTGATGATGTGGTACACATTATTCGCCCGCTGGTCACCCCGGGTGGGACAATCACCGGAATGAATAATCAACTGATCATCAAAACAACACCTTCAAACCTTCGTGAAATCAGGAAAATTCTTGAAAGCATTGACCACTCCCCAAGAAGATTAATGATTACCGTCAAACAAAATCTCGGTGGTAGCCTTAATGTCCATGAAAACACACTGACCGGAAAATACACATCTAATAACGTACACATCAACGCCGGCCATGATCACTCCAGTGAAGGTTTATCTGTGTCGGCCGGAAATATAGATTCACATATACGTTTTCGCACACTAAACAACACCTCTCGGATTGATAACAGAAATACATTTAGAGTCCAGACTCTGGAAGGCCATCCAGCTTTTATCAATATAGGACAATCTATTCCTGTCAATTCATCAACCACCGTTATCAATGAGAATGGCGTAATTGTAAATAACTCAACCGATTACTATGACGTTGGTTCTGGTTTCTATATTTTACCCCGACTTAACGGCGACCGCGTAACATTGTTTGCCGCAACTGATTTATCCAGTGTACAGCCCGGCCGCCATCCCGCGCCAAATGTACAGGGCATTGAAACCACTGTAACCGGCAGATTAGGTGAGTGGATGGAGTTAGGCGGTATTGATCAAAGCTTTCGTCAGGATACTCGTCAGAACTTTGCTTCTTCCAGTCGCCGTGGACAGGAAATACGCACTGTATTGATTAAAGTAGATGAAATAAAATAGCGACTACCACTACACACGAATTTACGCTTTATTTAATCACTATTTAATTAGGGAACCTCTGATTAAGTTGTCATTTCGACCAACGGGAGAAATCTTAAGTTGAAAATATTAAGTAAAATCAGTTGGCTACAAGATTTCTCGCTGCGCTCGAAATGACAGGCTGGACTTAATCAGAGGTTCCTTAGATGCATATTCTTCGCGGCAAAACCGCACTTTCCGAGTTTAGGCTGAATAAATTACTTCTGGCCCTAAAACAGAAAGTACCTGACATCCAGACTCTGGAATGTCAGTTTATTCATTTTGTTCATTCTCGTACTCAGCTTGATAGTCATGAAATTAATCAGATGAATACTATCCTGGTAACATCTGAGCAAGAGAACACAGCTCATAATAACAAAAAAAACAATCGTTCATTTATCCTGGTGACACCGAGACCCGGAACAATTTCACCCTGGTCAAGTAAGGCAACCGACATAGTTCACAACTGTGGTCTGGACAATATCTTACGTATTGAACGAGGTGTCGGCTGGACGCTTTCAGGAAGTAATGGTTACGTGATCAATAGAACAGACCTCAAACAGATTAAACCATTGCTTCACGATCGCATGACCGAAATAGTCATGGATGACATCAGGCAAGCGGAGATCCTGTTTCAAACATCAGATGCCGAGCCACTGGAAATAATTGAACTATTGACACAGGGTAGGACCAGTCTGGAACAGGCCAATATCGAAATGGGCCTGGCACTTTCGGAGATGGAGATTGACTACTTGCTTGAACATTTTATCAAGATGGGTCGCAACCCCACTGATGTTGAATTAATGATGTTTGCCCAGGCCAATTCCGAACACTGTCGCCACAAAATATTTAACGCCAAATGGACAATTGATGGAGAGAAAAAAAACCACTCGCTCTTCGATATGATTCGGCAAACACATCAGAAAAATCCTGGCAAGGTGTTATCTGCATACAGTGATAATTCTGCCGTCACTACGGGTTACTCAGCATCCAGGTTTTTTCCTCAACCGGCAACACATCAGTATCAATTTAGTCAGGAGGACGTTCATATCTTGATGAAGGTAGAAACCCATAACCATCCCACTGCCATCTCACCTTACGCAGGGGCATCGACAGGCTCTGGTGGTGAAATCAGGGACGAAACTGCCACTGGTCGGGGTGCAAAGCCCAAAGCGGGTTTGACTGGGTTTTCCGTATCAAATCTTAAAATCCCTGATTTCCATCAACCATGGGAAGTCGATCATGGCAAACCTGATCGAATAGTTTCTGCGCTGGATATTATGCTGGAAGGCCCCATCGGTGCGGCATCTTTCAATAATGAATTTGGCCGACCAGCTCTGGCCGGCTATTTCCGCAGCTATGAACAAAAAGAAAAAGAGGGTCATATCATTCGTGGCTACCATAAACCTATTATGCTTGCGGGTGGTTACGGCATGATACGGCATGTTCATATTGAAAAAGGCAACATCCCTGTCGGTGCAAAACTCATTGTCCTTGGCGGTCCGGCCATGCTTATCGGACTGGGGGGCGGTGCCGCATCGTCCATGGCCTCAGGTGAGAGTGTAGAAGATCTTGATTTCGCTTCTGTACAGAGAGACAACCCGGAGATGGAACGTCGCTGCCAGGAGGTAATTGACGCCTGCTGGGCTATGAAAGAGTCAAACCCCATTATATCAATACACGATGTCGGTGCCGGTGGTTTGTCCAATGCACTCCCGGAACTGGTCAATGACAGTGACCGAGGTGCAACATTTGAATTACGCAAGATCCCAAATGATGAACCTGGTATGTCACCCATGGCTGTCTGGTGCAATGAATCTCAGGAGCGTTATGTACTTGCCATTGCCCCTGATGCCATCGCACTCTTCAAGCGTCTTTGTGAACGTGAACGGGCACCTTTCGCCATCCTTGGCGAGGCGACCAAGGAAGAACAACTCATTCTGAATGACGAATTGTTTCACAACAGGGCAGTCGATTTACCCTTATCCGTATTGTTTGGCAAGTTGCCGCGTACGCAAAAAGAAGCCCATACAAATGAGCATATCGATACCGAATTCAAAACCGATGACATAGTACTGGAGGATGCAATACATCGCATATTGCATTTACCTGCCGTTGCAGATAAACATTTTCTCATTACCATTGGTGATCGTACTATCTCCGGTCTGGTCGCTCGAGATCAAATGGTTGGTCCCTGGCAAACACCCGTTGCAGATTGCGCTGTTACATCCAGCTCATTTGATGCCTATACGGGAGAAGCAATGGCCATTGGTGAACGTGCGCCAATTGCATTAATCAATGCCCCTGCTTCTGGACGAATGGCCGTTGGCGAGGCGCTGACAAATATCGCAGCTGCAAGAATTCTCGATATAGAAGATATCGTTTTTTCCGCCAACTGGATGGCAGCTTGCGGACAAGGCGATGAAGATGCAAAACTCTTCCACACGGTTCAGACAGTTAGCGAGCTCTGCCAGGAGCTTGGAATATGTATTCCAGTAGGCAAAGATTCTTTATCAATGAACACGGTATGGTCAGATCAAGATTCCGACACGCATTCACAGACACAGGTCACCTCGCCACTTTCATTAATAATCACAGCATTTTCGCCTGTCGTTGATGTTCGCCATTCACTCACGCCAGAACTTAAAACGGACAAAGGTGAGACACGACTGTTACTCATCGATCTAGGTCTCGGTAAAAATCGTTTAGGCAGTTCTTGTTTGACTCAGGTCTATCAGGAAATCTCAGGGGAAACCCCCGATGTTGAAAGTATTCATGACCTTAAAGTGTTTTTCAGATCGATTCAGTTGTTGAATGAAATGAGCATCATCCTGGCATATCATGATCGCTCTGATGGCGGATTGTTTGCCAGTCTGTGTGAGATGGCATTTGCATCGCGGTCAGGGTTAGATCTCAATCTGGATTTCGCAGGCAATAACATATTATCCGTACTATTCAATGAAGAGTTAGGTGCCGTCATACAAGTACGAACGGAAAATCTGGAGCAAGTTTATGATGTATTTAATGATTCAGAGTTCCTGAAAGAACATATTCATGATATTGGCACGCTCAATCAGGATTGCCAATTTAGAATCATTAAAAGCAACGAAACTATTTTCGAAGAAGAACTACTTTCACTACATCGTTCATGGTCAGAAACAACTTTCAGGATGCAATCACTAAGAGACAACCCTGTCTCTGCCAAACAGGAATATGAGCGATTGCTTGACCGTAATGATACAGGTTTGTTTGTGGATATTACTTTTGATGCAGATGGAAAAATCCATGCGCCATACGTGAATAGCGAGGCCAAACCCAGAATGGCTATTCTGCGCGAACAGGGTGTCAATGGTCATATTGAAATGGCTGCAGCATTTCATCGTGCTGAATTTGACTGTATTGATGTACATATGAGTGACATTATTTCAGGTGAATTGTCACTTGATTCGTTTAAAGGACTGGTCGCCTGTGGCGGTTTTTCCTATGGTGATGTTCTGGGTGCAGGCAGAGGCTGGGCAAACTCTATTTTATTTAACGAAACAGCACGTCATGCATTTCAGGTATTTTTTGAAAGACAGGATACCTTCTGCCTGGGCATATGTAATGGTTGCCAGATGTTCTCTCACATAAAAGACATCATTCCTGGTGCAGAACACTGGCCTGTTTTTAGTCGTAACGTGTCTGAACAGTTTGAAGCACGTCTAGTCATGGTAGAAGTACTCGATTCCCCTTCCGTATTCTTTACTGGCATGCATGGTTCCCGACTACCCATTGTTGTCGCTCATGGTGAGGGGCAAGTTGAACATCTGAATGAGCAATCTGCGAACAATGCCATTGCAACGGTGCAATATGTTGATCACGTGGGTAAGGTGACCGAAATGTATCCAAAAAACCCCAATGGTTCTCCCAGGGGTCAGACGGGCTTCACAACAGACGACGGACGTTTCACGATTATGATGCCACATCCAGAAAGAGTATTTTTGAAAAAACAATATTCATGGTTGCCCGATGACTGGACTGCCGAAAATGGGCCCTGGATGAGAATGTTTTATAATGCGCGCAACTGGATTACTTGATGAATTAGATACGTTATACTCTTTAAGTACCTTATTTTATTAAATATTTTTATTAAATCACTCCCCTTATCCTTCAGCCTGGGTTAGACTAAGGCCATTTTTACAGTGCTGTGGGCAGTTATGGCAGGATCTAAAAACATCACCAGGCAAGATAGTGAGCTATTCCGCCAGGCAATAGGTGAAGTGGACAAGATAGAATACGATGGTGCTAACCTAGTTACATCTAAGCCTGCCCCTGTCCCAAATCAAACAATCCTCAGCCAGCAAGATGCATTAAATAAGATGGCTAATGATCCGTTTGACATCCCGGATGTAGAGATCGGCGACGAATTATTTTTCAGAAGAGATGGTATACAGCAACAAGTAATGCGAAAGCTACGTCGTGGCCAATACACAATAGAGTCCGAACTTGATCTGCATGGCATGACCGTAAGTATTGCTAAAAAAGAGTTAGACGGTTTTCTTTCTTATTGTCAGTCAACAAACCGTCGTTGTATTAGAATTATTCACGGCAAAGGTCACGGCTCGGTAAATAAAATACCTGTTTTAAAAAATAAACTGAATAAATGGTTACAGAAAGATGATTCGATATTGGCATTCTGCTCAGCGCCAGCAAATGATGGTGGCACGGGTGCTGTCTATGTCCTCATTAAGAAATATTAATCGACACATTGATGACCACCTAAACAGACAATATCAAAATCGGGAACGAACGAATGACTTCAATGATTAAATATTCTGAACATCAATCATCAAAAAGCACTGTACTTATCGTTGATGATCAAGCTACAAGTCGCATTATTCTGGAAAATATTGCAAAGACCATCGGTGATGATATTAATGTGAAATGTTTTGATAATGCAGCTGACGCACTTCTGGAAATAGAATCTTCGGCACCAGATTTGATATTGACTGACTATAAAATGCCTAATATCGATGGCGTGGAATTTATAAAAAGATTAAGAAGCAATACTAATTACAGAGATATACCTATTGTTATCATCACAGCACTAAATGATAAAAGTGCCCTGTACAAAGCGTTGGAAGCGGGTGCGACTGATTTTCTGGTAAAGCCTGTCGACCCTCACGAATGCAAGGTGCGTTGTCGCAATCTTCTCACCATGCAAAGGCAACGATTAATCATAAAAAACCATGCAAGCTCACTTGAAGTCAAAATAAAAGAGGCAACACACCAGATACTTTTACGTGAAATGGAAACCCTTTCAAGGCTTGCCAGAGCAGGTGAATTCAAGGGCAAGATAGCAGGTAGGAATTTGATTCGCATGGGCAAATTCACCAGTATTATCGCTGAAGAAATAGGCTTTGATAAAGAAAAAAGAGAAATACTGGAAATATCATCAAATATGCACGACATAGGTAAGATAGGTATACCCGATAGTATTTTGTTTAAGGAAGGCCCTTTGGAACCGGAAGAATTTGAGGTTATGAAAGGACATTGTCGTATGGGCTACGAAATTCTGAAAGACAGCCCCTCTCCCTATTTGCAAATGGGTGCAATCCTTGCCCTGCAACATCACGAAAAATATAATGGTAGTGGTTACCCATGTGGTTTGAAAGGTGATGAGATTTCTATCGAAACGCGTATAGCTGCAGTTGCCGACGTGTTCGATGCGCTCATCACAAAACGTTCATACAAAGATATCTGGCCACTTGACAAGGCATATGATTACATCCTCAAGGAAAAAGGGGAACATTTTGACCCTCAGTGTGTTGATGCTTTCTTTGCTCAGAAAAAAAAGATAAACGAAACTATAGAATATTTAAAAAATAATCGTATTGATAATTAATTAAGAGATATCTATCATGTACAGATTTTATTAGATAAAAAAAGCAAGTTATTAAATGCAAGATCCAGACGAACAAATATCAAACAAAGCGTTTTCTATAGAACGTGAACAAGCACTAGTCAGATTAATCAACTGTAGTGTCATTTTGTCATATGTAACGATTTGTTACTTCTATGATCTGCTGGGCACAACTGTACTTATCCTGTATTTACTCGCAATTCCATTCTCTCTGTCCATGTTGCTCTGGGTCACCGCAAAACCCGAAGAGAATCACTTGCGACGTATAATAGGTATGTTTGCCGATTTGGGAACAACAACAGCAGCGATGAGCTTATCTGGAGCGGCGGCTAGTCCCTTATTTTTGTTTTATCTTTGGATAACTTTTGGAAATGGTTTCAGATTCGGGGAAAAATATTTATTTATCAGTATGTGGTTGAGTATTTTTGGCTTTTCATTGGTTATGTATTTAAGTCCATTTTGGTCTGAACAGCTATTCCTTGCTACAGGCCTGTTAATTTCCTT
This sequence comes from Pseudomonadota bacterium, assembly GCA_022574295.1. Taxonomy (GTDB): domain Bacteria; phylum Pseudomonadota; class Gammaproteobacteria; order Eutrophobiales; family Eutrophobiaceae; genus SMWN01. The sequence continues at coordinate 56,727 of JACZSJ010000005.1, forward strand.
ATTTGTTTTGCCCATCTATATCGCTTCACTACTCAAAAGATTACAGACAGCTATAGATCTTTCTGAAAAAGCGAATAAAGCAAAAAGTCAGTTTCTTGCCAGTATGAGTCATGAGATCCGTACGCCATTAAATGGTGTTATAGGTATGAGTGATATGCTTAGTTCGACCAGGATGACCAAAGATCAGAAAGAATTTGTTAAAACAATTCAATCATCGGCTAAAACACTTCTTGCATTAATCGAAAATATTCTTGATTTCTCAAAGATCGAAGCTGGTAAAATAGAGCAGGAAATTATTGATTTTGATTTGCACGAATTGCTTGACTCTATTGTCAAGATGTTATTCCCCCAGGCAGAATCGAAAGGTATCTCATGCAAGCTACATATAGCAGCGGATGTTCCCTTTAGGCTGAATGGAGATTCAATGCATCTTCGTCAAATACTAATCAATTTGATCGGCAATGCTACAAAATTTACTGAAAAAGGATCAATTCAGGTGAATCTGACCACACTATCATTACGTGAGAAGCAGGTGAAACTGAGATTCGATATAAGTGATACGGGCATAGGCATCTCCGAAGAAGAGCAAAAAAGAGTATTTGAGATATTTACTCAGGCTGATCAATCAATCAACAGAAAATTTGGTGGTACTGGTCTGGGAACAGCCATTTCCAAAAAGCTTGTTAACCTTATGGGTGGTGAAATTGGGGTTAATAGCAGGTTTAATCAGGGAAGCACATTCTGGGTTGAACTGGAATTTAGCAAACAGGCTGAGTTAGCAGAAGATATTAACGATGACTCTATCATCTCAAACTCGCCAAATATACTACTGATATCATCAGCCGGAAATCGCCATGCTTCGCTTGTTCAGCATCTGACTGACTGGAATCTTAGATGGCAGCATGCCGAAGACATGGAAGGTGCCTTTGTCATGTTTAGAAATGCTATTGATGAAGGAAAACCGTATGATGTTGCATTAATTGATCATCAAAGCCTGGGAAATAATATTGATATATTCGCAAAGAAAATATTTACAAACCCACAATCTAAACAAACTAATTTGATTTTGATAAGTAACAGTGATCTAAGTCACTATAGAAAAAACACATTACTGTCCGCAGGTTTCTTCTGCATCCTCAAGTCTCCAGTGGAAAAAAGACTTCTGTTTAATGCACTGCATGCAACAAGCCTTGATCAATCTGAAAATAATAATATAAC
>JACZSJ010000048.1 GCA_022574295.1 Pseudomonadota bacterium
GAAACCATTAAACTACAAAAAACAAGATCCCTCACATCCGTTCGGGACGCCTAAGGCGGATTCCTCGTTTTACTCGGAATGACAAATATTGACTGGATTCCCGCCTGCGCGGGAATGACGAAGGGAAGACCGTTATGACGAAAGTCGCTGAAAGAGTGAATACAAATAGTCAAAAGTAATGAGAAATTAAACCAGCGTTTTCTCCATCGCAATCCTAATCACCTCAACTCCAGCCCCCTCCCGATATGCATTCTCACTAATATACCGTCGATATGCCCGTGCGCCGGGTTGATTGAAAAACAGCCCAAGAATATGACGAGTCATATGCCCAAGATAAACACCCTGATCCAGGTTCTGTTGAATATACTCCATAAATTTTTCCAATATCTCGCAGCGAGTGACTTGTGAAGTTTTATTGCCAAATAAAGATTGTTCGATTTCAGCCAACAGATAAGGATTTTGATAGGCTGCACGACCAATCATCACACCATCAACCTGTGCGTATTGTTCCATAATCGAATTTTGTGTTGTGAAGCCACCATTGATAATAAAATCAAGCTCGGGGAAATCTTTTTTCAGTTGATAGACGGTCTCATATTGTAAGGGGGGGACTTCACGATTTTCTTTTGGACTGAGGCCATTTAACCAGGCCTTACGCGCATGGATGATAAAAGTATTGCATCCTGATTTTTTTACACAATTGATAAACGCAGATAATTCCTCATAACTGTCCATCTCATCAATACCGATGCGTGTTTTAACGGTCACGGGAATGTTAACGCTTTGTGACATTCGAGAGATCCCCTCGGCAACCAGTTCTGGCTCTGCCATCAGGCAGGCGCCGAATTTTCCTGATTGCACCCGATCACTGGGGCAGCCGACATTCAGATTCACCTCATCATAACCAGCTTGTTCCGCAATCACGGCACAGGTCGCGAGATCCCCAGGATCGCTTCCACCCAACTGTATGGCTAATGGATATTCATCTACATGGTGTTGAAGAAAACGTTGCCTGTCACCATGAATGAGTGCCCCTGTGGTAATCATCTCGGTATAAAGCATTGCGTGCGGAGAGACGATTCGCATAAAGAAACGAAAATGCCGATCGGTGTGATCCATCATTGGTGCAATGGATAATTTTCTATTTAATTTCAGGGTCATGTTGATTCAGTATTTGCATGGTCAGGATCGTCCTTAAATAAAAACCACGGGGCAGAGTGAGGATTTCCTCCCCCTCACTATTGATTCCCTTACAGAGTGCTTTTGAATTTGATGCTTTAGGTCGAATTTGTAGATACTGCCCTTGATGTGCGGTGATCTGTTCCAGTTCTCCCATGGCGATCATGTCCATGAGTTCTTCCCAGTCTCTGCGTAATACTGATTCTTGATCTTTGTCAGGACTCCAAAGAATGGCTGAGCCAATCCTTCTCGCTGCCAGAGGAATATCAGGATCTGCCTCGATAGGTAACCATAGGACACGAGAAAGTTTGCGTTGGACCAGAGAATTTTCCCACTGCGATTCCAGATTGGTGAGATTAATCGCACAGACAAAGGTGGATTCCTTAGGTTTTCCAGTGCGATTTAATGGTAAGGTTTTTAACTCAACTCCGATATGTAGAAAATCTGGTTCAGGAAGTGATCCTGCCGTTGCACCCAGGCTGAGTTCAAGTAATTGTCCTACCCAACCTTTATGGTGGGTTTGATTGTCTGGTGTTTCGAGTCTTTGTTGGTTGGCTATTTGGCGCAGTGTTTTCCCGGCAATTTTAGAGGCACTTTCCAGTAATTCATTTTCTGAAAGGGGAGGGCTTGTGACCATATTTTTCAGAAAAGTATTTTCTTAGGAAAGTATTTCAATAATGAAGTTAGTCAGGCTTTCAAATTTAACCGGATCGGTGATTGGTTGATCTCCTTTATCTGTGATGAAAAAAATATCTTCAACACGCGAACCATAGGTGGCTATCTTCGCCCCATGGAGACGAACGTCACAAACTGAAAGAGCGATGCCGATACGCGATAGAAACCCTGGCCTGTCCGAGGCAATGACTTCCATGATTGTTCTATTATTTTCTTCATCCTGTGTGAATTGTACGGTTGTTGGAATGGGAAACACTTTTTGTTTTCGTGACCGTGGGCGCGATATTTTTTTAAAGCGCTGTTCCAGATTTGATAGTGCATCATTAAGTTTAGTGACAATGTCTTCCCTATGCTTTTTTTCTTTAATTGCCTCGCCTGATTTATCTAGAACGATATAAGTGTCCAGTGTAAATCCGTGCGCTGAGGAAATAATCCTTGCATCGACAATAGTGAGACCAAGTTGATCCAACACACGCGTTGTTGTGGCAAAAATATTGTCCTGATTTTTCATGTAAACAAAGATTTCTGTGCCACCTCGAATGGCTTGTTGACGAACCTTGATTAAGGGATATTGCTGTTTTGTATTATCTGCGATCGATTTGGTATGCCATGCAATTTCATCTGGTGAATAGCGAATAAAATAATCTTCACCCAATGATGCCCAGAGCTGGTCAACATCGAACCTTGATTTTGTCCGTTTACTCACCAGCTCTAGTGCGGAGTGCTTGGTTTTCTTGATGCGGCCTTCTTTATTGAACGGGTTTTCCAGACCACGTCTGAGCGCACGCGTTGTCTCACTATATAACTGGCTAAATAACGAGTCTTTCCATGCATTCCAGAGCTCAGGATTGGTGCCAACAACATCAGCAACGGTCAACAGGTACAGATAGTTCAGGTGTTCCCGATCACCCATTTTTACCGCAAATATATTAATGACTTCCGGGTCATTGATATCTTCACGTTGTGCTGTTTTTGACAGGATAAGATGGTTTTCAACCAGCCAGCCGACGAGATCCGCATCATATGCGCTTAAGCCGTGTCGTTTACAAAAATCGACGGCATCTTTTGCGCCTAATTTGGAATGGTCTCCTTGTCGGCCTTTAGCGATATCGTGGAATAAACCAGCAAGATAGAGCAGTTCCTGTTTTGGCAATATTTTCAAAATTTTATGACACAGAGGATAAGTGTCAGCATATTCTGGCAGCCCAAAATGTCGCATATTTTGAACCACAAAAAGAATATGTTCATCGACACTGTAAACATGGAAGAGATCGAATTGCATTTGTCCTTCAATTTGACCAAAGGCGGGCAGGTATTTGCTGAGTATGCCGTAACGGTGCATACGTCGAAGTTCATGGCCAACGTATCTTGGTTGTCGAATGATTTCCATAAACAGGCTTTTGTTACGAATATCATTTCTGAAATCATCATCAATCAGGTATGAATATTGTCGAATCAGGCGAATGGTGCTAGCGCGGATGCCCTTGATTGAAAGGGTTTGTTGCTTGAGCAGGAATATTTCAAGTAAGGCAAAAGGGTGCCATTCAAAAACCTGATCATGACAGACTTCGATAAAATCATTGCGGATCTGGAAACGCTTGTTGATGGGTTTAATCTTTTCTTTGCGTGTCGCATAAATGATAGCTTCCTGAAAGTGTTGTAACAGTATTTCGTTGAGACGACTTAATTCTCGTACTGTTTGGAAATACATTTTCATGAATTGTTCAACGCCGCTGTTATCTTTGGCCTGAAAGCCGAAGATTTGCGCCATGTGACGTTGATAATCAAACAAAAGTCTGTCGTCATGACGACCTGTCAGATTATGCAGGGCATAGCGGATACGCCATAGAAAAGTCTGACCTGCGTAGAGAGTTTGATATTCTTCTTCGGTCAGAAAGCCATGTTCAACCAGATCATAGAGGCTATTAACACCAAAATGACGCTTGGCAACCCAGCCAATCATCTGAATATCTCTTAAACCACCGGGCCCTTCCTTGATGTTGGGTTCAAGATTATGTTCAGTATTGGCATATTTTTCATGGCGTTTAATTTGTTCTTGCCACTTGGCCTTGAAAAATTTTTTGGTTGGCCAGATTTTTTTCGGTCCAGTTAACTTACGCATGGATTCGAATAAAGTTGGTTCGCCTGCCAGCAGACGTGATTCCATGATGTTTGTAGCGACAGTGATGTCAGCACGGCCTTCGGACACGCAATCCTTGATAGTACGGACGCTCTGGCCTACTTCAAGTCCGATGTCCCATAAAAAGGTCAGGAATTTCTGGATCTGTTGATTGACTTTCTTGCTGCTTCTGGATCTCTCCAGAACCATTAAATCAATATCAGAGGCAGGGTGAAGTTCTCCTCGTCCATAGCCACCTACGGCGACTAATGCCAAATTTTTAGAAGACTGATCTTTATCAGTAATTATTGATTTCCAGGCATGAATCAGAAGTTGGTCAATCAACCATGCGCGTTTATGCACAAGTTCAACCACATTGAGTCCGGAATCAAAAGCATCTTTAAGCACCTCGGTTCCACTATATAGGGCATCTTTAAATGTTGTTAATGGTGATGATGATATTTCTAAGGATTTTGTAAAGGTTTCACTATCAAACAAAAACTTATAATCAATTTGTGATGGCTGGTTTGGAGTGACAGAGATAGAATTTGACATGTTCTAGAATTCTTCATCATCTCTCTTGGTCAGGACTTCATATCCATCAGATGTGACAAGAATGGTATGTTCCCATTGAGCTGAAAGACTTCTGTCTTTGGTGACGACAGTCCATTCATCGGAGAGTAATTTGACATGGCGTTTCCCCATATTAATCATAGGCTCAATGGTGAAGACCATTCCTTCTTCGAGTGTGAGTCCAGTACCTTTTTGTCCATAGTGTAGCACCTGTGGATCTTCGTGAAATTCCTTACCGATACCATGACCACAATATTCACGAACGACTGAATAGTGGTTATTTTCTGCGTGTTGTTGAATCGCGTGGCCAATATCTCCAAGATGCACCCCGGGTTCCACCAGTTTGATACCAAGTTCCATGCATTCATAGGTGGTTTGTACCAGTCTTTTTGCCCGGATAGATGGATCGCCCACAAAGAACATTTTGCTGGTATCACCATGAAAATCATCTTTGATGACAGTGATGTCAATATTGACGATGTCTCCATTTTTCAGTTTCTTGTTTCCAGGAATGCCGTGACAGATGACATGATTCACCGAGGTACAAATAGATTTTGGAAAACCCCGGTAATTCAGAGGGGCCGGGACGGCTTTCTGTTCATTGACGATATAATTGTGGCATATCTGATCCAGTCCCTCGGTGGTCATTCCAGCCTGAACATGAGGTTCAATCATCTGTAGTACATCCGCAGCCAGACGACCCGCAATGCGCATTTTTTCGATTTCTCCAGGTGTTTTGATGGTAACTGGCATAATCTCTACGAATCTGGTTCTCAGGAACTGGGCTAAGCGTTTGTTATCAATGGTCTTGTGTGTTATAAAGCGCCCGCAGTTTCGCAAATTAATGTCACACGCACAACTATAACTGTGTATTGGGTGCCGAAAGGTTTGTACATAGTGTGTGCGGAGGCGTAACCCTAATCGGAGAGAATTAAATGTCAAATGTCACCATGCGTGAAATGCTGGAGGCTGGTGTCCACTTTGGTCATCAGGCTCGGTACTGGAACCCCAAGATGGCGCCGTATATATTCGGCCAACGCAACAAAATCCACATTATAAACCTTGAAAAATCATTGCCAATGTACGGTGAGGCCGTTAATTTTATTGGCAAACTGGCTGCCAGAAAGGGCACGATTCTATTTGTGGGGACCAAGCGTTCTGCCCAGAACGTCATTCAGGAAGAGGCCCTTCGTTGTGGCATGCCATTTGTAAACCGTCGCTGGCTAGGAGGTTTGTTGACTAACTATAAAACGGTCAAACAATCTATTAACAGGATGAAGGGTCTGGAGGCCAAGGAAACAGACGGCACATTGGAAAAAATGACCAAAAAAGACCAACTCCGACACAAGAGAGAACATGAAAAGCTGTCACGTGGCCTGTCCGGAATCAGGGATATGAAGGGCGTGCCGGACGCCTTATTTGTGATTGATGTCGGTTACGAAAGCATCGCCGTCAGTGAAGCGAAAAAACTGGGGATCCCGGTCATCGGTGTCGTTGATAGTAATAATAATCCGAGTGATATTGATTACATTATCCCTGGTAATGACGATGCAATGCGTTCAATTCGTCTCTATGCCAAGGGCATTGCTGATGCGATCCTGGATAGTCGTGATGCAATAGCTCATGTGGGTGCTGGGCGAGAGGATGATTTTGTTGAACTCGATGAATCTGGTGAGCCAATCATCAAAGAAGTCGCTGAAAAATCTGTCAGCAAAAAAACAGTAATCAAAAAGAAGGTAAGCAAAAAAACAGTAATCAAAAAGAAAGCTGAAAAAGCGATTTCATCAGATGCCAGGACAACGGCAGAGGCAGAAATAACAGAAAAAAAAGAAGCAGCTGATAGTACTGATGGTGTAAAAGTCACTAAGAAAAAAGTCACCAAGAAAAAAGTTACCAAAAAGAAGGCCAGGAAAAAGGTCGCCAAAAAGGCTGCTGAAGGTGAAGACAAGTCAGAAAGTAAAGCAGGTGAGGAAAAATAAAAATGGCAGTAACAGCTACAATGGTAAAGGAGCTTCGCGAGCGCACCGGTGCTGGCATGATGGATTGCAAGAATGCGCTCCAGGAAGCTGATGGTGATATTGAAAAAGCAATTGAGGACATGCGTAAATCCGGTATGGCGAAGGCTGCCAGGAAGGCAGGCCGCATTGTTGCAGAAGGTCTGGTTGTCATTAAGAAAAATGAAAAAACTGGACAGGCAGTGATTGCCGAAATAAATTCTGAAACAGATTTTGTTACCAAAGATGACGGCTTCAAAGGATTTTGCGATGAAGTTGCGACTTGCATTTTGGATGATCAGCCAGCAGATGTCGATACCTTAATGGATAGCAAAGTGGGTGATACTGGGCAGACAGTTGAAGAATCGCGACAGCAACTGGTTTCAAAAATCGGTGAAAATATCAGTGTCAGACGCTTTTCACAGCTTGATCCAGCACAAGGTACATTGGGTGCATACCTGCATGGCGTTCGTATTGGTGTACTCGTTGAACTAGACGGTGGTGATGAAGCCCTGGCAAAGGATATCGCTATGCATATCGCGGCTAGCAACCCGGCATGTATTGCTGAAGAAGATGTACCACAGGAACTACTTGCCAAGGAGAAGGAAATACTCGTTGCACAGGCAGAAGAAAGTGGCAAGCCACCGGAAATTATAGAGAAGATGGTTGGCGGACGAATTAACAAGTTTCTAAAAGAGATTACCTTGCTAGGTCAGCCTTTTGTCAAAGATCCAGACCAGACGGTCGCTAAATTACTTGAGTCTTCTGGGGCAACGGTTAAAAATTATATCCGATATGAGGTTGGCGAAGGGCTTGAGAAGCGAAATGATAATTTCGCAGAAGAGGTCATGGCCCAGGCAAAAGGAGAATAAGGAACTTGTCACCCCCGTCAAAAACATTGAAATACAGACGGGTCTTGATAAAACTCAGCGGCGAAGCATTAATGGGTGACAATGCCTATGGCATCAGCCCGGATGTTATCCGTAGAATTGCCAGTGAAGTGAATGAGTTGATTGAATCTGGTGTCGAAGTCGCCATCGTCATTGGGGGTGGCAACATATTCCGTGGTGCAGGGCTCGCAGCCGCAGGAATTGATCGGGTGACAGGTGATCATATGGGCATGTTAGCCACCGTCATCAATTCTCTTGCTATGCAGGATGCATTGGAACGCCTTGGCGTGGTTGCCAGAGTCATGTCTGCTATTTCAATCAATGAAATATGTGAAGACTACATTCGTAGAAAGGCAGTTCGTCATCTGGAAAAAGGTCGGGTTGTCATATTTGCTGCGGGCACAGGGAATCCTTTTTTCACGACCGACTCGGCGGCGAGTCTTCGTGCTATCGAAATCAATGCTGATTTGCTTATCAAGGCAACCAAGGTAGATGGTATCTACTCAGCAGATCCAGTCAAAGATAAATCAGCCAGGCGTTATAGTAAGTTGAGTTATGATGAGGTTCTGGACCAAAAATTAGGTATCATGGATGCGACGGCGATAGTCCTATGTCGTGAGAACAATATGCCTTTACGTGTGCTTGATATGACACAGTCGGGTTCGATGATGAGGGCTGTTCAAGGATTGAATGAGGGGACTTTGGTAACGGCTCAGGGTCAAGATTAAGCAAGCAAACGGATAAACCCCAGAAGGATGCCCCCCAGAAGGATAAACCAGAGAGAAAACGCCAATGATTGACGATATATATAAAGATGCAGATCAGCGCATGCTCAAGAGTTTGGAAGTGCTCAAACAGGAATTCAGCAAAATAAGAACCGGTCGAGCACATCCAAGCCTGCTGGATCATGTCACGGTCAGTTATTATGGATCCAATGTCCCATTGAATCAGGCCGCCAACGTAGGTGTACAGGATGCACGTACATTAACTGTGACGGCTTTCGACAAAAATACGATCCCGGATATTGAAAAAGCAATTATGAATGCAGATTTGGGTCTAAATCCGGTAACAGCCGGAGAAGTGATTCGTGTTCCATTACCGGTGTTGACTGAAGATAGGCGTAAAGAATTGATCAAGGTGGTTCGTGGTGAAGCAGAAAAAGGGAAAGTTTCCATACGAAACATACGTCGTGATGCAAACCATACCTGCAAGGATCTCCTTAAGGAGAAAGAAATAACCGAAGATGAGGATCGTGGCGCAGAAGAAAAAATCCAGAAACTGACTGATAGTCACGTCCATGAAATTGACAGGCTTCTGGCAGGGAAAGAAAAGGAAATGATGGAAATTTAGCCATTAGCAAACGGTAGAAATATTAATGGTTAAAAAACGTGCAGCTAGCAGTGAGATAGATAATTTGCCGAAGCATGTTGCTATTATTATGGATGGTAATGGCCGATGGGCAAAAAAGAGAGGATTACCCCGAATTGCTGGACACAGGGCAGGTGTTGGGGCGCTTCAGGAAATCGTCAACTTGAGTGCCAAGGCAGGGATTGAAGTTTTGACTGTTTACGCCTTCAGTAGTGAGAATTGGAAAAGACCCCGAACAGAAATTTCCATGCTCATGGAATTGTTTGCTTCATCTTTACGGCAACGTTTTAAAGGTCTGCATGATAATAATGTCAGACTTCGTTTTATGGGAGACCTGTCTTTATTCCCTGAAAAACTTCGTACATCTATGAAAGATGCAGAAAATCTTACGACAAATAATACGGGATTAAAATTGGTTGTTGCTGTGAATTATGGTGGGAGATGGGATATAACAAACGCCTTTATACAGTTGTGCAATAAGATTAAGGATAAAGAGGTTCGTATTGAGGACATTAATGAAGCTTTAATTGGCGAATATGTCTGTTTGTCCGATTTGCCAGAACCTGCTCTATTTATTCGTACTGGTGGAGAGATGCGTATTAGTAATTATTTGCTTTGGCAGTTGGCGTACACTGAGCTTTATTTTGATGATTGTCTATGGCCGGATTTTGGGGCAGCGAACCTGGAAAAAGCCTTCGAATGGTATGCTGGACGAGAGAGAAGGTTCGGGCGTACAAGTGAACAAATAGAACATGCTTAAACAACGGGTGATAACGGCAATGATATTTGCTGGTCTGATTATCAGCGCCGTCATTTTCTTACCAACAATGTTGCTGGCACTTGTACTCGCAATCATTACCTGTGTGGCTGCGTGGGAATGGGCAGCTTGTGCTGGTTTTGGCGCCAACTCCCATAAAATTTTATATGTATCGGTGATATTGCTATGCCTCGTGGCTTGTCTGAAATTCCTGGATAATCAGTGGACTATTTTAATCATTTATTGCGGGTTAGTGTGGTGGTGTATCGCCATGTTTCTGGTGATGCGCTACCAGACAAATAAGAATATCAATCTATCATCCAGCTTGTTGAAAGCAATGATAGGTGGCGTCATTCTTGTCCCATCCTGGTTAAGTTTGATTTTAATACACTCTGGCAAATCTGGAGCTGCGCTGGCGAATACATCTGGTGCCGGACTGGTGCTGTTTTTGTTTTTCCTCATATGGTTGGCTGATAGTGCTGCCTATTTTTCAGGCAAAAAATTTGGCAGCAAAAGGCTCGCAAGTAATGTGAGTCCTGGAAAGAGTTGGGAAGGTGTCTTTGGGGCCCTGTCGATGTCGTTTTTAGTCGGTGTTAGCTATGTGTTCTATTCGGAGATGCAATTCACCTATGCTATTTTATTTCTTGTGTTGGTTTTATTGACGGTTAGTTTTTCAATTTTGGGCGATTTGGTAGAAAGTATGTTCAAACGTATGGCAGGCATAAAAGATAGCGGCCATATTTTACCTGGACACGGTGGGGTTCTGGATCGTATTGATAGCCTGACATCTGCGGCGCCAGTATTTTTTGCTGGTCTGTGTGCCATGGAGAGAGTGTTGTGATTGGATTGACCCTGCTAGGTGCAACAGGAAGTATTGGTGTCAGTACTTTAGATGTGGTCTCTCGTCACAAAGATAAATATCAAATTGTTGCATTGACTGCAAACCGAAATATTGAATTACTTGCGGAACAATGTGAGATGTGGAAGCCAAAATATGCCGTGATCGCTGATCATGACCGGGCAGAGTCATTACAAAATAGTTTAAAAGAAAAAGGACTTGATAGCGAAGTTAAAATTTTATCAGGCACAGAAGGTTTACAACATGTTGCTGCCTTACCTGAAGTAGATTACGTGATGGCTGCAATTGTCGGGGCGGCTGGTTTGTTACCAACACTTGCAGCTGCAAAAGCTGGGAAACGTGTCTTGTTGGCCAATAAAGAGGCACTGGTCATGTCGGGACAATTATTTATGGATACCATTCACGAATCCGGCGCCGAACTTTTGCCGATAGATAGCGAGCATAATGCGATCTTTCAGAGTATGCCCGACCATTTTAAAAATGGCCTGACGGAGTCGGGCGTAGAAAAAATACTTTTGACTGCATCGGGAGGGCCATTCAGAAAAACGCCTCTTGATGAATTAAGAACAGTAACTCCTGACCAGGCATGTGCACATCCAAACTGGGACATGGGCAGAAAAATTTCTGTGGACTCTGCCACAATGATGAACAAAGGTCTGGAGGTAATAGAGGCTTGTTGGCTGTTCAATACAGGCCCAGAAAAAATTCAGGTTGTATTGCATCCTCAAAGTATCATCCATTCTATGGTTCAATATGTTGATGGATCTGTTTTGGCCCAGTTAGGCAATCCAGATATGAGAACACCTATCGCCTATGCACTTGCATGGCCAGAGCGAATTGATTCCGGCGTTGCATCACTCAACTTGTTTGATATTGCGCATCTTGATTTTGAAATTCCAGATATGGAAAGATTTCCCAGTCTGAGACTGGCATCTGAAGCCATGGCTGCGGGCGGGACATCAACAGCGATTATGAATGCTGCGAATGAAATTGCGGTTGAAGCATTTTTGAACAGGCAGATCAGATTTACAGCGATACCTGAACTCGTTGAAGAAACACTGGAAAATATTTCTGGAGTAGAAGCTGATTCTATTGATACCGTTTTAGCAGCTGATGCTGAAGCGCGGCAGTTTGCGCTTGCGTACGTTGTAGATAAATTGGCAAGGGAAAAACTTATTTCATGATTGATTTTTTATATTATCTTTTCGCCCTGATTTTCACGCTTGGCATTTTGGTAACGTTCCATGAATTTGGACATTTTTGGGTGGCACGAAAATGTGATGTCAAAATATTAACATTCTCAGTTGGTTTTGGTAAACCACTGTGGTCAAGACATTTCGGTCAAGACAAAAGTGAATTTGTGATAGCAGCACTACCTTTGGGTGGTTACGTCAGAATGCTGGATGAGCGAGAAGGAAATGTTTCCGAGTCCGAGCTGGATCGTGCATTTAACAGGAAGTCATTGGCTCAGCGGTCTGCAATTGTTATGGCCGGTCCAGTCTTTAATTTTATATTTGCCATCGTTGCATTTTGGCTTATGTTTATGATCGGTTTGACCGGGCTAAGACCGATTGTGGGTGATGTGCAAAACGGGTCAATCGCACACCAGGCCGGACTCGAAGAAGGTGTTGAGATTATTGCTGTTGATTCACGAGAAACGAATACCTGGGCTATGGTCGTTGACGCGTTTATCAACAGAATTGTTGATGGCAGCAAAGTGGACATTACCATTCGCGATGGTTCGGTCGTTAAGATCCTGACTGTCAATCTTAAGGAAGTATCAATTGATGATTTAGCAGAACAAGGCCTGCTAAATAAACTTGGAATTACACCAAAACGGTTTAAAGTGCCTGCGATTGTAGGCGATGTACATTCTGGATTACCTGCGGATATGGCGGGTCTGATTGCGGGCGATTTAATTATCTCTGCAAATGGTGAGCCGATCGATGATTGGATGCAATGGGTTAAATATGTACAGGCCCATCCTGATTTAAAAATAACCATAGAAATAGAAAGGCAACACAAATATTTAAACCTGGAACTTACCCCGGACAAAAAAGTAAAAGATGATGGTCATGTGATAGGGTTCATTGGTGCTGCGAACCAGCCTGTTGAAATGATATTGGGCAAGGAGTCCTATACGTTTGTACCGGCATTTTTCAGAGCAGTAGAAAAGACATGGGATATGTCGTGGCTAACACTCCGTATGCTTGGCAAAATGATCACAGGTCAGGCGTCAGTCAAAAATTTGAGTGGTCCGATAAGTATTGCACAATATGCAGGTGACTCAGCTCAAGGTGGCGTTGCAGCGTTTTTATGGTTCCTCGGTATCGTCAGTGTCAGTCTGGGCGTACTTAATCTGTTACCAATCCCATTACTTGATGGTGGACACCTGCTGTATTACATCGTTGAGTTCTTTAAAGGAAGTGTAGTATCAGAATCAACACAAATTATCGGTCAGCAGGTCGGATTCACATTATTACTGGGTCTTATGGTGCTTGTATTTTATAATGACATCGTGCGCCTGATGGGATAAAGGCACCTTTAATTAATAAAAATATAAAAAACAATTACATGCATAATTTATTTAATAAATTACTTTATATAGTAATTATCTACATAGCATCACAAATGAATGTTTATGCAGTTCAGGAGTTTGTGATTGAGGATATTCGCGTAGAAGGGCTACAGCGAATTACACCAGGAACTGTCTTCAACTATTTGCCAATGAAGGTGGGTGATACATTCGATGATCAGCGATCTGCCGAGGCTGTGAAGGCTTTATTCAAGACAGGATTCTTTAAAGACATCAGGTTAGAACGTGATGGGGGAATACTGGTCATTATTCTGGAGGAACGCCCTTCAATAGGCAGTATCACCTTAAGCGGGAATGAAGATATTCGTAGTGAGGATCTGATTGATAGTTTAAGACAGATAGGTTTTGCCGAAGGCCGTGCCTTTGATCGTTCACAGCTGGAAAAATTAGAGCAGGAATTGAGAAGACAATATAATTCATTGGGAAAATATGCAGTTAAAATTGAATCAACGGTTACTGAGCTGGATAATAATCGAGTGGCAGTGGCTATTGATGTTTCTGAAGGCGTTGCTGCCAAGATTCAGAAAATAAATATTGTTGGGAATACGGTTTTTAAAGAAAAAAAATTACTCAAGTTATTTAAATCAACAACACCGACATTATTTTCGTTCTTTACCAAAGATGATCAATATTCGCGTCAGAAATTGACTGCGGATATTGAATCGCTTCGATCATTTTATCTGAATAATGGCTATATCAATTTTAATGTTGACTCATCACAAGTTTCTATCACACCCGATAAGAAAGGTATTTATATCACCATTAATATTACCGAGGGAGAATTATTTACGGTCTCCGAGGTCAACCTCACAGGTAAGCTTATTTTACCTGAGGATGATATTTTTAATCTGATAAGTGTCAGAGGTGGTGATATATTTGCACGTAGGCAATTAACCAGCAGTAGTAATGCGATAAGTACACTCCTGGGCAATGATGGTTATGCATTTGCCAATGTGAATGCGATTCCTGAAATTAACGATGAAGACAATACAGTAGCAATTACATTTTTTGTTGATCCTGGCAAGCGTGCCTACGTAAGAAGAATTCAATTTAGTGGTAATACAAGAACACGAGATGAAATACTCAGGCGCGAAATGCGTCAGCAGGAAGGTGGTTGGTTTGCGACAGAAAAAGTAGATCGCGGTAGAATCAGGCTGCAAAGATTGGGTTTCTTTGGAGAAGTGAATGTTGAAACCCCAGCAGTGGCAGGGACGACGGATCAGGTCGATGTTAATTACACTGTAGAAGAAACACCTTCAGGAAATCTATCTCTGGGCCTCGGTTTCTCACAGACAGGCGGATTAGTATTTCAGACATCAGTTACTCAGAACAATTTTTTGGGAAGTGGCAAAAGAATCAGTTTTTCATTCAACAATAGTGAGATAAACAGACGCTTTGGATTTAGTTACACCAACCCGTACTACACGATGGATGGTGTGAGCAGAAGCCTGAGTGCTTTTTATCAGGAAACTAATAGTGTTAGTGCCAACGTGACAGCTTTTGATAATACACTATGGGGCGGTAGTGTAGGATTCAGTGTTCCAATTACTGAATATAATACCTTCCATACATCATTGGCCTATGAGAATACTGAGATTGCGGTTGGGTTAGGTTCAGCTCAGGAAGTGCTGGATTTTATCGCTGAGAATGGTAATCAATACAATATACTGAGATGGAGTAATAGTCTGTCATTCGATACACGTAATAGAACGGTCCTGCCTGATAAGGGTGCCTTACATCGAATTACTGCAGAAATAGCATTACCTACACTGGGGAATTCACTTGAGTATTACAAGATCAGCTACAAGACTCAATGGTTTACTTCAATATATGAAGATTATATATTTTCTTTAAAGGGAAATGTTGGTTACGGTGACTCGTATGGTGATACCGAAGGGGGATTGCCATTTTTCGAAAATTTTTATGCAGGCGGCCCAAAATCTGTTCGTGGGTATGAGGAAAATACACTGGGTCCTACCGATTCACTTGGCAGGCCATTAGGTGGTAATCTCCGGTTGGTGGCTGGTGCCGAAGTCATATTGCCGGTACCATTTTTCAGAGAGGTTAAATCAGTCAGAATTGCAGGATTTTTTGATGCTGGCAATGTTTATAATTTAAAAAAAGAGGATTTTGATGTTGCTGAATTGCGTTATTCGGTCGGATTGAGTGGCATCTGGGTCTCACCCTTTGGGTTGCTTAGCGCGAGCATCGCACAACCAATTGCTGATCAGGAAGATGATCAAATTCAAAATTTCCAGTTTACATTTGGAACTTCTTTCTAATATGAATATATGGAGTAGAAACATTGAGAAATTTTAATGCAGTTTTTCTGATAATCTGTTTTCTATCAACCGCTGGAATAAATAGTGTTTTAGCCGAGGATCTTAAAATTGGCGCAGTGAACACAATTCGCGTTCTTGAGCAATCACCTCAGGCAATATCGGCCGATGCGTTAATTAAAAAAGAATTCTCTTCAAGAGACAGGGAATTGGTTGCTCAGCAGAAAAAAGTCAAGGCAATGGAAGATCGTCTCGCAAAAGATGGTGCTATCATGAGTGAACAG
>JACZSJ010000049.1 GCA_022574295.1 Pseudomonadota bacterium
ATGTGATCATATACCAATGGAAGTGGGGAAACTTTTTATTTTATGGTTTGAATTTCGAGTTTTCACACAGTCTGGAATGCCAGTATCCAGTCAATAATTGTCATCCCGAATGAATATGAGGGATCTTATATTCCGAATTTTAGTTTTTTGTTTTCGCCCTTATGGCGAGTGACTTCTTGTTGCTCGCCCCACAAGAAGTCACCAAGAAAGACGGCGCGGTACGATACACCCACATCGGTAACACATTAATACAAGTACATAGGTAACAGTTTATTAACCTATGGCTACCACAAGAAGGAGGTAGCCATGCCCTGGAGATTACTGAAAACAAAGATGCCAATCCCCTGCTTTGGTATTCTCTGCCTAGTGTAGTTCCGGCTCAGGCACTGCCTAGCCCGGGCGGATTACCTGTATTTAAAGATGGTCGAGTCATTGGTGCGCTGGGTCTGGGTGGTGGTGCCCCCGACGAAGATCACGAGTGCGCTCTTGCCGGCGCAGCCGTCATTGAATCGTAATTAGCTCCGTTTTGGCAATATTTCTTGAATGAGTTCAAGTGATAGTGCCCGTTGCTTCCTGATACCAAACTTCACAAATATTTTTTGATTTCAAAATAGCCCCACATAAAACTTTCAATATTGATATTGGCCAGTATTTCCAGTACTCTGTTGCATCGCAACAATAATAATAAACGTATAGGATCAATAGCTTTAGGTGCCTATTAGTTATCAACAAGCTGATATTTTGCCAGTATTTGGACACAACGATATGACAACAACGAATAAATACATCAAGCTCGGTGGGCTTGAGATTGCTCAACCCCTCTTCGAACTAGTTAAAAATGACATCTGTCCGAATACCGGGATAGATAATGAAAAATTCTGGTCTTCGCTTGAAGAAATCGTTCGCGATCTACAGCCAAATAATTCTGAATTATTAGCCAGGCGCGATCAACTGCAACAACAAATAGATGAATGGCATCAGACACATCGTCATGAAAAACATGATGCAGAAGCCTATAAGAAATTTTTACAGGACATTGGCTATCTCGTCGATGAACCCGATGATTTTCAAATCACAACGACAAACGTTGATGCTGAGATCGCCGAAGTCGCAGGGCCCCAACTCGTTGTCCCTCTCGATAATGCACGTTATGTATTAAATGCCGTCAATGCAAGGTGGGGTAGTTTATATGATGCCTTTTATGCAACGGATGCTATATCAGAAGCTGATGGCTGCAAAAAGATTAAAAAATATAATCCTATTCGTGGTGAAAAGGTTATTCAGATCGCACGCGAATTTCTTGATCGACATTTTGCACTTGAGAGAAACACACATAAACATGTGACTCGTTATTTTATCAAGGATGACCAGCTAGCCGTCCACATGGGCGATGGCACTGAAACTACCTTACTAAAGCCGCAACAGTTTGTTGGTTATACCGGGAAGCCTGAAAGTCCCGATAAGGTCTTACTTTGCCATCATGGTTTACACGTTGAAATTTGTTTTGGCGAAGGTTTTTTTATCGGTCGCCGCGATCATGCCAATATTTACGATATTCATATCGAATCAGCAATTACAACGATTATGGATTGTGAAGATTCAGTAGCTTCAGTAGATGCAGAAGACAAACTGAAAGTATATAAAAACTGGTTGGGTTTAATGAAAGGCACACTGATCCGTACTATCGTCAAGGAAGACGAAACCATAGAACGTGCGATGGAGCCCGATAGAAATTATACAGGAACTAATAGTCATCCCGTTGTTAAACATGGCAGAAGCCTGATGCTGGTGCGTAACGTAGGCATACACCTTGAAACAGATGCCGTGCTTTACAATGGTAAACCGATCCCCGAAACCATGTTGGATGTGATGGTCACAGCACTCTGTGCAAAACATGACCTGTTGGGTAACAATACATTGCGTAACAGCCGAACAGGTTCTGTCTATATTGTGAAGCCCAAGATGCATGGACCTGATGAAGTGGCGCTGGCCAATGATTTATTTACCCGTGTTGAAGATGCATTGGAACTGTCACGCAATACCTTAAAGATGGGGATCATGGATGAAGAGCGTCGCACCTCAGTTAACCTCAAGGCCTGTATTTATGCAGCGAAAGAACGTCTTGCATTTATCAACACCGGTTTTCTGGACAGAACCGGTGACGATATCCACACCAACATGGAAGCTGGCATAATCGTACCAAAGGGTGAGCTAAAACAAGCAAAATGGCTAAAAGCCTATGAAGAATCAAATGTTCAAATTGGTCTTCTCTGTGGATTGAAAGGTCGTGCCCAAATTGGTAAGGGCATGTGGGCCATGCCGGAGGAGATGAACAATATGATGGAGACCAAGATTCAACACCTTAAGGCAGGGGCCAATACCTCATGGGTTCCATCTCCCATCGCAGGTACCTTGCATGCCATTCATTACCACAAGTTAAATGTACAGAGTCGTCAACATGCATTAATGAAAGCCAAACAGGTGCCTGTCGATGATATCCTCGACATCCCAGTTATGAGTAATGATCGGAAATTAACAGCTAACGATATTCGACACGAACTTGAAAATAATTCACAGGGAATTCTTGGCTATGTATCACGCTGGGTTGGTCAAGGTGTGGGATGTTCCAAGGTGCCCGATATCAATGACGTTGCCTTGATGGAAGATTGCGCTACGCTACGAATTTCCAGCCAGCATATTGCGAACTGGTTGCATCACGATATTGTCACTGAAGATGAAGTGCTTGCTGCGATGAAACGTATGGCAGTCATTGTTGATCGTCAAAACCGGGACGATAAAGAATACAAACCGATGTCAGCAGACTTTGAAAACAGTATCCCATTCCAGGCTGCCCTGGATCTGGTACTAAAAGGGCTTGATCAAGCCAATGGCTATACGGAATTTATTTTGTATCAGCGGAGGCGTGAACAGAAATTAGTCAGTTAAAATTTGTTCAGACATGCTCACAAATAGATATCGCAAAAATATTTTAGAAAGAATATTCGAAATTTTCTTTAAATCGATCTTTAAACTCGTCAAATGTAAAGAAATGATTCTGTGATCCTTGATGAGCTATTTTTATTGAACCCATCAATGACGCAATACAACCCGTCGTTTCCCAATCAAATTCATTCATCAAGCCAAATAACAATCCTGCACGATAGGCATCACCACAACCGGTTGGATCCTTAATCGCTTCCGGTTTGACACTGGGAATTTCATGACGTTTGTCTTTGACATAGATATGAGAACCTTCCGCACCACGAGTAATAATCAAAGCATCAACCTGTTCAGCGACTTCATGTGGCGTCAAACCAGTCTTCTCCTGAACCATTTCCCATTCGTAATCATTAACCGTGACCCAGGTTGCCTGCTCAATAAAACGTTTAATATCATCACCGTCAAACATCGGTAGACCCTGCCCCGGATCAAAAACAAATGGAATATTGGCATCAGCAAACTGCTGTGCATGTTGCAACATACCTTCACGTCCATCAGGAGAAATAATCCCGATCGTAATATCATTGGCATCACTAATATTATTTTCATGAGAGAGTTCCATTGCACCCGGATGAAATGCGGTGATCTGATTGTCATCCAGATCTGTGGTAATAAATGCCTGTCCAGTAAAACTCTCTTCAAATATTTTTACATGTTCTCGGTTGACCTTATTTTTATCCATCCATTTACTATAGGCACCGAAATCCAGACCCACTGTGCCCATGGGTACAGCAGCATTACCATCAAGCATATTTAAATTGTAGGCGATATTGCCTGCACAACCGCCAAATTCCCGACGCATCTCCGGCACCATGAAACTAACATTTAGCATATGAACCTTGTCCGGCAAGATATGATTCTTGAAATAATCCGGAAAGACCATGATGTTATCATAGGCGAATGAACCACAGATGAGTGCTGACATAAAGATTGCTTCCTTAAATTATTATTTTCAGTTTAGATAAATATTGCACGAGCAAACAAAGCTTCATGTAACCATAACAGCAATAAAAAACCGGCCACGGCGATTCCAAGAACGATTGCATCCTTCTCTATTGGTATTGATTCCTGGGTATCTTGCACAATGTCTTTGTCATCCGGACGCTGGTTTATCAGTATGATGGCCACAACAGAGTAGACGACGAAGCTACCAAATAAAATAATTGAGACGACATCACCATTGACTATCAGGTGTGTTGCGCCCCAGATGATGACACCAGTCAACATAGGATGCGGGACATAACGCTTGATATTATTAGGCAGATAGGCAGCGACCATTAAGATAAATGACACTAGAATTAGAACGACAGAAACATAACGAAAAAACGTTGGGGTATCCCAAAGACCAATAAATTCCATTGAACCCTTGCCAAGACCAGCAAATCCTAATCCCAGAAGTGCGATAACACCAAAGACAAGCTTGTACAGTCCTTCCTCGTCAACCATATCATTGTCCATTTTTTCTATGATCAGTGCCCGATATTCCGGATAGAAGGGCAACATATGAATACCAAAAAACAGCACTAAACCAAGTATAAAAAGTGACATCGATCGATCCTCCTTATGCTGTTTATTCTCTGTAACTTACCCGCCACAGCTTGCCTGCTCCATCGTCACTTATCAAGAGCGATCCATCCGGCATTTGTAATACCGCCACAGGTCTGCCCCAAACTTCTTTCTTGTCTTCAGCCAACATCCAGCCAGTCAGAAAGTCTTCTGGGCCTGAAACTGGCTGTCCCTTTTTAAAA
The DNA here is from genome assembly GCA_022574295.1 of Pseudomonadota bacterium. Taxonomy (GTDB): domain Bacteria; phylum Pseudomonadota; class Gammaproteobacteria; order Eutrophobiales; family Eutrophobiaceae; genus SMWN01. Next base: position 4,749 of record JACZSJ010000049.1, read on the forward strand.
GGCACAAAGACAATCTTGTAACCTGTACGCTTTGAGCGGTTCCATGATCCATGTAACGCAAGAAATGCGCCCCCCTGATATTTTTCAGGAAATTGTGTCCCTGTATAAAATGTAAAATCCATTGAACCTACGTGACTACCTAGCAAAACACTGGGATAAAGCGTTTGCCTGACTTTGTCTGGTGCAACACCCGGATGACGCGGATCTTCATGCGGACCAATATACGCATACGGCCAGCCGTAGAACCCAGCTTCCTGTACCCTGGTAAAATAGTCTGGAACCAGATCATCCCCTAGACCATCACGCTCATGAGATGTTGCCCATAACACTTTTGACTCAGTACCATTTGCATATGGATACCATTTCAAACCGATGGGATTACGAATACCTGTAGCAAATAACTCATATCCAGTACCGTCAGCATTGTAACGACTTACCGCTGCTCGGATGGGTGGTTCACCTAGTTCAACATTCGAAGCCGAACCCACGGTGAGATAGAGTTTTCCAGCCGTTTCATCAAACAGAATAGAACGTGTGATATGTCCTGTGGCATAGCGATCCAAAGGGATAATCTCTTCACCTTGACCTACACTGCCTTGTTTCGATGAATACTTGTAACGCTTCACAGAACTGGTTTCAGCAACATATAACCAATCTTTATAAAGTGCCAAACCATAAGGCTTGCTCAGGTTCGAGATTAATGGTACTGCAACTTTGTCGCGAATTACATAAACAACTCCCGCTGCTATGTCGGACAAAAGAACCTCTCCTTCAGGCCCGAGTAACATGAATCTGGGTCGCAGGAAGTCAGATAAATATTCTTCGACAACAAATCCTTCCGGCACTGAAAGTGAAGCCTGTTTCGGTCGTGGTATCAGTCGGGGTGGGTTAGTTGCAGATTCGGTGTGATATGGCTCTGGTAATCCCTGCCAGTTCACAGGATAGCGTGAATTATCTTCAGAGAATGGCACGTCGAATTCAGAACGCCCATCAGCCAAGCTGAGTCGGAAGAACATCACCAAAATTAAAAAACCAGAGAATAATGTGATCTTTATGATGTCACTGCCATTTTTTCTTCAATCTCTACTACCTTGACACTTGTCTTCCTGTGTCGTTCAAGTAAAGGTTTCAAATAGTGTCCAGTATATGATTTTTTATTGGCTGCAACCTCTGTCGGCGTACCAACGGCAACGATTTCACCACCACCATCGCCTCCTTCCGGTCCCAGATCGATGATCCAATCAGCCGTCTTTATCACATCCAGATTGTGTTCGATGACAACCATGGTATTGCCATGATCGCGCAGTCGGTGTAGCACATGTAATAACTGTTCAATATCATGAAAATGCAAACCGGTGGTCGGTTCATCCAGAATATACAAGGTTCTGCCTGTGTCTCTCTTCGATAATTCGCGTGAAAGTTTCACCCGCTGTGCCTCACCACCAGATAATGTGGTCGCATTCTGCCCCAACTTGATATAGGAGAGTCCCACATCCATCAAGGTTTGCAACTTACGTGCAATCACGGGCACCGGATCGAAAAATGCTCTCGCTTCTTCAATGGTCATTTCCAGTATTTCATGGATGCTCTTACCCTTATAGGAAATATCCAGCGTTTCTCTGTTATAGCGTTTGCCTTTACATATGTCACAGGACACATAAATATCTGGCAGGAAGTGCATCTCAACTTTAATGACCCCATCTCCCTGACAGGCTTCGCAACGCCCCCCTTTGACATTAAAACTGAAACGACCCGGTTTGTAGCCGCGAGATCGTGCTTCATGGGTAGCGGAAAACAATTCCCGGATGGGCGTAAAGAGGCCCGTATAGGTGGCCGGATTTGAACGCGGGGTTCTTCCTATAGGACTTTGATTAATATCAACAACCTTATCAAACCACTCAAGGCCAGTTACGGATTCGTAAGGTCTCGGCTCAAGACTGGAACCGTTAATTTCACAGGCAACAATTCTATACAGGGTATCGTTAATCAATGTCGATTTCCCTGAGCCTGAAACGCCAGTCACACAGGTCATTAAGCCTATCGGTAACTCAATATTGACATCCTTCAGGTTGTTCCCAGATGCACCTTCCAGCTTGAACACTTTGGCGTTATCAAACGGGGTCGTTTCTGCAGGAACACTAATTTGCCTTGTCCCTGATAAGAACTGACCGGTAATTGAATCTTTGCTGTTGAGGATATCCTGAGGTGTGCCCTGTGCAATGATTTTGCCACCATGAACGCCTGCACCAGGACCAATATCGATCACATGATCTGCTTCAAGAATGGCCTCTTCATCGTGTTCAACAACAATGACTGTGTTACCCATGTCTCTTAGATGCTTTAACGTAGCCAACAAGCGTCTATTATCGCGTTGATGCAAGCCAATTGAGGGTTCATCCAACACATACATAACTCCGACCAGACCTGCACCAATCTGACTGGCTAATCTGATCCGCTGTGCCTCACCTCCTGACAAGGTTTCAGCACTGCGGTTTAAGCTTAAATAATCCAGCCCGACATCGACCAGGAATTGCAAGCGATTGATTACCTCTTTCAGGATCTTGGCGGCAATTTCACCGCGTTGACCATCAATCTTTAACTCTGAAAAATATTGTCTGGTTGTCTCTACCGGCATCGCAGTAATGTCAGGTAAGGTCAAATCATTGATGTAGACATGGCGTGCGGCCGTGTTTAATCGTGTGCCATGACACGCTGGACAGGATCGGCTATTCATATATTTAGCCAATTCCTCACGCACCATGGCTGAATCTGTTTCATGATAACGACGACGCATATTGGGAATCACCCCTTCAAAGGGATGCCTTCTATTGACCACGCCTTTCCTGCTACTTAGATATTTGAAATCGATTTCTTCATCACCACTACCATAAAGAATGGCTTGTTGAACCTCAGACGGGATATCACGAAAAGGACTATCGATCTTGAATTGATAATGAACAGCAAGTGATTTGATGAGTTGAAAATAATAAGCATTACGTCTGTCCCACCCACGAACAGCCCCACCAGGCAGACTTAATTCTTCATGTTGTACGACCCGCGCAGGGTCAAAAAACTGTTCAATGCCCAGACCGTCGCAGTCGGGACATGCCCCGGCAGGATTGTTAAATGAAAATGTGCGGGGTTCCAGTTCGTTCAGACTATAACCACACTGCTTACAGGCAAACCGGGAGGAAAAAATCATCTCATCTGTGTGTGATATCTTTTGCCCCGATTCTTGCGGTTCTGAATCTTCCATGTCTGGATCAGCCATGGGAACGACCCTGGCGATACCATCAGAGAGTCGGATCGCAGTTTCAAATGATTCTGCAAGACGCAATTTTAGATCTGGGCGCACCTTGAAACGATCAACCACAACTTCAATATCGTGTTTTTTGTATAGATCCAGTTCTGGGACCTGATCCAGTTCAGTCACATGACCATCGATACGCGCACGTACAAATCCTTCGCTGCGCAGGCGATCAATCAACTGTAAATGTTCCCCCTTACGTCCCTGCACCACAGGTGCAAGTAACATGAGACGTCTTCCCTGGGGTTGCTCCAACACATGATCCACCATCTGACTAATAGTTTGCGCTACCAATGGCACATCATGTTCGGGACAACGAGGCTCGCCAACCCTGGCGAACAATAATCTCAGGTAATCATAAATCTCTGTAATGGTACCGACTGTAGAGCGTGGATTATGTGAAGTCGATTTTTGCTCAATGGAAATGGCGGGTGATAATCCTTCAATCAAGTCGACATCCGGTTTTTCCATGATCGACAGAAATTGTCTGGCATAGGCAGAAAGCGACTCAACATAGCGGCGCTGGCCCTCGGCATAAATCGTGTCAAATGCGAGCGAGGATTTGCCTGAACCTGATAAACCCGTGATGACTATTAGCTTGTCACGCGGGATATCAACATCGACATTTTTCAGGTTATGGGTGCGCGCCCCACGAATACGGATTGTGTCCATGAATACTTTTTTGTCTTCGCCCAATGTAAACCCGCAAGTATACATTGTTCAAAGGCTCCGTTGCTGGCAATATGTGCCCTTTTTTTAAGTACCAAGATCAATATTCAGGGGGATCACAATCAGGCATGCAGCCTAAAGATAAAATGACGGAGACAGAGCTGAAAGGCAGTCTAAGTCTGGCGGGCGTCTTGTTCCTGAGGATGCTGGGATTATTTCTGATATTGCCAGTATTCAGCCTGTATGCCAGAAATCTTCCGGAAGCGACCCCTATGCTGGTTGGACTTGCCTTTGGTATCTATGGCCTGACCCAGGCATCCCTGCAAATCCCTTTTGGAATGTTGTCAGACAAGGTAGGCAGGAAGCCCGTGATTTTTGCAGGACTATTGATATTTATAGTGGGCAGCCTCATTGCCAGCTCAGCAGATTCCATCTGGACCATGATGCTGGGACGTGCAATACAGGGCGCGGGGGCAATTTCTGCCGCGCTCATGGCACTGGCCGCTGATCTCACCCGGGACCAACAAAGAACTAAAGCCATGGCTCTGATAGGCATCAGTATCGGTGTTGCCTTCGCCCTGGCATTCATTGCCGGGCCCGTGCTAGACACAATGATTGGTGTTTCCGGGATATTTCTATTCAGTGCAACATTGGCTGTGCTCGCCATGATGATGCTATATTTTGTGGTTCCAGATCCTCAGCATTCCTCCTTTCACAGTGACACTGAGGTTTCCCTGGCAATGCTGGGAAGTGTTATTAAAAACCACAATCTAGTCAAACTGGATATCGGTATCTTCATGCTACATACCGTACTAATGGCCAACTTTATTGTTGTCCCCCTGGCTTTACAGGATTTGGCCGGGCTGGCATCATCACATCACTGGCAGGTTTATTTACCTGTGTTAATTGTCTCAGTCATCCTCATGGCGCCCGCTATTATTCTCGGGGAACGCTTTAATAAATCAGCAATATTTTTCAAGGGTGCGATATTGATGTTGATGTTATCGCAAATAGGCTACTATTTTTGGCACGACTCGATCATGGCGCTGACTGTCGTGCTTTTGGTGTTTTTCACAGGCTTTAATTATCTGGAGGCATCCTTACCTTCATTGATTTCCAGACTGGCGACAAACAATACCAAGGGAACTGCACTGGGTGTCTATGCCTCAAGTCAATTCATGGGGACATTTACGGGAGGACTAATTGGTGGCATCATCCATGAACATTACGGGCTGCCGGCAGTGTTCATTTTTGGTAGTATCATGGCACTGGTGTGGTTCATGGTAACCCTGCTACCCACAAACCAGATTCAGGATGAATGCTAAACACCGCGATCAACTGACGAAAAAATCAAGAGGAAATTAAAATGGCCAGAGGTGTAAACAAAGCAATTATTTTAGGATCATTAGGACAGGATCCGGAGATCAGATACACCGCCAGTGGCGCAGCCGTTGCCAATATCAGTATCGCAACCAACGAACAATGGAAAGACAAAGAGTCCGGTGAAATGCAGGAACGGACTGAATGGCACCGTGTTGTCTTTTTTGGTCGTCTGGCAGAAATCGTCGGTGAATACTTGCACAAGGGTTCCCAAGTTTATATTGAAGGTCGCATACAGACCCGCAAATGGCAGGATAAAGAAGGAAATGATCGCTATACGACAGAAATAGTTGCCAATGAAATGCAGATGCTGGGCAGTAAAAGTGGTGGCACAACAGCAAATTTTGACCAGACACCCCAACATGAGAAATCAGCACCCGCTGCTGCAAGTGAAAAAAGTTCAAACGACGATTTTGATGATGATATTCCGTTCTAGCGGTCTGGTTTGACCTAAGGGTATAGCAATCAATGATTGAACTGGAAATTGTACTTGATTAGTCGGTTTTTCTGGTTCTGGCAAAACGCTTTTTCTTATTTGCTTTTTTCTTTGTTTTCTTGCGATCACTGCTTTTTAAAACAGGTACCTTGACTGCTCTCGGTTTACCCATGTAGTAGCCTTGTGCGTAATCAACACCAAGCTCTTTTAAACGCTCTAAAGTTTCTTTATTTTCAACAAACTCAGCGATGGTCTTTTTACCCATCACATGACCAATTTCATTGATTGATCTGACCATCTCCAGATCAATAGGATCGTTTATCATATCTCTGATAAACATCCCATCAATCTTAAGAAAATCCACTGGCAAGTTTTTCAAATATCCAAATGAAGAGACACCACTACCAAAATCATCAAGCGCAAAAAAACAGCCTTTGTTTTTTAGTATTTCCATAAACTTGATTGCATTGGATAAACTGGAGATAGCGACAGTTTCTGTTATTTCAAAACAAATGTTTGAGGGAAGTACTTTTCCTTCATTTAGTTTATTTACAATATAGTTGAGGAACTCTTCATTATTAAGTGAGTGACCTGATAAATTTATTGAGCAGGATATCAAATTTTTGTGTTTGCCAGGACGTTTTGCTAACCAGGTATATGCTGATTCAAATACCCACCGATCGATTTTGGTAGAAAGATCATACCGCTCAGCAGCCGGTAAAAAAGCCCCAGGTAGAATGATTTTTCCTTTTTTATCAATCATTCTTACCAAACATTCATAATGTTTTTTATCTTTATCTTCCTCCGATAATGAAACGATAGGCTGTAGATACAAACGAAATCGATCTTCTTCCAATGCGTGGTTGATTTTACTTACCCATTGCATCTGGCCCCGATGAACTGCCAAATCAATGTCCTCGGGATGATAAACATGGACCCTGTTCCGCCCTGCATCTTTTGCTGCATAACAAGAAGCATCAGCAGCACTTAATATGTCAGTAGCAGTAGAACCACCACTGTCATCAATAGGGACTAATCCGATACTGACGCCAATCGAAAAACGTTTGTCTGCCCACACAAAGTGGAATTCTTCAACCAGTTCCCTTAAATCATGAGCAACACGTTGTGCCTGTTCCAAAGAACAATTTTCCATCAACACGCCAAATTCATCACCACCCAGTCGTGCAAGTGTGTCTTTTTTACGAACTTTGGATTTAAATAACGCACCCAATTGCCTGAGTAGTTCATCTCCTGCCAGATGTCCACAAGTATCATTAATCACCTTAAACTGATCAAGATCCAGGTAGCACAAGGCATGCTCCTCCCCACTTCCCTCGCCTCCATGAACCAATCGTTCAAGCCTGATTTCAAACTCGCGTCTATTTACCAGGCCTGTCAAAGCATCATGGCTTGCCTGGTAAGAGAGTTGCTGAGATAGTTTATGAGCATCGGTAATATCCTCGGAAACGATCAGTAACGTCTGCGACCCATCAACATCATTAATCACACGTGCAGACTCCCTGCTCCAGATGATAGATCCATTATTTTTAACCTTGCGAATTTCCCAGTTATGCGTATTTTTACTATCGAGAAAACATGCCTCTATTTTGTTCTGATAATCTTCTCTGTCTTCAGAAAAAATGATATCCATTTTTGAGCGACCAATGAGATCATTTACACGATATCCAAGTTTCTCAGCACCAAACTCATTGACTGAAACAATTGCGTTATCCTGATTGATTGTAAAAAACATGGCGGGATTAGCATCATACAATGCACGAAATCTGTTTTCACTTTCCTTTAAGGCTATCTCTCTTTTTTTACGTTTAGTCATATCATGGACGATTGCAAATATGCAGGGCTCACCCTTAATCTCAAGCACGACTGCTGAAGACAAAGTATTGAGCACTTTCCCATCTTTCCTCCTGAGGATGGATTCGAAATTGACATACTTACCATCCTTCTCCAGTCTGGAGATAATTTCTTCCCGGTCATCAACACTGTAAATATTTAACCCAAGTGTTGTTTTGCCAATGAGTTCTTCCCTTTGATATCCTGTCAGCTTGGTACAGGCATCATTCGCCTCGAGGATTTGTCCGTCCGCAAGACGTGTGATCACTACAGCATCGGGGCTTACTTCCAGTGCCTTGGCAAATCTTTCATTACTTGTGACCAGTGCCTGGCTCAATTCTGATCTTTCAAATTCCGAACTAGCCAGGGAAGCAAATGCCTGAACGACCGTGATTAGTTCCTGTTCATTTTTCAGCGGGATCGTATCGATGATGGCGATATGACCGAGTATATGACCTGATGATGAGATAATGGGACAACCAAGATAACCCTCAGCATCCATTGTTATTAATTCCTCATCTTCTGGAAATAATGCTTGTATTCCTTGTGAATAAAAACGGACATTACCTTTTAGTACCTCTTCACAGGGTGTGCCAGCGAGCGCAAATCGAACATTGTCTACAAATTCTCCATTTGACCAGAACGCGACTGTCTCAATAAATTCAGATGCTTTCCCATTCGTAGCCCTGGAAATTAATACATGTTTTGCCTTCGTGACGAAGGTGAGATTACCGACTAATTCCTTAAAAAAGTAATTATCCATGGCAGTTTTGCACGGCGAATTTTTCTTCCTGCTTATATTGTTTTAGCTGGATCACTTTCTAGTCTTATTATTTTGTTTATTAGCCCCTTATGTTAAGAGGCATGAGTCATGAATATATATTAACAGGCGTTTAAATCCAAAAATATGTGGCATATTATATTTCATTATATTGCCGTAAGTATATGATCTAATTGCGTATAAATTTAATGAATTGATTGGGAAATTCAGACTCTTTTTTGAAGATCACCATCATCACCATGAGATTTAGCACAGCTACAATGAAGAATATCTGTGGTATCTTAATGCCTGCAGAAATGAGTACAATCATCAAGACAGCAGAGATCACCATAAAAAGGGCATTAATAATATTATTTGCCGCAATGATTCTGGAACGATGACATGGATTACTTCTTTGCTGCACCAAAGCATACAAAGGAACCATATATAAGCCACCGGACAATCCAATCAAGCTCAAGTCAACCAGCACCCGCCAATGATTAAAATACTGAAGAAACATGCCGGCGGTTAATAACTCACCTTCTGATAGTTTCATATCCGGCAATGAGATAAAGGATAGATCTGTTGCAAAACATGTTAACCCTATAGCACCGATCGGCACCAGGCCAAGATTGATGTGCCCGGGGTTGATCTGCATACGAGACAGCTTTTCGCACATTAATGATCCTGTGCCTATACCGATAGAAAATGCAGTCAGCATCAATGTCGCGATTCTTTCATCTGCAAATAAAACATCTCGAGTATATGTCGGGACCAATGACAGAAAAGTAGCGCCATAAAACCAGAACCACGATATTCCAATGATGGCCCAAAAAACGGTTCTATCTTCTCTGGAAAATTTAATAATTCTGCAGGTTTCTGTTATAAGATTCCAGTTGATACGAAGTGTTGGCTCAGGCGCGGCAGCTTCAGGAATTGAACGGCTGGCTATCCAACCTGCCACGGCAAGTAAAATGATGACGATTGACACATACAAGCTACCATTCGGATTTATCGAAATGAGTACGCCCCCGATAATGGTTCCCAACAAGATAGCCAGGTAAGTCCCCATCTGGATCATGCCATTACCACCAAGCAGTTCACCCTCTGATAAGTGCTGTGGAAGGATGCTATATTTCAACGGGCCAAATAGTGTAGATTGCATTCCCATGAAAAACAGGACCGTGAGCAATAATGGTGCACTCATAAAATAAAACCCCACACTGCCTATCATCATAATGACGATTTCCGTCATCTTGATTCGGCGAATTAACAGGGATTTTTCATATTTATCAGCGAGCTGACCTGCCGTTGCAGAAAAGAGAAAGAAAGGCAGGATAAATAGTCCGGCAGCAACGATTACCAGGATACTACCATTCATACCTAATTTGTCAGCAAGGGTAAATGCAATCAGTATCACGATAGCATTCTTAAACACATTGTCATTTAACGCACCCAGAAACTGGGTACAGAATAATGGTAAAAACCGATCATGTTTTAACAGGCCAAACTGGTTCATAATCAGGACATATCTCAGGATTCCCTTTCTGCTAGAATGGAATAAAGGTGACTTTCATACTGACACAAAAGTTCAACAGAGTGAAACGGGATTAATAATGACAATTATTACAGACATTAAGTTGTTAAAAAACAGGCGTACAAAAATCATCGCGACACTGGGACCCGCATCTGACTCGCCAGAGATCATCAAACAATTAATAGAAACCGGTGTTAATGTGTTCCGCCTGAATATGTCTCATGGTGAACATGCAACTCATGAAAATACCTATAAGCTTGTACTCAGTATTGCTGATGAACTGGGTAAACCCATCGCTATTCTGGCCGATTTATGTGGGCCAAAAATCCGCACGGGAAGATTTAAGAACGGGCAGATTACACTGGAAGATGGTGCAACTGTTACAGTCACAACACGTGACGTTGAGGGTGAACCGGGTCTGATCCCTTCTCAATACCAGGCATTAGCAAATGATGTCAAACCTGGAAATCGTATATTGCTTAACGATGGCAATCTCGAATTAATCGTGGAAAGTGTTGATGGATCTGAAATCTCATGCTCAGTTGTCTATGGTGGCATTCTAAAAAATAACAAGGGAATTAATCTGCCCGGTGTCAATGTCTCAGCACCTTCTCTGACAGATAAAGATCGTAAAGATGCACAATTTGCCCTGGGCCTCGGGGTAGATTTCCTGGCACTGTCCTTTGTCCGCCGTGCAGCTGATATTAACGACCTGAGATCTATTATCAAAAAAGCAGGTGCCACCACAGACATCATTGCCAAGATCGAGAAACCGGAAGCCCTTGAA
>JACZSJ010000118.1 GCA_022574295.1 Pseudomonadota bacterium
GCCCATCGGCCGTAGTAGTTTCGTTCCTCGTGTTGCCGTCATCGCTTCGGCTACGGTCGAGACCGACCGCGCCGGCGAGCAGCAGCGCACAGAATCCCAAAGTAGGTAGTTTCATAACAGTATGTCCACAGTATGGGTTGTTGGAAGGTGGCGACGCGCCGCGAGCGACTGTGGCATCATCGCCAAGGTATCGAGAACACATCGGTTTTCAGTCATGCACACCCCCCTCGTAAACAGGCGGCGCAGGATGCGGTAAGGGTTCCATGGGTTGGGTTCAAAAAACAAAAACTGTCCGCCCGGTTTGAGCAGTTCTTTAACCTGGGACAAAAAAACTCCGCAACTTTCGGCCTTTAAAAGATGCCAGCCGATGATGTAGTCAAAGCGGCGGCCCTCCAGCGGGCCGGGAAAATCTGCTAGCAGAAGAGGCTCAATATTTTCCGGGACGCCATTGTCCACGATCGCGTCATAACTGGCCTTGTCGAATGTGGCGGCGCAAACCGGGTTTTTATTTTTAGTCGCCGCCGAAATGTGGCGGGACCATTGCGCCTCTGCGCAACCCAGTTCCAGAATGCTTTCTCCGGGGAGCAGGTGGAACAGGTGGCGCGCCATCTGCGCCCGCCATTTGAGCCTGACGCCCAGAAAGTAGTCCTTCTCCCGCCAATATTTTATGCGGGCAAGCTCCCTCTTTTTTAGCGTTTCAGTCAGGTTCATCGATGGGGAATTTTGGCGTTAGCGTTTAACAGGAATCTCCGTTTGCTTCAGGCAGTTTTAAAGACTTTTATCAGCCGCGATTTGACCAGCGCCAAGCATTCCTGTATGGCCGATTTGGCCATCTTGCCGCTTTTGTTGCTGGCCGATTTTGAAAAAATGTCGGAGATCAAAATAAATATTCTGTGAGTTTCTTACTTGAATAAATCCGAGATATTACATTTCAGCGAAATACACAATTGTTCTAGCGTCTGGAGTGATACATTCTGCTGACTAGATTCAATACGAGATAGCGTTGCATATGAAATCCCGGTTTTACGGCCAAATTCCTTGAGTGACATATCGCCTCTCATTTCTCGAAAGTTTTTAGCAAGCTTTTTTGCAAGTTCTCTTCTTTTCATGTGTAAACTGTGACATATCTTGATTTACACATGTGTAAAGTTTGCAATTGTGTAAAATATGATTTATCAAGGAGCAAATACATTATGGACATACAACAGTAGCTTCCCAATGAAGCTGGCCTGCAAAGAACTTAAAACCCATTTGGAGCAACGTCTGAAACAGCAGAATACGCTGCCCGTTCGAATTCACGTTCTGCTTGATGATCTCAATCCACTTTTGCATCAACACAATCAAATTGATGTATTTGATTTATTGGTAGAGCTTATCCTGTTCGCCGACGATGAACCCGCTCAGGCACTGTGTGCCTTAATGGCCGTTCTGGATAATGACGCATTAAACAATCTGGATCGGGATGCCGTCGCCAATAGCGCCGCTTTCATCCGCGATGCGATGAAACAAAAATCAGTACGCTGGCAGTTGCAAGCTTATCACGATATGCATAAGGGCAAAATGAAACAAAAGAATTGAACGAATCAAAGAGGTTGGAGTTAATTTAAGTATTAAAAAATGGCTCCAACCTCTTTAGTTGTTAATTTTAGATATGTTATTTAGGCAAGAGCTGGATTAATGTCTTATTATCTTTTTAAGATATCCTGTAGAAAAAGCTCGAATACTCTGACGCCTTAAATTAATGAACCATCGTTTATTTCATCTTTCCCGCCGGAGATTCCTGAAAAAACAGAATGAGGACAGATTTATTTTTTACGTATCAATTAAACATGCCAGGTAGAACTGGTAATCGTCTTTTCATTTTTAGATACATTGGCAAATAATATTTCGAGAAGCTATCAAATGCTGTTCAACCCCGCATGGTTGATCGTGTTACTGTCACTTGTACCGCTAGTCACGAGTGCGAATGAGGAGTTGATGTATATGCCGGATCCGCGTACTGCAGATGCAAGCATACTCATGTTGAGCTTCGCCCAGCGTACCGGACTTGATTCTGATCGCCCGCCACGGCGCTATCTGTGGACGGATGCTTTTGCGGTGTGTAATTACCTTGGCCTTGCACGTGCGACCGGGGAGCAACGCTACAAAGAACTCGCTTTGCGCCTTATCGATCAGGTCCACCATGTGCTCGGACGTTACCGGGATGACGATCCACGCAGTGGCTGGATCAGCGGACTGAGCGCACAGGATGGCGAAACCCATCCGACCCGCGGTGGACTGCGCATCGGCAAGCAACTTCCGGAACGTGGCGAATCCGAGCCCTTTAATGAGCGCCTGGAATGGGAACGGGACGGCCAGTATTTTCATTATCTGACCAAGTGGATGCATTCTCTCGATCAAATAAGCCGGTCGACAGGCGATCCTGAATTCAATGTTTGGGCACGCGAACTCGCAGTAACAGCATACGATGCGTTTACCTATCTGCCCTCCCCCGACGGTACCCCGAGTATGTACTGGAAGATGAGCATCGATCTCACACGCCCGCTCGTACCTTCTATGGGACAGCATGATCCGATTGATGGCTACATCACAGCAATGCAATTACGCGCCACCGTAGCTGGACTGTCGCAGTCGATCGACAATCCGGATCTCGAAAAGGCAATTCGCCGTTTCGCGGATATGACAAATGTAGCCAACCTGACGAGCCCCGATCCGCTCGGCATCGGTGGCCTCTTGGTGGACGCCTATCGCGTAACACAACTGATCGAGCAAGGCGGACTGTCGGATGAGGATCTTCTTGAGCACCTGCTCACTGCAGCGCTTGCAGGTCTTGAATACTACGCCCAAAGTGGGGAGTTACGGGCACCAGCTGAGTCCCGGCTGGCCTTTCGAGAACTCGGTCTGGCGATCGGGTTACACGCTGTCGATCATATGTGGCTGTCGGTTGCAGAGAACCACACTACCATCAGCCCCGGGGTTAACACCAAACTTGAGGCGCTGATGCGTTATGTGCCCCTGGGCGATGAGATCGAGTCGTTCTGGCGTACTCCCGCACATCAAGACACCAGCACCTGGACCGAACACCAGGACATTAACGAAGTGATGTTGGCCACGCGCCTGGCACCCGACGGATTTCTCGTCCTTGCACTACCCGACAAATAATAAATGTTGGGTCGGAATTATTTTTAATCAATACTTAGGAGGAGATATGGCAATTATTCAAAGAAATAAAGAGGACAGGCCGCTCGGTAATTGCTGGAAAATTAGCTCCAGATATCTTCAACCGCCTATGTCCGTATAGGCGTCCTCGGCTCTAGCTTCCTGCTTCGCTCTACCTCCTAAATCCTTTTAGTCGTTCGATCGCAGTATTAGTACATCCATATACGTTTCCCTGCCGTCGTATTTTCACTTGATATCGCGATATACTAATAATCCATGCAAAACGAAACAATTACGTTATTGCATCGGCAGATAATTGTTCCTTACATTATCTGCACTTCCACCTTCCCTGGCGGTCGTCTATGGGTGTAGAATTATTCACGTCTCTATTGCTGTAGAGAAAAGCGGCTTTAATGGAGGTAGGATTCAATCAGGTACATGCGTTCGCTAGTCCTAGTTTTTGTTGTCATTATTACAAATGTTGCTTGTTCAACTACTACTGAAGTCCCGTATAGATCATCTGAGGAAGGCCCATTTAATGACGTTTATATTGTTGATCATGGATTGCACAGTGGAATAATTATTAATCAGGATGAAATTCCACATGCACTGTTGCCTGAAAAGGATGAATTCTCCAATGCACGTTACCTCGAATTTGGTTGGGGTGATAAAGCGTTTTATATAGCAGAGAAACCTACATTGGCATTAGCATTAAGCGCCTTGTTTAGTCCTACCGTTAGCGTATTACATATCCTAGAGATCCCGCTATTGATAGAGGAATATTATCCTGAAAACGATATTATAAAGCTGCAATTATCAAAAACTAAATTCAAAAATTTGCTTCGATATATTACAGACAGCATAAAGAGGGACGAATATGGAAATTCATCACCCGTCGCTCATGTGCTGCATACTAATAATCATTTTTATCTTGCAAAAGGCAAGTACCATGCTTTCAATACCTGCAATACGTGGGTTGCAAAAGCTATCCACGCAGCAGGGGTGCCTATTACTTCGGATCACACTCAAACATCGGCTGATGTCATGTCACAAATTAGGAATGTAAAATAAATAAAAGGGACAGGCCGTTCAAAACAGAATGGGGACAGATTTATTTTTTACGTATCAATTAAACATGCCAGGTAGAACTGGTAATCGTCTTTTCATTTTTAGATACATT
>JACZSJ010000050.1 GCA_022574295.1 Pseudomonadota bacterium
AAATAACGGTCACTGTTCCACCAATAACTCGGGCAATTGGTAGAACAGCAGGCACACATGATGCATTCATAAAGTCCATCCAGTTCTGCGCGTTCTTCTTTTGACTGTAAGCGTTCACGATCAGGCGGGGGGGGTGACTGGGTTTGCATCCAGGGTTTGATGGAAGCATATTGCGCATAAAAGTCTGTCATATCAGGAACCAGATCCTTAACAACAGGCATGTGAGGCAAGGGGTAAATACTGATATCACCGTTGAGATCTTCGATGGCCATTGTGCAAGCCAGTGTGTTTATGCCACCAATATTCATGGAACACGAACCGCAAATACCTTCGCGGCAGGAACGGCGGAAAGACAGGGTTGAATCAAGTTCATTCTTGATATAGATGATGGCATCAAGCACCATGGGGCCGCATTTATCCAGATCAATCTCATAAGTATCCATACTTGGATTCTTACCGGAATCAGGCTGCCAACGATAGACATGGAATACCTTTTTATTTTTAGCCCCATCGGTAGCAGAGATGGTTTTACCTTTTCCAATTTTTGAATTTTTTGGTAGTGTAAATTCAGCCATAATTTTTTATCTCTCGTTTTAATCTCTTGTTATTTTTGCAACTAGTAAACGCGTTTTTTTGGTGGAAACACTTCAACTTCGTCAGATAATGTGTACATATGGACCGGACGGTAATCGAATGTCACTTGATAATTATCGTCTAACCAGGCCAGGGTATGTTTCATCCAGTTTTCATCATCTCGTTCTCCGAAATCTTCTCGTGCATGTCCCCCTCGACTTTCTTGTCGGTTTTCAGCGCTAACAATACTGACTGTGGCACATTGCAGAAGATTTTCCAGTTCCAGTGTCTCGACAAGATCGGTATTCCATACCATGGAACGATCCTCTATCTTAACATCGGCAAAAGACTTTGAGGTCTTTTCAAGTAATTTGATACCTTCCTGCAAGACTTCTCCAGTACGGAAAACGGCTGCATGGTTCTGCATGATGCGCTGCATTTCGACTCTGATATCAGCGGTTGGTCTTGAACCTTTGGTGTGTCGCAGGCGATCAAATTTTTCAACTAGCTTGTCTGTGGTCGTATCAGGTAATTCTTTGTGTGGCGTGTCTGGGTTGATATTTTCCGCAGCGTAGTTCGCAGCTGCACGACCAAAAACAATGAGATCCAGCAATGAATTTGATCCCAATCGATTTGCTCCGTGTACTGAGACACAGGCACATTCACCGATGGCCATCAAACCATCAACAACGGCATCTGGATCGCCATCTTTGAGTGTGACGACCTGACCATGGTAGTTCGTCGGGATGCCTCCCATGTTGTAATGCACTGTTGGAATCACCGGTATGGGTTCCTTGTTTACATCGACACCGGCAAAGATTTTGGCGGACTCGGCAATACCTGGAAGTCGTTCGTTAATCACTTCCGGACCCAAATGTTCAAGATGCAGGAAGATATGATCTTTATCTTTGCCCACGCCCCTGCCTTCACGTATTTCCATGGTCATTGCACGACTCACCACATCGCGTGAAGCAAGATCCTTGGCGGAAGGTGCATAACGTTCCATGAAGCGTTCGCCTTCGGAGTTGGTGAGATAGCCGCCTTCACCACGACTACCCTCGGTAATCAGACAGCCGGAACCATACATACCTGTCGGATGGAACTGGATAAATTCCATATCCTGCAAAGGCAGACCCGCACGAAGTACCATGGCATTGCCATCACCGGTACAGGTGTGGGCAGAGGTACACGAAAAGTAGGAACGACCATAGCCACCGGTCGCCAGACAGACACTATGTGCACGGAACAGATGCAATTTGCCTTCAGCCAGATCCCAGGCAAGCACACCACGGCAGACATCATCATCCATGATCAAATCCAGCGCAAAATATTCGATAAAAAACTCGGCTTCATGTTTAAGTGATTGCTGATACAAGGTGTGTAGAATCGCATGCCCCGTTCTGTCCGCTGCAGCACATGTGCGTTGCGCAGTGCCTTCGCCATAATTCGTGGTCATGCCACCGAAAGGGCGTTGGTATATTTTTCCTTCTTCAGTTCTTGAGAAAGGCACACCCTGATGTTCCAGTTCAATGACAGCCGGTATGGCTTCTCGACACATATATTCAATGGCATCCTGGTCACCTAGCCAGTCTGAACCCTTCACGGTATCGTACATATGCCAGCGCCAGTCATCTTTACCCATATTGCCAAGGGCAGCACTCATGCCACCCTGTGCTGCAACTGTATGGCTACGTGTTGGAAAGACTTTTGTCAGACAGGCTGTTTTTAGTCCTTTGGCAGCCATACCAAAGGTCGCGCGTAACCCTGCACCGCCTGCACCGACAACCACCACATCATATTCATGTTCCACGATTTCGTATTGATTAGACATACCTTTGTTATGACCCCAGATAAATCTTCAAAACGGCTATCGCAGCTGCTAAACCGGCAAAAAATGAAAGAAATTTAAGTAGAATGAGACTTGTGATTTTCATCACCTTGCCATCAATATAATCCTCAATGACAACTTGTAGGCCAAGTTGCGCATGATGGAACAGGGCAATGATAAAAAGTAACAGAAAGACAGCAGCCATAGGTGAATGTATCCATTCTATTGCCGTTTTATGACTCATGTCCGCCATACAAACAAGAGAAAGTACAAACCAGAGACTGAGTGGAATCAATGCAATGGCAGTTAGTCTTTGCGCAATCCAGTGATGCGTGCCAGATTTCGCCGAACCAAGGCCACGAGCTTTAGCAAGAGGCGACCTCAAGCTCATGCTACACCCCCGGTAGCCAGACAAAGGGTGAGTAATGTAAGAATGATTGAGCCAGCGACAACGGCATATCCTGTCTTATACGCAGTATCGATTTCGAGCCCCAAACCAGCATCCCAGAACAAATGACGTATGCCGTTGCATAAATGAAAGTATAGTGAGAACACAAAGGCGTAGAGGAAACATTGACCGTACCAGTTCGAGATATGTGCTTGCAGGGTTTCGAATTGTTCTGGTCCACTGGCAAGCGCTAACAACCAGCAGGTCAGAAAAAAAGCACCCGCTGTCAGGAATACACCTGTCCCACGGTGCGTGATGGACAACACAGATGTGAGTTGTGGTTTATAGATTTGTAAATGTGGCGATAGCGGGCGGTTGTCCGTTGCCATAATATATTTACCTCCCATAGCCTTCTAGATGTCTAGTCTCCGGGCATTTCGTCTAAAAGGGCCGGAATTTAAAATATGATTAATACTTAATTATTATTTGGTATTGATGCTCAGCCTTTAGAAATCAATACAGCGTCCACGTTTTTCCCAATCACCGTAACGTGTTGGTTCCAGTCCCTTCGGCCCCCCAATTTCTTTCGGTCGCGCTTCAGAAGGTTCCTGCTCAAGTTTAATATTTTCGCCGATCTTGCCTGGCGACTCATTTTTCTCCGACTCTTGTTTTGTCGAGATATCTTTTGGGTTCATGTCTTATTATTTCGTCTATATGTCTGAGTTCAATTCAACTCAAAATCCAACCTGGAAATTGGTTGCGAACTCGAATCGCGAACGGCGGATCATACCAGAAACTATCTGAATTTTAGATACTTATGTTGACAAAAATCCTTTAAAATTGGATGTGCATTGCAGCATTCTGGAGGTAATAAACGTGGCAAGGAGGCTAAATGTCATCGGATACGACAGGTTTTGAACGACTAATTAGATTATCGCTAGAACCATCAAAATGGGTGATAGCATTCATTTATTTTGCTCATGTTGGTGCATTTGTTTGCACATACTTTTCTAACATCCCTTTATTTCTGATGCAAATGGCGTGGTTTGTGGTATTGATCAGTCTTGTTTACTGGCATGTCACCATTATTTTTCAACCAAAAAAATACCCATCTGAGTTGTTACTGAACGATAAGGATGAGTGGTACATAATCGATCACAAAGCTGAGTCATGTCCTGTCACTTTATTGTCAGAGTCATTCGTGCATACACATTTGCTTGTCTTGATCTTCAGGCAAGGAAAACGCAAGCGGGTTGTTATTCTAACGACAGATAATACCCGACCCGAGACGTTTAGACATTTGAGCGTGAGATTGAGGTTTACTTTGTCTGGTTCAGAATATTAAGCCAGAACGTTGATCGGGATCCCCAGTATCTCTTGCGAGTGATCTTTCAGATATTTCTATTTTCTTTTTCTAGCCAATCAATAATTTCTTCGGGTTCTGAAATACTGCCATCGGCATTCCATGTCTCTGGATTTTCATCTTTGGCGATGTAGCCATAATCGGCAATCAGTGTTTTCATTCCAGCTGCACGTCCAGCTTCAATATCTCTTAACGCGTCTCCAACGTAAAGCGATGTTTCAGGGACACATTTAGCGAGCTCACAGGCATAAAGCATTGGTCCGGGGTGTGGTTTTCTAAATTCAGTGGTATCACCACTGACGATGCACGCGGTTCTTTGAGTGAGGTTCAACTGTTCCATGACCGGGTGGGTTAACCATTCTGGTTTATTGGTGACTACCCCCCAAATCATGTTATTTGCTTCGATATAATCCAGGGCTTTTCCAATACCAGGGAAAACATGCGTGTCCTGGTGTAACCTTTGGTGATAAATCTCCAAAAAGCGTTGTCTGAGCTCATCAAATTCAGGATCATCTTCTTCCATTGAAAATGCCAGTTTAATCATGGCATTGCCCCCGAGTGAAACGGCAGGTCTTATCGACTCCAACGGCAGGGCAGGTTTGTTCTGTTCCTGAAGTATCTGGTTTAAGGCGGCTGCTAAATCGGGGGCGGTATCAGCGAGCGTCCCATCAAGATCAAAGAAGACACTCGAAATCATGGCTTATTATCTGGAATCATATCTAATTTTGCCTGGGCACATATAAGATAATTGACATCAGGTTTATCCTTGAGTCGGCAATATCTGATGAATGGTAGATATGAAATCCCTGATATATCGATGACGGTAAAACCCGACTCTCTACACCACGATGCCAGTTCTGATGGACGGCAATATTTTGAGTATTCATGCGTCCCCACGGGAAGTAACTTCAGTATATATTCAGCTACAATTTTCGTTTGTACGTAAGCTTTTAAATTTCTGTTTATCGTTGACAAAAAGAGCAAACCACCTGGCTTTACCAGGTGCATGCAAGCATGTATTACAGAGCCTGGATCAGGAACGTGTTCAAGTAATTCCATACAGGTAATGACATCAAAGACATGCCTGTGATCGGACGAAAAATCTTCAATGGTTGTATTAATATAAGTAATTTCCAATTCCGCTTGCTTCGCGTGTGCATCAGCGACCGCGAGTGGCTGTTCACTGATATCAATTCCCGTCACCAGACCACCTTTTGATGCCATCGCTTCTGTGAGGAGACCACCCCCACAACCAACGTCAAGGATCTTTTTGTTTGTTAAATCAATATGATTTTCAATATAGGTGAGTCGTGTCGGATTGATATCATGCAAGGTTTGTAATTGACCGTCCGGATTCCACCAATCAGATGCCAGTGCATTAAATTTGGATTTCTCATGCGGATCAATATTTTCAATGCGGTTTTTCATATATTGTCCATTATAAATATTGTCCATTATAAAAAATATATTAATAAATAACTTTAACTATTTGTTTTAATTAATTGAATTATAAAGATTAAAATTCCAAGATGCGTGGTTCGTTTTATAAGCTACTGAAAATAAAGGTATTTACACCTAGCTAATATATTGAAATCATACTGAATCATAGTGTAGTCTCAATTTGTGGTCAGCTCAAAAGAGCAAATAACTTTAAGAATAAAAAACTTTTTTGCTTTTATTCGCAAATGTTCACAGGGGAATTTGAGATGAGGGGATTATTGTTTCGCAGATTGCGACTGTTTATCTGTGTCGCGCTTGTCGTTTTTACTACGGGTTGTGCCACAACAGGCGCGCTTGATGAACGTGACCCACTTGAAGGATTCAACCGGGGTGTCTATAGCTTCAATCAGGGAGTGGATAAGGTCATATTTGATCCACTTAGCAAGTTATATCAAGCGATTACCCCTGAGTTTGTTGACAAAGGGATTACTAATTTCTTCAGCAACCTTGGTGATATTGCGGTCGTCGCGAATGACATTCTTCAATTTAAATTTGCTCAAGCATATGCGGACACGGCAAGATTCCTTTTTAACTCGACCTTAGGGCTTTTAGGATTCTTTGACGTTTCATCCACGATGGGTTTAGACAAACATAATGAAGATTTTGGACAAACACTTGCAGTTTGGGGTGTTGGTTCGGGTCCTTATATCGTAGCACCATTTTTTGGATCATTTACCTTCAGGCATGCGACGGGTGCTGTTGCTGATAGTGTCTTGAATCCCGTGTTTTATCTGGAGAGCGATGAACTGAGGGCAGGGTTACTCACTTTGAATTATGTTGATGTCAAATCTGATTCATTAATTGCAAAAAATCTGGTGGCTGATGCCGCTTTGGATGAATACGAATTTACTAAAAACGCCTATTTCAATAAAAGAGAATCGCTGATTAACGATGGTCGTCTACCTTCACTCCCTGATTTCGATTAACGGGGAAATACTTTATTCAGATAATTCTTGTAATACCCGAAAACCGGTGTAGTTGTCGGCAGATGAAAGCTTTTCTCTTGCCCCTGATCTAAGTGCTTCGGCAGCATCTGCGTAGGATCCACCGCGAACAAGATATTGATTAACGCCTGTGTCGATGTGTGCACTGCCATCAACAGGGGCACCTGAATAACCGTCGTGCCAGGTATCGGCGACCCACTCCCGCACATTACCGACCATATGGTATAAACGGAACTTATTTCTGTTAATTGAACGATCAGATTTAGGTAATGGTGCCGAAAGTTTTTTCTTATCTGAAAACACGGCATGGGTAATGAGGATTTCATCACCAAAGGGATATTCACTTTCGGTACCTGCTCTGGCAGCATATTCCCACTCCGCTTCGCTTGGCAGTCTATAGGACTGTCCCGTTTTCTCACTCAACCACTCAGTGTATGTTGTTGCATCACCGTGAGTAATATTGACGACTGGGTAGTCTTTTCCTGACCATGGTTGTTTTGGGCAAGGTGTGTTTTTTGACTGACAAAACATATCATATTCAGCAAACGAAATTTCATGAACCGACATCGCAAAATGTGAGTTGATCGTAACTGTATGAGCAGGCTGCTCATCCTTGTTTTTCCCCCCCATGGCAAACTCACCACTTCGAATTACCACCATCGTTGGTCCATTACCGATACCTTCAATCTTGTCTCGGCAATAGGGTTTGCGGCTTTTTACAAGCGACGCCTTACATGCGGATTTATTTAAAGTTTTCTGGGCGACGGTTTTTGTTGCCGGCTGTTCAACATTAATTTCCCTGTCAGGGATTTCCTGTACCGGGAATTCCTGAGCGGGAGTTTCCTGTAGCGATTCATGTTGTTCAGAGGCAGTTTCTGGTGTTGTTTCGATCTGCTGATCATCGGTTGCGACGGTTTCCTGCAGGTTCTCTGCAACAGCACTTTGTAATTCCGGACCTTGAGATTCAGTGTCGCCTACCAATAAATCACTTTCATCTTCATTCGCAGTTTCAGACACTGTCTCACTACTAGACTCAGCGAGTTTTGTTCCTGTGTCAAAAGTATCGACCATAGATGGTTGTCTGGTTTCTGTGATTTCAGCTTCAATGTGAGTCACTGGTTCAGGCTCGAAGACGTTGAGTCGCGTATCTTCTATCCCCAATTGCTCCGCAAAATTAACAAGCATGTGTTGATTGGCAACCGCATTTTCAACATCACCCAGACTTAACAAGGCACGCTCATCCAGAAGTTGTTGATAGATTGTGTTGATAAGTCTTTTCATCTCCAGGCTTGAGAAGGCAGCGGTTTGTTCTTGAGCTGACATTTGCTGCCATGATGTGACAAACACATCCAGATTATTCTGGGTCCAGTTTTTTTGCTGGATGAAGTCAATAATTAAACCCTTTCCTGCAGGCGATTGTACAATCGGACGATCACTATTTGTTGATGGTTTATCTTCAGCAGTCGGGAATAATAGAATTGCCAGAATGAAAACACACAATACGATGATGGTGCCCGCGCCGATAAGCATATTCCTTTGCTTGAAATTCCCAGTCAATGGTTCAATAGCCAATGGTTCAACAGGCGAGGGTGCTGGTTCTGGTTCCACTTTCGCTTGTGGTGTTTCTGGTATTGCTGCGGATTCCGTGTTCTTTGTCTGCCGAACAATCTCGGTGATCATATTTTGGGTTGTGTCGTCCAGATCCTCCGAAAAGGTCTCTAGCGGTGCCAGATATTCGTGCGCTTCGACTTCTATCTCGTTGGCACATATGCCCTGAATTAATTTTCTTCTGGAATTGCGATAGGACTCCAGATCAATATTATTCCGAGCGTATTCTTGCGCAAGCTGGCGTAGATTTTTTATCATCTTGTGGTGCTAGATAGTAACGCTATATTTACTGAGCTATTTGTTTATCCTGCCTCTTCCAGGATCAAACGGAAGCCCGTTGTATCATCGGCTCCACCACTATGTTCCCGGGTGAATGAGATTTCGCATTTAGAGTGTGCATCCAGAAATGCACCTCCCCTGGCAGTGACATTGTCTCCATCTATGACCCATTCCTGTACGTTACCAATATAGTTTTTAAGCCCCCAACCGTTTGATTGCCCGGACTTGATATTGACAATGCCTGTTCCTTTAATGACCTTGTCTCCTAAAGCGACTCTGCAGTTGTAGTCCTTTTTCGGCTGTTTCCCGCCCGCGTTGGCAGCATATTCCCATTCACTTGTTGTCGGTAAGCGATATGTTTTACCGGTACGCTCAGAGACCCAGACAGCGTAGGCTTTTGCCTCAGCCAGCGAAATATCTCTCAACGGGTCATTGAATTTTTCCTTATTTTTCTCTGGCGTACATGATTTTGAAATGGCGCAGTACTTACTGTAATCGCCTACGGAAATTTCATATTTGCTGATGGCAAAATTACTATTGAATTCACCTCCTGTAGGCACAACCACCATCAGGGGGCCACGCCAACCTGAGTTTACAAAATCGTAGCAGATGGCCTTGGCACGTTTGCCATAACCCGCGAGCCTCTTTTCACAACCCCTGCCACTGTCAGTTGGTTTCCACTCTTTAGGTGCAGCACCAGGCGCTGCCGTAGCAACAGATTCCAGGTCAACTACTTCTCTGGCGATCACTTTTTTTGCAGCCGGCTTATTAGCAGCGATCAGATCATCTATTTCAGTTTCTGCTGCGTCGTAATCCGCGTTATCTGTCCATAAAGACTGAACACGGGAGAGCAATTTTCTGGCTGATCTCAATAGTTTGTAATCCGTGCCTGCTGCATCTTTTTCAGTTTGATAAGTGTTAAAGGCGTCATTTGCTTTTATAATGCTGGCTTCTAATGACTCTCTATATGCATCTACCTCAGGGTGTTCGGGAAACTCATCTACCGCAGCCTGCAATATTGTATTGGCTTCAGTCAGCTTGCCTGCATTTAAGGCAGCCGCTGCAATGGCGGCATTCGGCCATGGCTTAAGTTTCAGTTCGTTCTTGAGGTCTTCAAGGACGGTGCCCGGGAAAAAGATGGCCGCATTTTGTGCGAGTGTCGCAGCCGCATTTTCATTACTTGTCCTTAAACTGTTGATACGTTTTTCTAGCAAGTTAATTGAATCCTGTCTGAATGCACTGAACTTCAGTGAACTGGATATTTCACCAATTTTCCTTTGTACATTCGTCGTGTCAAAATTAATCGAGGTACTAAATTGCTTAGTCAAATCAACGATATTCGCCTCGACGACATATTCCGTTCTGGCATCTTTGAGCACCCGGTTGGCCGGATTAAATTTCAGACCCTCGTCGGCAAATTTCAGCGCATTAACAAAATCTTTTGCTTCGAAGCGGCTTTCGGCAAGCCTCCCATAACTTGATGAAAGTAATGCAGGGGCTTCCTGGGTGACAAACACATCATCGGGTATTTCTGTTTTAAGCTGCTCGTAATAGTCGAGTGCCTTGGCAACCTGGTTTGCCTCAGTTTGTGCCTTAAAGTCTTTTTTCAGACCGTCAACCAACAATTGCTTTTCATGTGCAGATTCGGCTTCGGCAATAGAATCTCTCATATTCAGAATGCCTGAATGGTCAGGCGCAAAGAGTTCACCTCTATCGATGAAGTTTTTAGCAGCATCAAAGCGCTTCGCCTCAAGTGTTTTTTGTGACTCATCGATATAGAGTTTGGCGATTGATTCCCGAATATTTACAAGATCACCTGCGATCGATGTGTCTTCTTCAGACAAGCTTCCAAGTTCCCGGACACTGGCCAGCATCTTTGATTCCCATTTTGAATCATCCATTTTGGGTGATGCCAGTGATTGTTCGATGATGGATTTATCAGCAGCGACAATTTCCTGAACTGCCCTGGATCGCTCTGCCCCCGCTAAATGTGCCAGTTTTATTTGTGTTAATTCCTTGCCGAGTTGTAAAGCACTTAACAGTTCACCATATTCATTCGCCAGTGCCTCGGCATCGGCTCGGGTTCCGCTATTCAAAATTGTTTCAAGTTCTTGATTGACAGTATCTTGCATTGATGAAGCGATGGGTGTGAGTGTGCTATTTGTCGCATCGAGTTCAGCCAGTTCGATTACGTTGCTTTTGATTTGCTGATAATCTTCAAGCGACGCCAGTTGACCGCTTGTTACATCAAGTTTTTCTTCCAGCGCGACGATATTCACTGCCCTTTCAATCTTGATTTTGGCATCAGCCAACTGTTCGTCTTTCGGTGCAAGCGCGAGCCCAGATGAAATCAATTTCATTGCCTTCTCATAATTACCTAAATCAAAAGCATTATTTGCAAGCAGTCTATATTGGTTACTTGCCCGTGGGTCTGTGAGTAGGGAATCGTTTGGATCAATACGGGTTTTGATGGTGTTAAGTATCCCCCTGGTATTGTCCAGCATTGAGGCATCGTCCTGTTCTTTTGCCAATACCAGTGCATCTGAAAATTCAGAGTAGAGTTTACTCAGTTGTTGTTTTTTGTTGATAGAGATATGTTCTGACTGATCTTCGAAAAAATTCGAATCAGGATAGAGATCACCTATTTTTGCCAAAACTCGTTCCGCTTCCGGAAAGTTGTATTCATCTCCTGATGTATCAGTGAGTCCGGTTATTACATTCCTGAAGTAGGTTTGGATGGCCGTTCTTGCCTCATCCATAATGGCTCTCTGATCAGATTTTTCGAGTTCACCGATTGCGGCTAAACGATCAACAATTATTTGTGGGTTGCCGGTATTGATGTCGGTAACAATTTGATTGATCTCTTGCTGATGATAGTAATTGATTACAGGCAGTGTTCCACCGAGACCGATTAGCACAAAAAGTATTGCAGCAATGGTGAGAGGGCTTTTGTACCAGATATATCTTGCTTCAAATTCTTCCAGGAAATGATCGATCGTCGGACTACGATCCTTACGTTCAAATGCGATTGCTCTTTGCAAAGCACGGTTTTGTTTTTTCTTTAGACCCTTAACGATGGGTGGTTTGAGACCATTTTCCCGGGCCTTGTTAGCAGGTAATTTATTAAAAGGATGTTTGCCCGTCAATAGTTCGTAGCACATGCAACCCAGGGCATAGGTGTCATCTCGGGTATCGGGTTCTTCACCTTCCAACATTTCCAGGCTGGCATAGGCGGGTGTCAGCGCGCCTAATGAGCCTGGATCAAACAGTGTCTTCTCAGTCTCGCCGGTGACCGGGTTCTTTACCGCTCGCGCGATACCAAAATCCAGTATTTTTACTGTGCCGTCATTACAGTAAAAGGCATTACCCGGTTTGAGATCTGAATGCACTAATCTACGTTTGTGCGCGTAGGAGAGTGCTGCACAAAGTTGCTTGATGATCTCAAAGGCTTCTTGGAAAGGAAGACCACCCTGTTTTTTTACCGTTTTCTTGATATAGTCCTTTAATTCCATACCTTCCATCAATTCCATGGTGATATAGACAGGTGTCCCAGGACCAGCAATGCGGTCAAAATCATAGATTGTCGCTATATTTGGATGGGCCAGTTTTTGTTGTCGGCTGGATTCACGTTGTAGTGATATAAATGCCTCTGGGTGGTCTTTAAAATCTTCGTTTAATAGTTTGATTGCGCAATAAGGCTTCTTGTCTTTTGCCTCATCCTTGAGAAGATCCAGGGCCTTATAAACCTTCCCCATACCACCGATACCAAGCACACTAATCAATTTAAAACGTTGTTTGATAATAGAACCGGGGCCTATTTCCGATTCTGATTCAGGGGACTGAGCCGATGGATCTGACCAGGCAGTTTCAGCGGGGCCAGTTGCAGAGGTAATTGATGGATCACCTATGGCGCTAAGATCGATATCAACACTACTCATATCTGAAGCGCCTGTTACATCAAAGCCGGCAGACTCTGATTGTTGCGCAGCACCGCCATTAACCACCTGAGTTGCCTCATCAACCGTACTTGAAGTTGCGGCCACGTTATCTTCCTGGGCAAATACCGTGGAATCAACGCCGGCATCTTCACCCGTTTCTGTTGCTGTCGCGTGGGCCCTTCTGTACTGATTAATTTGCCTCTTAAGTTTTGCGTAATCTTGATCACTGATTGATTTTTGATCGTGTGCTTCATCGATCTGAGAGAGCATGCGGTTGGCATACTGCGGTGTTTTATCAAGAAGTGTGGCCAATTGTTTGGCCAAAGCCCCAACATCCAGATTCCCTTTTGCAAGTGCTTCAAGTGCTGTTTTAAAATCAGCCACGGACTTCTCCTCCACTCATTAAATTAGCCACGATTATTCGATATCAACCACAATGGTGGTGACATTGTCACCGGCTCCCCTTTCCAGGGTGAGGGCGGTTAATTCCTTACATGCCTCCTCGGCACTGCCCTCACTCAACATTTCTTCGAACTCAATGTCTTCCAGATGTTTAGTCAGACCATCACTACAAAGCATATATCGATCTCCAGATTGCATTTCCTGTATATCAAAATCGATATAAAGATCCTTGTCTGCACCAATCGCCCTGGTTATCATATTGCCGTGAGGATGCGTCGCTGCTTCCTTGCGGCTAATCAGCCCTTGCTCAACATAAATTTCGACCTGTGAGTGATCCCTGGACAGCTGTCTTAACGACCTGTTACGCAGTCTGTATAAACGGCTGTCACCCGCCCAGAAAAAAGTGCAAAATCTATCATAAGCAAGCATGCCAACCACTGTACTTCCCATCGTCACGTTTCTTTCTGATTCACGTGCCTTTGTAATCAAACGTTCATTAACCTTGATAAGTCTGTCTTCTATGTCATCAATATATCGATCCAGCGTGATGCCTTCATGAATTTTGCCCAGTGATTTGACTATCATCTGGCTGGCGACATCACCACCTTCGTGACCACCCATACCATCAGCCACAACCCACAAACCTATTTCCGGTTTGTCGAGCAGTGAGTCTTCGTTGTGTTTACGAACTTTACCAACGTCAGTAATACCAAACGACGACCATGAAAGGCTAGTGGAAGACTTGTTTTCTACCATAACCATAGCTTCTCTATCACCTGTTAGATTATTCCATGTTTATCTAAAAAATATCTCACAAAGCGACAATCTAATTTTAGGAAATATGCAGTTTAAACTCCACCACTTCATTAGGATTTTCACTAAACCCTCTTCCAAGACTGATACGTCCGCTGCCGCTTAGTGGGATCTCTTCCCGACGAAGAAATTCCTCTGGATTATCACCAATTATTACATGAGTACCATTCGTGCTTTGATCCACAATAAAAAATTTGTCTCTACGTAGTTCGATACGCACATGTTGTCTTGATGCGAGTTTTTCATTGATTGTCAGGTCGCAATTCTGGCTTCTGCCCATTACCAGGCCAGGCCGTAATTTACTGAGTTCAATTGTCTGACCGTTATAGGTCAAAGTTAGTTTTGCTTCCGGTGTTGGCTTATTAATAACCATCCCTGTTGCCATGCGTGTGACATCTTCTTCCTGCCAGATAATTTCGAATATATCGATCTCTTCTTTTTTACCTTTGATGGGTGCGTGATCAACGAAACGTGTGCTAGCACGCATTGCCGGTGGTAATTTATCTAGCGTATCTTGCGTGGTAATGATTTGTTTTGCCTTTGCCTGTGCTGCCATTCTTGCTGCAATATTTACAGCATCGCCAAAGACGTCGCCACCTTCCAAAATCGCCGGGCCAAAGTGCATTCCGATTCTAACCGATACAGGCGAACCATCAGTATTTGATTCTGCTTCTTCTTCAAATTTCTCCTGCATCTCCCAGGCCGCTGTACCGGCATCTTCCGCTGTTGGGAAAGTACACATGACTTCATCACCAATGGTTTTGATGACTGTGCCTTTATTCTGCCTGGTAATTTCTGACATAGTCTCAATGGTTGCTGCGACCTTTGCTCTTGCAAGCTGATCGCCAAGCGTGTCATAAAGTTTGGTGCTGCCTGCAATATCAGCAAACATAATGGCGAGATTAGTAGTTTTTGGTGCCATATTGTAAATCGAATTGTTATTCTGCCCGGTTTGCGTTGACTATTTTCAACGTGATTGTTTTACACACTGCTTGTGACTCTTGAAAGTAGTTACTACAATTCTCTCTGTTTCTCAGTTTGTCATCATACTCTATTCTTCTTCAAGGGAAAATCCTAACATAAAAACGTTAAAAATAGACGAAAGTAGTGCACCACATTTACTTGTGGGATAATCCGCAACTTGTCTGTATCAGCCATCGCAATCTCAGCGAGAAATAGAGTCCATTTGGTAAGAATAGGATCAAAAAATATAATGCGTAGGCATACATTTTCAAGAGTTTTTCTTTATCTGGTCATTTTTACGGGGATCTGGTTCTCATATTCTGTTTCTGTCTCCGCTTTTTCCATCCTGGAAATGTTGGGTATTGGCACCGACGAAACGGAAGAAACAGTCAAGCCAACGGGGCAAAAACAGGACAAACCTTCTGCGGAGAAGTCCAAAGCAGACAAAAAGGCCAGCAAATCATCAAAACAGGGTCAAACAGACTCTCTGAAAAAACTTAAAGTTGAGCTGGGATTATCTGATTTACAAAAGACGTTGTCGGTACTTGGTGCAAACCAACGTAAAAATGTGCTGGCAAACGAAAAGATATTTAAAACTTTTGTAAAGAAGGAGGCAGACAATATATCGCTATTGACAGCGGCCAGGGCAAATAAGATTGAAACCAGTGAGCAAGTGCAGATACTTGCACAGAGGAGCGTCGATAATGTTGTTCGAGAAGTCTATCTAAATCAATTAGTTGCATCTAAAGTTCCTGCTGGTTTCCCAAATG
>JACZSJ010000119.1 GCA_022574295.1 Pseudomonadota bacterium
GAAATGGGTATTTTCTGGGGACCTGTCAGGGTTTAAACCTGAGCTTACCCTGCTTCTGGATCTGTCAGTGGAAACCGGACTGTCTCGTGCCAGGGACAGAAGTGAAGCTGATCGATTCGAAACTGAAACGGTTAATTTTTTTCAGGACGTGCGAGATGCCTTTTTAAAGATTGCGCAGGATAATCCAGACAGGGTCAGCGTGATTGATGCTGAACAGAATTTAAAAACTGTGCAATCATCAATTTTAGAAGTGCTAACAAAGAGAGGCCTGTGTTGATCTCTCGGTTGAAACCATATTCTTTTAAACCATATCCTTGGCAGCTTGAAAACTGGAACACGATCCAATCAGCGACTCGTGCAGAAAGGATGGCACATGCAATTTTGTTTACCGGGCCAGTCGGCATCGGTCTGGAATATTTTTCGAAATGCCTGGCCGCAGGTTTGTTGTGTGACAATTCTGGGGATGAACTTCAAGCCTGTGGTGGTTGTCGTTCATGTCATTTGATCCAGGGAGAGAGTCATCCGGACCTTGTGACTATCGAACCTGAAGAAGCAGGTAAACAGATTAAGATTGAAGAGATAAGAAGACTGATAGATTTCATGCAGCTTAAAAGCCAGTATGGACGTTATAAAATTTCGGTTATTACGCCTGCTGAGTCGATGAATAGAAACGCTGCAAATTCACTGTTAAAAACACTTGAAGAACCTCCGGGGCAGTCATTATTGATACTTTTGTGTCATCGACCGAATTTATTACCGATTACCATTCGCAGTCGTTGCCAGCAGTTAAGGTTTAAACCCGCCTATGACGAAGCTACGGTGCGTTGGGTGAAAGAGAATATCGAAACGGATGAAAACGTACAGCACTTGCTCACTATGGCTGGCGGTGCCCCCCTGGCAATCCCTGAGATGCTGGAAAACAATATCTTCGAATATCAGCGAAATTTACTGAACGATTTGTTTGCCCTGAAAGCAGGCCAGGAAGATCCCGTCAAGATCGCAGAAAAATGGAAGGCCTACGATACGTCGCATGTATTATTCTGGTTGTCTCAGTTGTTCTCGGATATGGTGCGAATCAAATCATTGGCGAAACCTGTGAGGATTAGTGATCCGAGCATGATCGGTCGCTTGCAAGAACTGATAAAACAGTTAGAATTACACGAGTTGACAGGTTTTTATCACCTGTTACTTGAGAATTACGGCATGAGCACTGGCACAATCAGCTATAATTCACAGGGTCTGTTGGAAGATGTCATTATCTTCTGGCAGAATTTGAACGATCCAGAATAGGGGAGAGATAACGTGGCCGCACCCAAGGCTCGGGACCCACGACAGGGCATTCTGTCATTAACGATACGTGATAAGAGCGCACTTTATGCTTCTTATATGCCGTTTATCAAGAATGGTGGTTTGTTCATTCCTACCGCAAAACCCTATAACCTGGGTGATGAAGTGTTTATGCTGTTGAGTCTGATGGAAAGTAAGGAAAAACTGCCTGTCGCTGGACGTATTGTCTGGATCACACCCAAAGGTTCCCAGGGTAATAAAACTGCGGGCATTGGCGTGCAATTTAGCGAACTGGACAAAGGTGCGACCAGGAACAAGATTGAGAAGCAATTGGCAGGCGCATTAACATCAGATCGTCCAACACACACAATGTAGCTACCGCATCGTTCTAAATGTCCGTCACCACCGGATATTCGTTTTTATTAATCCATTAAACCTACCGTGAAGGATGTCTAGAATGCTGGTTGACTCGCATTGCCATATCCCGATGCTCGGACAGGACATGAAAGTGGATGAAGTCATTGCCAATGCAAAAGCGTTGGGTGTAGAACATATGTTGTGTGTCTCTGTGGATCTGGAGACTTATCCCGAGATACTGAGCCTGGCAGAGCAGTATGACTGTATCTATGCCTCTGTTGGCGTTCATCCGAACACCAGCATGCAGGAAGAGGTTAGCCACGAGACACTCGTTCAACTGGCATCGAACAACCATGTCATTGCCATTGGTGAAACTGGCCTGGATTATTTCAGAAGTGAGGGGGATCTGGAGTGGCAGCGAGAACGTTTTCGTACCCATATCAGGGCCGCAAAATCAGTCAATAAGCCCCTCATCATCCATAATCGGAAAGTTGGTGAAGATATCACGCGAATTCTGGAGGAAGAGGGGGCTGATGCAGTAGGAGGCGTGATGCATTGCTTTGTGGATGACTGGGAAACGGCACAAAAGGCCATGGAGATGAATTTTTATATCTCATTTTCCGGTATCGTGACCTTCAAGAATGCAAAAGAAGTCCAGGAGGTTGCGAAACAAGTGCCATTAGACCGAATGTTAGTAGAAACGGACTCACCCTACCTGACTCCAGTTCCTTACCGAGGAAAACCAAATCAACCCGGCTACACACGCTATGTGGCCGAATTTATCGCTGCGCTTCGTGATACGACACTGGAGCATGTTGCTGAGCAAACAACAGCCAATTTTTTCAAGTTATTTAACATTAAAAAACATTAAAAATATTATAACTATCAAATAGATAAAGATAATATATCAAGTGCTTTATCAATAGTATTTATGTCAGTATAAAAATGCGGTGAAAAGCGTATACCCCCCATACGATTGGCACAAATCACCTTATTTTTCATTAAGTTAGCATGTATCTCAGTCGACTCTTTTGTGGAGATTTTAAAGGTCACAATACCTGCACGACGTTGTTCTGATGTCGGGCTTAGGATATTTATTTCTTTAAATTCTGAAAGTTTATCAATGAGATAAGAGACATTTTTCACAATACATCTCTCAATTTGCTCCATGCCAATCTCATCAAATAGTGACAGGCTAGCCGATAAAGCATGAATGCCTAGCATATTTGGGCTTCCACATTCAAAACGACGTGCATTATTAGCAGGAGACCATTCTTTGCGGTTGTAATCCGTGTGATCTTCAACCATATGCCAACCAAATTGATTTAATCTTAGCTGATCACGAATTTCAGCGCGACAGTAGAAAAGTGCGATACCTTCCGGCCCACACATCCATTTATGCGCATCAGCCATGACAAAATCGGCTTTAATCGCCTGGGCATCGAATTGATGTGCACCAATACTCTGAATCGCATCGACACAAAAGTAGAGTTGATTGTCCCGGCAAAACTGCCCAAGACTGGCTAAATCCAGCTTTAAACCAGAGCCATATTGCACAGAACTGACCGTCATGACTCGCGTACGTCCATCACAGGCGCTGATTAAGGCCAACTCGGGGTCATTAGATTCATCAGATGGCATGATGTCAACTTGACGCAATTCAACGCCATGCCGGGCCTGGGCCTCCCAAACAATGCGATTTGAGGGGAATTCCTGGTCTGTACTGACGATATTATCGCCATCATGCCAATCAATCCCGCAGGCAACGACTGACAGTGCCTCTGAGGTGTTTTTCAGTAGAGAAATATCATCCGGTGACGGGGCATTGATCAATCCCTTAATTTGCGTCCTGAGCCTGGTTTCAAGTTTTAACCAGTCCAGATAGCCCGTTGCACCTGACTTAACATTCCCATCAGCGAATTTTTTAACGGCATTAGCTGCTCGTACAGGCCAGGGAGAGACGCCTGCATGGTTCAAATAATGTATATCAGGGTCAATCTGGAATTCAGATTTGATGATATTATCTAGTAACATATGCGCATAATGTATATTATGTTAAATAGAATGTATGAATATACCCAAATGGGTCTAAAAAGTCCCTTTTACCCGATTTTGTCAGATAAAGGATACGGGAGTGATCATTCTATGACAAAGGACTAAAAACAAGACATCTATTCCCTGATTCAGTGGAATCCAAATAAAAGACCTTCATATCTAGGCCTAATTGAATTTAAAACAGCTAGGGCAATCTTACCCATAGGCAAAAAAGACATGTAGTTGATTGGTGATTCACATTTATTGGCTCTCATTTTCCCACAGATGAACAAACTCTGACTCTGCGTTAGTTAAGTAATGTGTAACCCATTGTAAACAAATGCTAGTGTATAGAACTTCTATTTCTGATTTGTATCCCCGCCCACTATCATGCTCTGCCAAACGATAAAACCCCATCGGAAATGAGTGGGTATAATTAGATAAAAAACGATACATAGATTTAAATTCTGAAACATCGTAACCGCTCGCTTCTACTATTTCTGCATTTGTATTGAAAAATGCAGATCAGCTCGTATTTGGCCGAAACCTGGATTGGATCTCGGATAAGGGTGTGGTGGTTATCAATAAGAGAAATGTAAGTAAAACAGCCTTGGTATTACCCCCGGAACGGCCAGTTTCCTGG
>JACZSJ010000120.1 GCA_022574295.1 Pseudomonadota bacterium
CAGAAATCCTGCAAGGATCATCTGGAATGATCGCCATGGAGGGTGGGAATGCAATAGAATTGTCTGGAACAATTCTTGCCCAGTTAAATCAATTACTTACTGGATACCGGACAACCGCTACGCAGTTTCCGGCATGACGAAAATGGGTTAACGGGACAGCAGTGATATATTTCCCTGAATCCCCCATTGCTTGCAGCATATTGTCATTCCCGCGAAGCTTCGCGGGAGTGACGATCTATACACCGTTGTCTTGCTACCGGGTTGTTTATTCCTCTTTAATTCTTATGAATTTCCCGGAATCTATGTTGTCTCATCAGTTGTGAGATGGTAAACATGTTTTTCTTGGCCCTCCATTAGACGTATAATTCCCATTTCGATCATTAGAATGCTCGACATTGAATAAAGATTGGCGAGAGGATGAAATAACTGTGATGTCATGCTGTTGAATAAAAAAAAGATTATAAACATTGTATTAATTCTTGGGTTTTGTTTGGTAACAGAACCATCGCAGGTCTCCGCTGAAAATGATGTGGCAGACTCGAAACAATACCTGCTTGGAACTGGAGATATGGTCCGAATTCAGGTCTATGATGAACAAGATCTTTATCTGGAAACGAGGGTGAGCGATACAGGGACGATTTCATATCCATTCCTGGGGGAACTGGCGGTTAAAGGAATATCCCTGGCAAAACTTGAAGCATTAATTACTTCCCGCTTAAAGGGTGATTATCTGATCAACCCTAAAGTATCGATAGATATGATTGAATACCGCCAATTCTACGTCAATGGAGAGATAGAAAGTGCGGGTGGCTTTCCATATCAACCTGGGTTAACCGTTAGAAAAGCGATATCAATTGCCGGCGGATTTAAAGAGCGTGCCTCAAAGGACAAGATATATATCATTCATGATGATTCCACGACCAGTGAAGCAATCAAAGTAACACTTGATCACGCAGTACGCCCCGGGGATATCATCACAGTAGAACAGAGCTTCTTTTAACAAAAATGAATGAGCATCGATCAGAAGCAGTATTCGTAGGCGAAAATATTCAGGATGAAGAAATTGATCCGCTAAAACTGTTATTTACTGTCCTTAGATATAAATGGAGCATTCTTGCACTTGCCATTACGGTATCAGTTTTGGCTTCTCTGTGGGCGTATTCACTGGTGCCTATCTACCGCGCAACGGCTTCCCTGTTAATTGAACCAGAGGAGTCAAAAATCATTTCAATAGAGGAGGTCTATGGTTTACCGGGGGGTAATTGGGAATACTATGAAACGCAAATACATATCCTCAGATCAAGAGCACTTGCCATGAAAGTATTTGATTTCCTGAACCTGGAAAAACATCCTGAATATCTACCAGCTAACAAACCCAAATCATTTTTAGCTAAGATAGATATTGTGAAGTGGATAAAGAATTTACTTCCAGATGATTCGGTAGAGGAGGATAAACCCAAAGCGCCTGTCGATGAGATCACGCGTAAAAATATTCTTGTGGGGGGACTGATGGGACGTTTGGATATTAAGCTTTTGATTGACACTCAAATCATCACGATTAGTTATGATTCTGAGTACCCAGAATTATCCGCAAGTATTCCAAATGCGCTGGCTGAAGCTTATATCAACAGTTTTCTTGAGGCTGATCTTGAAAGAACACAAAAAGCAACAAGCTGGATTTTTGGTAGAACCAGTGAATTGCGCAAGCAATTTGAAGAATCTGAAAGACAATTACAGAAATTTATAGAAAACGAAAGTCTGGTTGATGTTGGAAGTATCAATGGTCTGGCAGCCAAGGAACTTGATACATTAACAAACAATTTGGTTGAGGCAAGACGTAAGCGTTCAGAAGCCGAAGCGCTTTATCAACAGGTGAGAACAATCAAGGGTGGTAATTCGCTTGAACAACTCGAATCCCTACCGGCTGTATTAAATCATCCTTTTATTATCAGTACTTATACAACACGTGCATCAATACAAAGAAAAATATCAGAACTCTCCAAACGTTATGGACCTAAACATCCCAAAATGATTGCCGTGGTCGCTGAATTAAAAACCGTTGATACTAATCTTCGTAAACAAATTAATAATATCGTTCAAAGTGTTGCTAAAGAATATGAAATAGCCCGGGCCGAAGAATCACATTTAAATCAGGCGATTAATCGAACGAAGAATCGGGTTCAGAATCAGGCTCGAGATACAAATAGAATAAGTTACAAATTAGCCGCCCTTCAACGAGAAGTAGAAACCAATCGTCAATTATACGAAATCTTTTTGACCCGGTTTAAAGAAACGGCTGCAACAAGAGATTTGCAACCGGTGAATGCGCGCATTATAGATACTGCCGTTGTGCCACGAGGACCGTACAAACCCAACAGGAAGAGAATCGTTCTGATTGCCCTGGTACTTTCATTATTGTTTGGTATCGGTCTGGCGCTGTTAATTGAACATTTGGATAATACCTTTAAAGACAGTAGCCTCCTGGAAGAAAAATTACGACTACCGGTCCTTGGAGTATTACCAAAGATAAAGGTTTGGGGTTCGAACCGCCGTGCGATGCATTTATTCACAAATGATTACAAATCTGGATTTTCTGAGTCCATACGTACAATCAGGACCGGGATTATGTTATCGAATATCGATAATGAACGTAAGGTCATCGTTGTCACTTCTTCGATACCGGGTGAAGGCAAAAGCCTTGTTTCATCAAATCTTGCTGCTGCTGTTGCTCAGATGAAGAAGACCTTACTGATAGATGCGGACATGAGAAAACCCGTTGTTGCTGAATCATATCAATTAGGTGAGACGGCAAAAGGATTATCTGAACTTGTTTCCATGAATGCTGAGTTATCAGATTGTATCCATAAGAGCGATATTAAACGTCTGGATATATTGCCCGCTGGTGTTGTGCCCCCTAACCCGCTGGAATTACTCTCTTCAAATCGTTTCAAACTTGTTATTGACGAACTTAAAGAACATTACGATTATATTATCATGGACAGTCCACCTGTTGTTGCTGTGAGTGACCCCAGAGTTTTAGCCAGCATTGCTGATGGTGTGGTGTTCGTGGTTAAAGCGGACAATACGACGCACCAATTAGCAAAAAGGGGTGTCAAAAAGTTGCTTGACATGGGTACGCATATCATTGGCACTGTCTTAAATCAGGTCTCACCGAAAAAGAAATCAAAATATGGTGATTATGATAGTAATTATTACAGTTATTATGGTTATAAATAAGATTCGCATTGGGCAAAGGCCCCAATCTGCTCGAGTATAATTTGTAAGTAAATTGCAGTGAATAACAAGGCATCATGATTGACCTCCATTGCCATTTGTTTCCAGGGATTGATGATGGTCCCAGGGAATTAAGTGATTCAATCGAGTTAGCCAGATTGTCAGTTGAGAATGGTATTACACATGCTGTGGTGACTCCCCACATCACACCGGGTCGTTATGATAATGATCTCTTTTCCATAAGCCCTGCGTATCAGGCATTCAAACAAGCACTCATTGAATATGAAATAAAATTAAGCATTGGCATGGCAGCCGAAGTTCGACTGGGGCCTGAAATCTTCACGCTGTTCGAAGAAGAAAGGCTGCCATTTTTGGGTGAGTTTGAAGGGAAAAAAGTTTTGTTACTGGAATTCCCGCATGATCATATTCCACCCGGCAGTGACAAGATGGTCAAATGGTTGTTTGAACATAATATCATACCGATGATTGCACATCCGGAACGTAATAGAGACATACTCAGAAAAATTGTAAAATTACAGCCTTTCGTTGAGGCAGGTTGTCTTCTTCAAATAACAGCCAGCTCACTGGTGGGTAATTTTGGTCCGCAGTCTGAACAATGTGCTAAAACTATTCTTGAAAAAGGCTGGGTCACTATTCTTGCGTCAGATGCGCATAATCTGCATAAACGTCTTCCAGAAATCGAACCGGGGCGGGCTGTGGTAGAAGAAATGCTAGGAAAAGATGCATCCTGGAAGATGGTGAAGGATATCCCATGGGAAATTGCTTCAAATCACTTTTAAACAAAAAATCACTGCTGTCCCGTTAACCCATTTTCGTCATGCCGGAAACTGCGTAGCGGTTGTCCGGTATCCAGTAAGTAATTGATTTAACTGGGCAAGAATTGTTCCAGACAATTCTATTGCATTCCCACCCTCCATGGCGATCATTCCAGATAATCCTTGCAGGATTTCTGGAATGACACAGGCTTTTTTCATTTTCATGTCTAAAACATTGCTGTTATTGAAGACCTGTACAGAGCAACACTGATATTGATTTCTCACAATGTTAACGG